>NZ_OY782767.1:691100-1036651 GCF_963678245.1 uncultured Sunxiuqinia sp.
CATTTTTTAAATGACCAGCAGCAACCTTCAAGTGTTTACGAGCTACTTTATTGGCTTTCTTGTTTCGAACAAGTTGCATATTGGAATTCTCTTTCAGTTTTTTACGATATACCAAGGCTATCACAGTAAATAATAATGCAGCACCCAAATAAAGCAGGTAAAAAGCTAAACTTCCGAAGAACGAAGATTCCTTGGGCTTCAGTTTATACTTACCTTGTTTAATGAAGCGGATGTCTTTTCCAATAAAGCGCACATCTTCTTTCGAATAGGCACTGGTAACCGTTGTATTTTGGTCATCATTTCCTTTTTCTACCTGAAGCGTAAACTCTTTGGAATGAGCGTATTCGAAATTTCTACTAGCCGGGTTAAAGCTGGCAAATTTAACAGGCGGAATAGAATATTCACCTGCAAAACGCGGAATAAACAAATATTCAAATGTTTTGCTTCCGGTTAATCCGCCGTTCGATGTATTTAAATTCTCGCTGGTCTTCGGATCGTAAACTTCAAAATCAGCTGGGAATTCAACATTAGGAGCATCAATCAGTCGCAAATTTCCGCTTCCCGAAATGGTAATCTTCAACGTCGCTGCTTCGTTCGATTTAAGCTGAGCTTTGTCCAACGAAGCCGAAAACTTTAAATTACCAACACCGCCGGTAAAGCTTGCTGGTTCTGAAGGTAAATTTTTAACATTGATTGAAACCGGAGGACTAACCACTTTAGCCTGAATGTTTCGATAATTATCGAAGAAATCGTCGAAGAAGCTTCGCTGCTGGCGAATGCGTTGTCTAACCAAACAGGTGATTTCAAAAGGATCGATGGTTATTTTTCCTGTTTGCTGTGGAAAAAGTATGGTTTTCTTCAATACGCCAACCTGGTATATCTTGTTGTTGTATACTTCTCGTGTAAAGCTAATCTGATTTGGAATGTCAATCTCCTGTGTCCAAAATCCGGCGTAGGAGGGGAGTTTTACATCATCAAAATTAGTGATTGGAACATCGGGAGCAACGTAAATTTTAACAGTCGCTATAATTTGTTCACCCTTATAAACGTTGCGTTTATCCAGATCCACTTTCACAAAAAGGTCATCTTTATCGATAGAACCACTGGCAGCAGTTGATGATTGCTGCCGTTGATTGTTGGTAGAACTTTGTGGCTTTTGTCCCTTGACTACCTGAATACTCAACTCATTGGATTCATATACTTTTCCATCAACTTTTATGGATGCAGGGCGAATAGTAAACTTGCCTTCTTCTTTAGCACGTAAAATAAAAATATAAGAAAAACTGACCGATTGAGTCGTCTTTCCGTTAATAATTTGCACACTCGAACTTTGCGAGGTTGATGGCCCCATTAAAACATCAAAATTAGATATGTCGGGTAATTGCAAATCGGTGCCACGTTCGTTTAATGTAAATGATAAACGAAACTGTTCACCTACAGAGACCACATTTGGTCCCGACATGGTAAATCTTACGCTGTCGGCATCTGCAAAAAATGCCGGAATGAGGAGTAATAGTGTTACAATAAGTTTTTTAGTCATCTTGCTTAATTATGCTCGATTGAAATTTTTGTTAAAATTAACAAATAATCAGCTACCAGTCTTTGTCGGTTTTACGCTGTTTCGCTTTTTCCGCTTGAGCCTTTTTCACTTTCTCCTGAATTTTTTTCTCGTCATTCTGTAAGGCTTGCAATAAGCGTTCAGCAGCCTCCTTCGATATCTTTTGCTGCTGTTGCTGTTGCTGTTGCTGTTGCTGTTGATCTTTATTTTGTTGGTCCTTATTTTTGTCCTTATTCTGATCTTTGTTTTGATCTTGCTTGTCCTTGTTGTGTTGATCCTTATCTTTATCCTGATCCTGATTTTTGCCCTGATCCTTGTTTTTGTTTTGCTGTTTCTTTTGTTCTTCCTGTTTTTTCTTCAGGTTCATAGCATAAACAAGATTGTATTTACTGTCAAGGTCTTCCGGATTGTTTCGCAAAGCCTTTTTATAAGCTTCAATACTCTCGTCTAGCTTATTTTGCATGAGCATCGAATTTCCCAAATTGTGATACGCTCTGGATTTTTCATTTTTATCATCGCTTTTCTCCGCAATCTCTTCAAATTTGGAGGTTGCCTGGTCAAACTTCATTTGTTTATACAGGGCATCGCCCAGATTGAAATTCCATTGCAAATCATCAGGGCGTTTATCCAGTGCTTTTCTGTAGGCCGTTTCGGCTTGGCTAAAGGCAGTGGTGTCGAGCTTGATGGTATCTTCCAGCGCTTGCTCAAATATCTCGTTTCCTTGGCGAATAAATTTGCGTTCGTTTTGTGCTTGAGACTGAATCCCCAGAAATAACAAGAATAAAAAAAGTACGGTATGTATAAATCCTAATTTCTTCATTATCCAAATAATTTGACGTTTTTCAAATATTTGTTCTTTCTCTCTAACAGTAAAAAGTCAATTAATAGCAATAGAATAGAAAATCCTAAAAACCATTGAAACTGGTCTTCATAATCTGAATAAACCAACGATTCCATTTCTGCCTCTTCCATTTTGTCAATTTCGTTGAAAAGGGTATTTAATCCTACCTGAGCATTGTTGGCTCGCACATAGATTCCATTTCCAGCCGCCGCAATCTGTTGCAGCATTTCCTCATTCAGTTTGGTTACCACTACGTTTCCTTCTTTGTCTTTACGATAATCTCTTTGTCCGTTTTTATATACAGGAATCGGTCCTCCTTGAGGAAGTCCCATACCAATGGTGTGAACAATAATTCCTTTTTCCGCTGCAGCAGTAGCTGCGCCGATAGCATCGTCTTCGTGGTTTTCACCATCAGTAATAATAATGATGGCTTTATTACCTTCAAATTGTGGACTAAAGGATGACGTTGCTAGGTCGATGGCCGCTCCAATGGCTGTGCCTTGTCGCGGAACAATATTCGTGCTGACGGCGTTTAAAAACAGCTTGGCCGACGGATAATCAGTTGTGATTGGAAGTTGCGTGTAGGCATCACCAGCAAACACAATTAAGCCAATTTTATCGTTATTCAAATTATCGACCAAGCGGGAAATGGCACGTTTTGCACGCTCCAGCCGATTCGGCTGTATGTCTTCGGCTAACATCGAGTTGGAAACATCCAATCCTATAATCAGTTCAACACCTTCTCGTTTTACTGTTTTTAATTTACTCCCAAACTGAGGTCTTGCAATTGCTATTATTAGTGAGGCGATTGCAAAAAGCCAAATGATAAATTTAACAACCGGGCGCGAATGGCTTACATTCGGCATCAGTTTGCTGACCGTTTCTGGCTTACCAAATCGTTCCAACGCTTTGCGACGGCTTCTTCGTGTAATCCAAAAAAGAACAATCAGCACGGGTATAATTGCCAGTGCATATAAGTATTCAATATGTGCAAATCTGAACATTTCCATAGTCTTTCCTTTTTAAGGAATGTTTCTGAATAAAGTTGTTTTCAAGAATAAACCACCAAGAAGAATAATACCTGCGAGAAATGCATAGCGCTCAAATTCTTCATCTTTACGACTGTATTCTTTGATTTCCATTTTCGATTTTTCCAGTTTGTCAATTTCCTGGTAAATCTGAATCAATTTGTCATTGTTGGTAGCCCTAAAATAGCGACCGTCAGTGATGTCAGCAATTTTCTGTAAGGTTTCCTCATCAATTTTCACTTCCACATCGCGCATTTGTGTGCCAAATGGTGTTTGCACAGGGTAGGGAGCTGTACCAATTGTTCCAACACCAACTGTATAAACACGAATTCCGTATGTTTTTGCCAACTCGGCAGCTGTTTCGGGAGCAATTTCACCGCGGTTATTTTCTCCATCGGTTAGTAAAATAATTACTTTACTGATGGCATCGCTTTCTTTAAGACGAGCAACTGATGTCGCTAATCCATTTCCAATGGCAGTGCCATCTTCAATCATACCACTTTCGATATCATTAAATAAGTTGATCAGCACTGCATGATCGGTTGTCAGCGGGCATTGGGTGAAACTCTCACCCGAAAAAACCACTAAGCCCATTTTGTCATTCTGTCTTCCCGAGATAAACTCAGTTGCCACGCTCTTTGCAGCATCTAAACGGTTTGGTTGAAAGTCTTGTGCCAGCATCGAGCTGGAAATATCCAATGCAATTACAATGTCGATTCCCTCTGTTTTTACATCTTGCCAGCTATTTGACGATTGCGGACGGGCTAATGCAAGGGTAAGAAGACCAATGCCTGCCAGTTGCATTACAAAAGGTAAGTGTCTGAGGTAGTGCTTCCAGCTTTTCGAAAGTCCGGAAAATCCTTTAATTGATGAATACCGGATACTTGCCCCCGCTTTGCGATACTTAAAGATGTACCATGCAATTATTGGTATTAACACCAACAGCAGGTAAAAAAATTCCGGGTTTTTATATGTTATTCCATTCATCTCGTACTCTTTATTTTAATACAACATCTTCACCTTCGCAATCGTCGGTTGGCTGACTTTGCTTTTTGTCTTCCTTTTTTGTTTGATTTACAAAAAGATAGGCATTCATTAAAGTCAGGTTGTGATCATCGGGCAATGGCTGATATTTGGCAAATTTAACGAGGTCGGCGAGCGTCAGTATATTTTTTAACTCTTCAAATGATTTTCCTGCAACCAGTGTCTTGCGTTGTTCAAAAGCTTGGATTGTTTCATCTGTAGTGTATTCCATTGCTTGAATATTGAAACGATCTTCAATATAGGTTCTAAGTGTATCTGACACCAGACTGTAGTAAGCTTTTATTTCTTCGGTTTGCCATAGCTTTTCTTCCTTGATCCGGTCGAGTTCCCGCAATGCGATAATATGAGCCGGCTCTTTGGGTTTCACTGGTTTCGCGAAAATAGGCTTGTTTTTGCGTCTCCGTTGAATGTAATAAAATAGGAAGAAAATCATCGCTCCAATTAGAATTGCTCCTAAAATATAGGGAGACACTTCTTTTAATGTTACGGGTGCGTCGTATGGTTTTTTAATGTCTGTCGGCCCTTTTGTTGTGTCTATGGGCATGCTGTGTACAAAAAACTCGGCGGGAAGCGTTTCAATGGTATCGTAGAGCTCATCATATTTTAACAGAAATCGAAATGGTGGAACCACCTGCTTTCCACTATCAAACGATGTGATTGTCAGATTTTGGATAATCTTGATCTGGTCTTTCTCATCCAACTGAAAAGTGTCCAGTGGCGATTTGTCAATAATTTCTACTGTCGCCGAAAGTGAATCTCCAATTATAGGAAATTCAATTCCCACATTGGTGGGCTGATCCAACTCAATCCGAAGGTTGATTTGATCTCCAATCAGAATGTTGGTTGAATCGATGATTGCCCGAGCCTGTATCTTTTGCGCCTGAACCGTGGTTGTCTGCCACAAAAGCAGGGCAAGTACAAACGCTATCGTTTTATGTCCTTTCATGCTTTTTTCTTTTTATCCGCGCTTCTTAAATAGCGTCATCAGCGATTTGATATAATCTTCGTTCGTGTTGATATTTGCATAATCAACACCACTTTTCTTAAAGGTTGTGTCCAGTTTTAGACTTGTGTCACGCCACCATTTGTCATACGTGTCGCGTACTTTCTTGCTGCTGCTATCTACCCAAACGTATTCATTCGTTTCAGCGTCTTTTAGTTTGATCATGCCAATTGGTGGCAATTGCGTTTCCCGTTCGTCGTAAATCCGCAGGGCTACAATGTCGTGTTTACTATTAGCAATAGTCAGCGCTTTATCAAAATCAGGATCATTTTGCAGGAAGTCGGAAATAATAAAACCGGTACATCGTTTTTTGATGGCATTGGTCATGTAACGGATTGCCTCGGTGATGTTTGTTCCTTTGTTTTCCGGTTCAAAATCAATTAACTCGCGAATGATTCGCAAAATATGCGACTTCCCTTTCTTTGGCGGGATGAATTTCTCAATTTTTTCAGAAAAGAAGATCACCCCAATTTTATCATTGTTTTGAATGGCTGAGAAAGACAGAATTGCTGAAATCTCAGTAATAACATTCTTCTTAAATATGTCCAATGAACCAAAATCACGTGATCCACTAACATCAATTAGCAGCATGACTGTTAACTCACGCTCTTCTTCAAATATTTTAATGTACGGTTTGTTGTATCGGGCAGTCACGTTCCAGTCGATACTTCGAACATCGTCACCAAACTGGTATTCGCGCACTTCGCTGAAAGCCATCCCACGGCCTTTAAAGGCCGAATGGTACTCGCCGGCAAAGATATTGCGACTCAATCCGCGGGTTTTAATTTCAATCTTTCGTACCTTTTTTAGTAGTTCCGTGTGTTCCATCTCTTTTTAGTTTTCAAATTTCAAATTTCAAATTCCGAATTTCAAATAGGGAAACAACTCAAAATCCGAAACGAGTAACTCAAAACTTATTTACGGAACTTCAACAGTGTTCAGAATATCGGTGATGATTTCTTCAGAAGTGATGTTGTTGGCTTCGGCTTCGTAACTTAATCCAATACGATGACGCATTACATCATGACAAACGGCGCGTACATCTTCGGGGACAACGTAGCCACGGCGCTTGATAAACGCATATGCTTTTGATGCCTGTGCCAAACTAATACTTGCGCGGGGTGAGCCTCCATAAGAAATCATATCGGCATACTTTTCAAGTTTGTATTCTTTAGGATCGCGGGTCGCAAAAACAATGTCAACGATGTATTTGCTGATTTTTTCATCCAGATAGACATCTTTCACTACATCTCGTGCATTTAGAATGTCCTGTGTTTTTAGAATCGCTGTTGCTTTGGGAAATTGCTTTAGTAAGTTCTGCTGGATGATCAACCTTTCTTCTTCTTTTTTTGGATAGTTGATAACCACTTTCAGCATAAAACGGTCGACCTGAGCTTCGGGCAGTGGGTAAGTACCTTCCTGTTCAATGGGGTTTTGAGTGGCCATTACTAAAAATGGTTCCTGAAGTTTAAAGGTTTCGTCTCCAATAGTAATTTGGCGTTCCTGCATCGCCTCGAGCAGAGCTGATTGCACTTTAGCGGGTGCCCGGTTTATTTCGTCAGCCAACACGAAATTGGTAAAAATAGGTCCTTTCTTTACGATAAATTCTTCGTTTTTCTGACTGTAAATAAGCGTACCCAACAAGTCGGCAGGCAATAAATCCGGAGTAAATTGGATACGGGCAAAATCGGCATTAATGGTTTGCGAAAGCGTATTAATGGCTAACGTTTTTGCAAGTCCCGGTACACCTTCCAGTAAAATGTGTCCGCCCGACAGCAAACCGATTAGTAAACTCTCAACCAAATGCTTTTGGCCAACAATGACCTTGTTCATTTCGATGTTTAGCAAATCCACAAAAGAACTTTCTTTTTGGATTCGTTCGTTCAATTCGCGTATATCAACTGCTTGATCCATATTTAAAATTGTTTGTTTTCGATTTCGGTTCACGAAAATAGTGCAAACTTGTACTAAAAAGGATGTAAACTTGTTAAAAATTGTTAAGTTAACTTTCCTATGAAAGCGCTGTAAAATTAATAATTTCAGACGTTCATTCGTCCCTTTTCTGATATCTTTTTTACTTTTGCTAAAAAGCTAATATTTTGAAGCAACGATATTTTATTGAGCTGGCATATAATGGTACTCGTTTTCACGGTTGGCAAGTACAACCTAATGCTGTGAGCGTGCAGGAAACATTGGCAAAAGCGTTGAGTTTAATTTGTCGGGAGGAGATTGCACTGACAGGAGCAGGACGGACAGACACCGGAGTGCATGCGAGTTATTTTGTTGCTCACTTCGAATCGGAAAATGCAAACCTGGATAATCCTTATTTTGCCTATAAACTGAATAGCTTTTTAGGAGCTGATATTGTCATTTATCGTGTGAGTAAGGTGAGTGAGACGGCACATACTCGTTTTGACGCGACATCCCGAACTTATCACTACTTCATAAATCGGCAAAAAGATCCTTTTGCACAAGAGACATCATGGTATTTTAAGCATCCGTTGAATGTTTATCAAATGAATATGGCTTGTGCTGTATTGTTTGATTACACCGATTTTACGAGTTTTAGCAAGTTGCACACAGATGTGAAAACCAATGATTGCAAGATATACGATGTCCGTTGGGTGGAGAAAGGAAATCAGTTGATTTTTACGATTAAGGCAGATCGGTTTTTGCGAAATATGGTTCGGGCAATTGTTGGAACCATGATTCAAGTAGGGCAGGGAAAAATGACTATTCAGGATTTTAAGCGAGCAATTGAGTTAAAAGATCGCGGAGCAGCTGGAGTTTCCGCGCCGCCTCAGGGATTGTTCTTGTCAAATATTGCTTATCCCGAATCTGTATTCCAGCGTATGGAAGAATAGACACTTTTGCTGGTATAAGATGAATGCTCTCATTCGTGTGCTATTATCGTATTATTGGTTAAATTAGTAGTCTGGAAAAATTAACAAATCAATTAACTATTATGAATCGAACCATTTTAGGAGGCATTGTAGCTTTTGCTATTCTGACTTCCTGTCAAACTTCTCAAAATCAAAACAAAAATGAAGAAACTAGTCCCAATATAGTCTATATTCTTGCTGATGATTTAGGCTATGGTGATATAGGTTGTTACGGACAACAAAAGTTTCAAACTCCTAATATCGATCGACTTGCTAGCCGGGGAATGATTTTCACGCAGCATTATGCTGGCTGCACGGTTTGTGCTCCCTCCAGATCATCGCTTTTAACCGGGCAGGATACCGGCCATACACCTATTCGTGGCAATATTGGTAGAAAGCCCGAAGGTCAGGTTCCGCTGACGGCGCAGGCCTATACAATACCGGAAATGCTCAAAGAACATGGTTATCTTACCGGTGCCTTTGGTAAATGGGGTTTGGGATTTATTGAGACCGAAGGAGATCCGAAAAAGCAGGGGATTGATGTGTTTTACGGCTACAATTGTCAAACGCTGGCGCATAATTATTATCCGGATCATCTTTGGAGTAATCACGAACGAATAGAATTGGATAAAAATGTTGATGATCAGTTTGAACAATATGCTCCTGAACTAATTCATCAGAAAGCACTGGAGTTTCTGGAAGAGAATAAAGATACCAGTTTTTTCATGTTTTACCCCACCACTATTCCCCATGCAGAGTTGTTGTTACCAGAGGAATATCTAAACAAATATAGAGGAGTATTTATGCCGGAAAATGTATACGAAGGAGCCAATCCAGGTGATGAACGGTTTCGAAAGGGTGCATATGGTTACCAGCCCGAGTCTCATGCTGCTTTTGCGGCTATGGTTACTTTGCTCGATAAGCAGGTTGGCGAAATTGTTGATAAGTTGGAAGAACTGGGATTAGCTGAGAACACCCTTGTTATTTTTACTTCCGACAATGGTCCACATGTTGAAGGAGGGGCTGATCCGGATTATTTCGATAGTAACGGTCCACTGAAAGGTTATAAGCGCGATTTGTATGAAGGAGGTATTCGAGAACCAATGATTGCAGTTTGGCCGGGGAAAATAAAGGCTGCAAGCACTACTGATCATATCTCTGCCTTTTGGGATGTGATGCCTACTTTTGCTGAGCTTTTTGATGCCGAAACTCCAGAAAATATTCAGGGGATTTCATTTTTGCCAACTTTGTTGGACAAAGAAGGTCAGCAAGAACACGACCATTTGTATTGGGAATTTCATGAAAAAGGCGGAAGACAGGCTATTCGCAAGGGGAATTGGAAGTATGTAAGTTACAACGTGCTTGATCCGGAAAAAGTGACTGTTGAGCTTTACGACTTGTCAGAAGATATTGGAGAGGAGAATAATGTTGCAGAAGAGTACCCCGACGTTGTTCAGGAAATGCAACAGATTTTGAATGGAGTGCGTGTTCCTTCAGAACTATTTCCATTTTCACCTGTCCAAAATTAAGCTCATTTCAATCGGTCAAATCTGGATATAAGCTGTTGATTAGGTAATCTTTGCGTATGAAGTTTGACGAACGCAATGGTAATAAAACAAGAAAGGCCGGATATCCCGGCCTTTCGGTTTGTATGTTTGTTGCTATTAAGCCAAAAGCTTTTTCACTTGATTGTATACATTTTGCCCGGTGAAACCTAGTTTTTCATCAAGCACTGTGTAGGGGGCCGAGAATCCAAATGATTCCATTCCGAATACAAAACCGTCTGCTCCGACTAAACCTTCCAGTGTAACTGGAAGTCCGGCAGACATTCCGAATTTTTTAACACCAGCAGGAAGAACTTCTGCTTGGTATGCTTTGCTCTGAGATCGGAAAAGTCCTTCAGAAGGTACTGAAACGATACGGCATTTAACACCATCCTTCTCCAGTAATTCAGCTCCGGCAACTAAGGTGCTGACCTCTGACCCGCTGGCAAGAAGAATCACGTCAGGAGTTCCTTCAGTGTCGGTTACAATATAGGCACCCTTTTCTGCCTTTAAAGCTTCGGAATAACGATCTTCCGCTGGAAGGTTCGCAATATTCTGACGAGACAAAATTAGGGCTGTTGGTGTTTTTGTATTCTCCAATGCCATTTTCCAAGCTACGGTTGTTTCTTCAGAGTCAGCAGGGCGAATAACCAATGCTGAATTATCGCCGTGATGGTTTTTCAATTTTTCCAACAAGCGAATTTGAGCTTCTTGTTCAACCGGCTGGTGAGTTGGACCATCTTCTCCCACGCGGAAAGCATCGTGAGTCCATACAAATTTAACAGGAAGTTCCATTAAAGCCGAAAGGCGAACTGCAGGTTTTTGGTAGTCACTAAATACGAAGAATGTTCCGCATACAGGAATGATGCCACCATGCAATGCCATTCCGTTCATTAATGCGGCCATCGTTAACTCACAAACTCCTGCCTGAAGAAATGCGCCTGAGAAATCTCCTTTTGTGAAAGCTGTTGTTTTCTTTAAAAATCCGTCCGTTTTATCAGAGTTTGATAAGTCGGCTGAAGCTACAATCATGTTTTCAACTTCTTCAGCAAATGCTGCAAGTACTGTTGCAGAAGCACCACGCGTAGCTGCACCCGCTTTTTGTTCAATCTTACTGAAATCAAAGTCGAGAGTCTCTTTCGAGAAGAACTTTTCAAGTTTTTTTGCTAACTCAGGGTTTGCTTTTGCCCACTCGGCTTGTTTGGCTTTCTTTTCTGCTGCGGCAGCAATAAGTTCTTCGTTTCTGTTCTTGAAAAAATCTTCTACATCAGGGAAAATTTGGAACGGATTGTCAGAATCTCCACCAAGGTTCTCGATTGTTTTTTTCAAAGAACCACCTGCTGCACCCAGTGGCTGTCCGTGGGTTGAACACTGACCTTCGAAACAAACCCCTTCTTCGGTAACAGCACCTTTACCCATGATAGTTTTACCAATAATCAAGGTTGGTTTTTCTTTTTCTGCCTGGGCTATTTGCAATGCACCACTAATTGCTTCAATGTTGTTTCCTTCAATCATTTCGACTCGCCATCCCCAAGCTTCATATTTTTTAGCAGTATCTTCTATCGTTACGGCATTCGTTTCGGTAGAAAGCTGAATGTCATTTGAATCGTAAAACATGATCAGGTTGCTAAGACCCAGATATCCGGCAATACGGCCAGCTCCTTGCGATATTTCTTCCTGAACACCTCCATCAGAAATGAATGTATATGTTTTGTGAGCCATCCAATCACCAAAACGTTCAACCAAAAAACGTTCAGCAATAGCAGCACCAACGGCCATTGTGTGACCTTGTCCTAACGGCCCCGATGTGTTTTCAACACCTCGTTCAACATCAACTTCAGGATGTCCGGGAGTTACACTTTCCCATTGGCGGAAATTGGATAAATCATCCATGTTATATTTTCCAGTTAACGAAAGAATGGAATACAACATTGGCGACATGTGACCCGGATCCAAAAAGAAACGATCTCTGTTTTCCCAGCTCATGTCAGAGGGATCATAGTTTAAAAACTCTGAATACAATACGCTTACAAAATCAGCTCCGCCCATGGCACCACCAGGATGGCCAGATTTTGCTTTTTCAACCATTGCAGCCGAAAGTATACGAACATTATCTGCTGCTTTTTCAATCAACTTGTTACTCATGATTTAATTTTTTGCCAGAATTTAAATTTCAAGTTTTATGTGTTTTTTCAAACGTACGCAAAAATAAAATTATTTGCGAGCTGTAAGGAATAAAAACAAGGATACCGGTTTCGGAAAGCGAAAGCTTAACATGAACCGGTATCCCTTTTCTCATTGTTAATAGGTTTATTGAATCATTCGAACCATAATAACTCCCTCTATTGCTGCAATTTTATCAGCTAATACAGGATCTGCTTCTTTACGATCGACATCAATAATATTGTAGGCTATTTCAGCTTTATTACGATTTAGCATGTTTGAAATATTGTAACCTTCTGATGCCAATAGGGTTGCGATTTGACTTACCATGTTTGGCACATTTTTATTGGCAACAACAATTCGCGCTCCACCGGTACGTTCCATCTCTGCTGGTGGAAAGTTTACCGAGTTGATAATATTTCCATTTTCCAAAAACTCTTGTATCTGATCAACAGCCATGACCGCACAATTCGTTTCTGATTCGGCAGTTGATGCTCCCAGGTGAGGAATTGAAATGACGTTTTTCATTTTCAGTGTCTCTTCATCAGGGAAGTCGGTAATATAACGAGCTACTTTGCCTGATTCAATGGCGTCTGCTAAATCTGCATGATTAACCAGACCTCCACGAGCAAAGTTCATCAATCGAGCTCCGTCTTTCATCATCTTGAATTTATCTTTATTGATGAATCCTTTGGTTTCGGCAGTTAATGGAATTTGAAGTGTTATATAGTCGGCATTTGCCAACAACGATTCCATCCCTTCAGCCTGCTTAACATTGCGGCTCAGTTTCCATGCGTGTTTTACAGAAATAAACGGGTCGTATCCCAATACGGTCATTCCGAGAGCTTGAGCAGCATTGGCAACCAAAACACCAATTGCTCCTAAACCTATAACTGCTAGTGTTTTACCGCGAATTTCCTGACCTGCAAAGTTTTTCTTTCCGGCTTCAACCAGCGCTGGAACTTCGTCGCCTTTGCCGATGAGCGATTTAGCCCATTCGATAGAACCGGCAATGTCTCGGGAAGTAAGCATTAAACCTGCGATTGTCAGTTCTTTTACAGCATGAGCATTTGCTCCCGGCGTGTTAAATACGACAATCCCTTGATTTGTACACTTATCAATTGGAATATTATTAACCCCGGCTCCAGCGCGAGCGATGGCTTTCAAGCTAGATGGAAATTCCATATCGTGCATTTTCATACTTCTTACGATAATTCCATCGGGATTCGCAAATTCACTGGCGATTTCATATTGATCTAAGGGGAAATTTTTCAACCCAACTGGATCAATCTTATTCAAGGTCTGAATCTTAAACATAGATATATATTTTCAATAATTGATTTTGCCTTTATGTAGTAGCTTTAAAAAGTGTGACAAAGATCAGAATTTTATTTAAGAATTGATATTTTTCGGTTTGCTTTTTTGAAGGATATTAACTTTTAAGTAGCTTATTGTATTGGATCATTTTTGTGTTTCTATTTGAAACTAAGTTTGCTACTTTCCTTTTCTCCAGCGCTGGCTTGGTTGCACAAAACCGGGCGCTCCTTTGCTAATCATTTTAATATCTTCGATAGAATAAAAGGCATTCGGATTATAGGTAAGCATGATTTCAGTTACCTTTTTTATTTCGTTGCGTTTTATTATGGTGTAAATTACAGCCACTTTTTCGTTGGCTCCCTGAGCTTCATGATAGGTTACTCCGTAACCACTTGCTTTCAATTTTGCAATTAGGTTGTCGGCACTTTTGCGTGTAATAATCTGTAATTGAACAATTCCAACGGCTAATTTTTCTTCGATAATTAAACCTACTAAATTTCCGGTAGCAAAACCAGCACCATAGGCCACATAAGCTACCCAATTGTCAATGTTCTGAATGATCTTACTCATGGTAACCAGCCAGATGATTACCTCAAAAAAACCGAGCAAAGGAGCGATATACTTTTGTCCTTTAGAGACCATGACAATGCGAAGTGTTCCAACAGTCACATCGCTTATGCGAGCCAGAAAGATCAGAAGAGGTAATACAACGTATGAAAAAAGGTTGCCTTCGAAAAAATTTACGCTTAGAATTTCCATACCTAGGTTTTCCTAAAATTAGAAAAATATCGATTCAATACAAAAGTCCGAGAGAAAGGGGGAGCTAGAATTCGCTGGTGAAATGGAACTTAACGTCTTTAAATTCATCTTGTGCCATTTGCAAAATAAAACCTGAATCAGCCATAAAAACATCTCTTCCTCGCTTATCAACAGCCATTTTCTGGTGTTTTCGTTTTTTGAACTCACTTAGCACTTTCGGATCAGCGCATTCAATCCAGCAAGCTTTATGCATATTTAAATGTTCGAACCGGCACTTGGCTCCATATTCGTGCAATAAACGATATTCAATTACTTCGAACTGAAGCTGACCCACTGTTCCAATTATTTTACGGCCATTGAATTGGCTGGTAAATAACTGGGCAACACCTTCGTCCATAAGCTGGTCAACGCCTTTGGCAAGCTGTTTCGATTTCATGGGGTCGGCATTTTCAATAAAGCGGAACAATTCGGGCGAGAAGCTCGGTAGTCCTTTGAAATGGATTTCTTCACCTTCGGTTATTGAATCGCCAATGACCAGATTGCCAGAGTCGGGAACTCCGATAATATCACCCGGATAGGCTTCCTCAATAATTTCTTTTTGCGAAGCCATAAATGCTGTTGGGCTCGAAATTCGAAGTGATTTACCAGTTCGAACGTGCTTGTAAGGTTTGTTACGCTCAAATTTGCCAGAGCATATTTTTACAAAGGCAATTCGGCTGCGGTGATTGGGGTCGATATTGGCGTGGATTTTGAAAATAAACCCAGTAAAGCTATCTTCCTCCGGTTTTATTTCACGCTCTTCCGTTATGCTCGGACGTGGAGAAGGCGCAATTTCAACAAAGGCATCAAGCAACTCCTGAACTCCAAAGTTATATAATGCACTACCAAAAAACACGGGTGCTAAATTTCCTTTCAAATATTCCTGATGATCAAATTCAGGATAAACTCCTTCTAGCAATTCCAATTCTTCTCGTAAAACGTCGGCATCGTCGCCGATATATTCTTCCAATTCAGGACTGCTGACATCTTTAAAGTCAATACCTTCTTCAATCTGCTGGACATTGGCATCAAACAACCTCAAGCTACGATTATAGATGTTGTAAACACCTTTAAAATCGGGTCCACTATTAATTGGCCAACTTAGTGGGCGTGTACTAATCTGAAGTTGGTTTTCAATTTCATCCAGCAGGTCAAACGTGTCTTGCGAAGGCCGATCGAGCTTGTTAACAAAAACAATAACCGGTGTTTTTCGCATCCGGCATACATTCATCAATTTCTCGGTTTGTGGCTCAACTCCTTTGGCTGCGTCAATCACAATAATAACGCTGTCAACAGCAGTTAGCGTGCGGAATGTATCTTCCTGAAAGTCTTGGTGACCAGGTGTATCCAGAATATTCACTTTGTACTTGCGATATTCAAACCCCATTACCGAAGTTGCTACCGAGATACCTCTTTGGCGTTCAATCTCCATGAAGTCGGAAGTTGCACCTTTTTTGATTTTATTGCTTTTTACAGCTCCCGCAACTCTGATTGCCCCTCCAAAAAGTAAAAGCTTCTCCGTTAATGTCGTTTTCCCGGCATCGGGGTGACTAACAATTCCAAAAGTTCTTCTTCGTTTGATCTCTTCTTTAAAGCCCATAAAATATATTTGAGCTGCAAAAATAGAATTTTTTGAAGAATAAATGGTGAGTAATTATTGGATTGATTTTGATACAAAACGCCAAAGCTTCTTGTGAAATTTTTGTCCATCGCTTCCGATGCGATCAAAGTATGATTTAGGCTGATCTGACGGCGAGAAAATTAAGGAATCGGCAGGGTAGTATAATTCCGGGATTTCAGGATGGAACTGGACCCCAAAAACATTTGGATACTTTTTGTGATGAATTCCTTCAATTACCTTTTTATCCATTGACCAAGCTGTAATTTCCCAACATTTATTGGGGTCTTTAATTGCTTGGTGATGTGCACTTAAAACAGGTGGAGAAACTTCTTTTTTCCATTTGACATCTTCGGCAAAAAAGCCACCTTCGGGAAGTCTTAATTGATGAAAGTTTACATTCATCAACTTATCGTTGGTAAATATTTCCTGCCAATAATTCCGATGTATTTTGTCTCTATCAAACTCTACAATTTCTGATGGATCGTCTGTGCCATAAATTTCGGCAGGAATATCTTGTACCATTTTCCCACCTGTGGCAACATTCATGGTCTGCATACCTAAACAAAACCCGCAAATAAAATATTTGGGATTCTTCTCAAGTAAAGGTACATAGTCCGGGCTCTGCGATCCTCCAAGTAAGTGGAAAGCCAGAGAGAGCTCGAATAAGTGCCGATATGGATCGGTGACTACAGCATACCGGTTTTCTTCGTCGTATGTAATTGGTTGTATGTCGGGGCCACCAAAAAAGAAAATACCGAGAGTCTGATCAAATAACACTTCAAAATTATGTGTAAAATCATTCTCAGTGTAGATGTTTTCAGGGGTCAGTAGTCCGGTGAGATGTTGCAAGTGAAATTTGCTGAGCTCATTATCCCGAATATAATTGATCGATTGGTTGTAGTTGTAATTTTCAAAACTGTAATAAATACCAACAATTTCAGATTCTCCTATAAATAGAAAGTGGTTGTCAATCAGGTATTTCATCCGCTCTATATTTTGTACGGTAGGATGAGCCATCAAAATATAAGTTTTTCCTGCTTCTCCGCCGTCCTTAAAATAGTCTTGAGCAACAGTTGGAAAATTGGTAAAAAAGCATGCAACGACAAGAAAAAATAGTGTAGTTTTTCTCATTCTCATAGGTTGGGTTTGTGATGTTACAAAGGTTGAAATTAATATTTTTCCACCAGATGATGAAAAAATGTTATTAACTTATATTTTTATTGCTATTTTTAATTTCATAAATCAGGAAAAAACGAATCCTCATGTCTTTAAAACTATTTATGCTGAATGCCTTTGGAGGTATAAAAGCCACGTCAAAAGTCGAGTCTGCGAAAGAGTCTCTTTTGAATGATTACCGGGTATTTAAAGAAGTTCAGCAGTCAGGCGAGTTGAAAGAATTCATAGAGCTACAGGAAAAAGTCACTGCCGAGTCGTTTAAAAAGCTAAAAACCGAATTAAAATCATTGATGTTTAAAGGGAGTCCCGAAGAGCGTCAGTTAAAGCAATTTGAAAAGCTAAAAGGAAATAAACGCCTAAAGAGGTATTACGAAACATTGGAGTCCTCAGATTTGAAACGGTTTCGAGAATTAAAAAACGGAGATAGTCTTAATCGTTACTTTGAGCTCGAAAAGCAAATTTCGCGGGGAACTGATAAGGAACAGAAAACTGAACTCAATGAGCTGAAATCTTCGAATGATGTGAGCTTTTTTATGAAATATCCTAAAACATCTGCCTATAAAAATTTTCTTAGAATGGATCAGTCGAAGGAAAAGGCGACTTATGAAGGGTTGAAGAAAATTATTGAAAGTGAAAACTATCAGAAACACAGAGCGTATTTGGAAGATCCGAAAAAGTGGGAGAATACAGATGAGTATCGCGATGAGAAGCGGTATGAAGTGCTGAAAAACAAACCGGAGATTGTTCTTTATTTGAAGTACAAGGACTCGAACGCTTTTGAGTTTTTTGAAAACTGGAACCTCGCTTTTGAGGATCGATTTGAGAATGGAACATTGGACGAGAACAAATGGAAAACTATAAATTACTGGGCTGAAAAAACTGTAGGCCACAATTTCTCACAGGTCGGCGATTTGCACGCTTTTGGTAATGGGAAAAATATTCATCTAAAAGACCGGTGTTTAAAAATTCAGGTGAGCAAGGATAAGATAAACTCATTGGTATGGAATCCAGCTGTCGGATTTGTTGAAAATGAATTTGATTACTCCTCTGATAATTTGACTACCGGAGGCTTGTTTCAGTCGAAGTACGGGGTGTTTGAAGCAAAGATTAGATACAATCCGGGTAAAAGCTTTCAAGATGTCTGTTATCTTGCCGATGAAGAAAATTCATTGCGATTAAACTTACTTGAAACAGGAGTGAGAAATCAGTTTGGAGTGAGTCGGAATTCGAGTGGAAAGCAAGAAGATACATCTTTCTCTTTGTCAGGATTATCTGCTGGCAAGTTCTATATCTTTACATTGGTGTGGGAGAATAATAAGTTGACTTGGAAAATCAATGATAAGGAAATTTATACCAGCTCAGTATGCGTACCCGATTATCCAATGTTTATTAATTTGGCTGCCCTTGTTGTTCGGGAGAATGCAGACCTTCCGCATAATTTTGAGATTGATTGGCTGAAGTTTTATAAAAGAGCAAATTAAGATCAAGGTATTTTGTTAATATCCTTTTTTGTTAAACAATACATATCCAAAGCTAAAGACAACATAAAACTTAGTGTCTTCTTTCTCGAAATAATTGAGCGTTAAACTCACCGGACCAAGCCCGGTGTGGTAAACAACTCCCCCAAGTCCCATTAATTTCAAAGTCGAAAATCGATCAGGGTCATAAAAACCTTTGTAATTGTCGCCTTCGTTAATTCTACGGTAGGGCAAAAAAGCATAACCTTCAAGCCTTAAATGCATTTGATTGGTCAGATAAAAAACCGATTTTAAGCCGGCTGAAATATATTTGTTTGCGCGATATTTCTTTAAAAAAACGGTTTGACTAAACGGTGTAGGTGCAAAAGTATTTGCTGCGAGCAGTGTCGCTGTGTAGTTGCTAAATACGTTTTTATTACTAAAAACTCCTTCGCCATATAGTCCCAGACTGAAACGTCGCGAAAGCGAAAAGTAGTTATCATATTTCCCCTTTAAAGTAAGAAATTCGTGGTTGGCAATAAATCCTTGATTGAATGGAGAATTTGTGCCTGTTTTATACTTTTCTGTTCCTGTGGTATAGGTAATTCCTATTTTCGAAGAAATGCCCTCTGTGGCAAATTGCTTGTAGTTTTGTGAATTTTTTTCGAGTCCAATATTTGCCGAAAAAGCATCAAAGTTAGTTTGTTCAGCAATGTCATCTTTTTTTATTGATTCGTTGATGTAATAGGTGTCTGAAGCTACCGAATAACTTGTTCCGAGAGTGAATTTCCCGTGCGTATTTATAGGCATCCCAATTTCAAACCGAACGTTATTTTCGTCTTGAATAACGAAGGGTGAACTAACATCTTCGAAAAAGAATTCGTTGCTGCTGGAGAAATAATCCCATCGGTTTAGGGAGAAATACCCGGACAGGTAGAATGGAGTTTTCGTTGGAAAATCAATTCTACCACCAGTTTTTATTGAACTGTAAAAACGACCAAAATAGATATTGCTACTCAGGGTATAAGCTCGGTCATCAAAAAATAGGTAATCGAGAGTTAAGAATCCCTGATTGATTGGTTTTGTTGATACGTTCCCTCCAAATTTTATCTCCAGAGCCTTGGCTTTTTTTACTTTTAAATGGATGTCAAAATAGCCAGTTTCTTTGTTGTATATGGAAACCGGACGGATTGATCTTAACTGTGGGTCAGCGACCAACTTAAAATATTCTCTGCGTAGCTCATCTAATCCGATAACGTCGTTCTTGTGTTTTATGCTTTGGATAATGTATTTGCGCTGCATGGGATCAGAAACTCCTTCAACTTGTACGTTCTGAAATTTGAGCCTTGGTTTACGGATATTAAAAGCTGTCCTCTTACTTTCTAATTTCTGTTGCGAAACTCTTCTTTTTACCAGCATTTTAATGCTGTCCATTCGTGTTGTTGCCGTTTGGTAACCAGCTTTTTCGATACTCAGTATTTTGCCAAAGTCCAATAAGTTTATATTTGAAAATTTTGTTTCAAGCAAGACGCCTCTGCCTGGCGGTATGTAATAGTCCGTTTTTTGCATGATCAAATTTTCCAACTGAGCCATCACATCATCTTCATTAGGGCGGCGTGCATTATTGGCTACTTTGTGACCAATGATGATGTCAGGATTAAACGTTTCGATAGTGTTTTTTACGGGAAAATTATTGACAATTCCACCGTCAAAAGCTAATGCTCCATCAATTAGAATGGGCTTGAAATATAAAGGGAATGTCATTGAAGCACGAACAGCTTCTCCTAAGTCTCCACCTCGCAGCTCAATTTCTTTATTTTCATATACATCGGTTGCAATGCAGAGGAAAGGAACCATTAGGTTATCAAAATTGTAGTCGCAAACAGCATTGGTCGATGAAAATAATTCCATAAATGCAAAGTCCATTTGTTCTTCGGGAATTATGTTGGTAGGAAGCAGGAGTTTTAATTTATCGTCTGTTCTTTGCAAATCCAAATTTAACCATGATGGACTCTCCTCCAGTTTGCGAAAGAAGTATCGGTATTCTTCCTGTATTTTTCCTGTCGACCAAAATTTGAATTTATCAGAAAGAAAAAGCTTTTCCATTTCTTCGGGCGAGTATCCGGCGGCATATAAACCAGCAACAATTGCACCCATGGACGTACCTGCTATATAGTCGATAGGAATATTATTTTCTTCCAGAGCCTTAATAACACCAATATGCGCTAGCCCTTTTGCGCCACCACCACTTAGTACTAATC
This sequence comes from uncultured Sunxiuqinia sp., assembly GCF_963678245.1. NCBI lineage: Bacteria > Pseudomonadati > Bacteroidota > Bacteroidia > Marinilabiliales > Prolixibacteraceae > Sunxiuqinia > uncultured Sunxiuqinia sp. The sequence continues at coordinate 711,794 of NZ_OY782767.1, forward strand.
CAACTGTTTGTGCATTCGTTAGCTGAATGACCGAAAATAGGCAGAGAATGGTGAAAATCTGTTTCATGACATTATTGGACTGAGACTAGAAGTCTTAAGGAACTTCGAATTTAAAAAAAACAAATGCTAATTAAAAGACTTGTTTCTTTAAATCATTATTATGAATCGGTTTTCATTTTTATCGACTGAAATCCTTCACCTAAGATTTCGCGGGTGTCCATTACTGTTATAAATGCATTAGGGTCTATTTGGCTGATGTATTGTTCCAGGATGGCTACTTCGCGCCGGCTTACTACAGTGTAAATGATGTTTTTATCTTCGCCGCTGTACATTCCTGTTCCCTTTAAATAGGTGCCTCCTCGCTCTATGTCAACCAATATTTTATTTTTAATTTCTTCATGTTTGTCCGAAATGATCAAGAGGGCCTTATTGTAATTTGAGCCTTCAAGTATGAAGTCAATTGCCCTGCCGGTTATGTAAATAGCAAGCCACGAATAAAGAGGGATTTGCCATTCGCGGAAGGCTATTAGTCCCAGTAGCACAATTATCGAATCGACATAAATCATCAATTGCCCAAGTTGTAAGCTGGTATACTTGGCAATAATCATAGCAATAATATCCGATCCTCCTGATGTTGCTCTGGACTTAAAAATTAGTCCCAGTCCAACACCGAGCAACACGCCCCCAAATACACAAGAGAGCAACACGTCTTGGACAAGAGGAGCATCGCCAACTTCTCTGAAATATGTTATCATGTCCATAAAAACAGAGGTGAGAACAAAGCCAATTATTGTTTTCACCCCAAAGCGAGGACCTAAAATCTTAATTCCTGCGATGGTCAGCGGGACATTGACTATTAAGCCAAATAATCCTATTGGAAATCCTTTAGGCCAAAATGGAAATAGTCCTTCCGTTAGGTAATGTACAACAATGGCAATACCGTACACGCCACCCGGTACAATTTTATGTGGAGTCATAAAATAAACAAACCCTACTGCAACTAAAAGTGCTCCGATTGTAATAAACGTGTATTCCTTAAACCATTTCAGGGTAAATAATTTTTCTTTCTGTAAAAATGCCATGCTGAACTATTTTAATTTCAAAATAACGAGTTGGAGAGCTAATAAGCTGTGATATTTATCAACAAATATAAAATCCACTGAATTAATTTCTTCTTTGTTGGAGTTGCAAAAAAAGGCAAAAAAAAAGGCCTTCGATTCGAAGGCCTTTTCTTATAATGAGGTCTGATTTTAGAATCTTTTTTCTTTGATTCGGGCTTTTTTACCGGTACGTTCACGTTGGTAAAAGATACGTGCGCGACGTACACTACCAGTTTTGTTAACGTCAATACCTTCAATAAATGGAGAGGTCATCGGGAAAATACGCTCAACGCCAATGTTCCCAGACATTTTACGTACTGTGAATGTCTTGTTTGTTCCGGCACCTTTTACCTGAATAACTACACCACGGAAGTCCTGAATACGCTCTTTGCTTCCCTCTCTAATTTTGTAGTGTACAGTAATGGTGTCACCGGCGCTAAATTTGGGGAGGTTGTTTACAACCTCAAAAGCTTGTTCGGCTACTTTAATTAAATCCATCGTTTTTAAGTTTTACGCAATATTACACAGCTACAGTGTAAGAGATTGCTGAATTTGGCGCAAAATTAGCATTATTTATTGGCGAACAAAACTATTTATCTCTTTTTTTAGTGTCCGGCACCGCCAATTACTTTAAAATGATTCCCTGTACTTTTTGTAATCGCCTTGTACCACCATTCAGGGTATCCGGGTTGGTCTGGAAATGCAGGGAGTCCGTGTTCATTTGTTTCGAATTTTCCATTCTTCTCTTTTTTGATGTTCCCATCAATATATTTTACAAGCAGGTAATGATAGAGGTCGCGCCAGTCGTCTGTCATATTATTGGCTTCGTTAATCGAATATTCGGTTAAAAATGCACGAGCTTTTTCTGCTCCTTCTGTTTCATAAAGCATTTTTGCTGCTTGATCTATGGCAGGAGTGTAAGCTATAAATTTCCCTTCAATTTCAGATTGTAGTTCTCTGACATGTTCAATCATGGAGTCGTAACGCAGGTAGGTAAAGTTAGATACCGTATTGAAAACCCAAAAAGCAGAAGTTTCAGAGTAAGTAAGCAGATCTCCATTACCAACTGCAAAACATTCCGGCGTTTCTGTTATGCCACAGTACATCGGTGCATAGCAGGTACTGTAGGTGTCGTCTACTCCAAACCAAAGAATTCCACCAATCGGATTTGGAAGCCACGAACGACTCTGCGAGACGAATGAAAATCCGGTTTGCTGTGTCGATACAGCGCGCTCATTGCAATATTCAACCGAATCAACTTCCCAGGTTAGTCCGCGCCAGCGATATGGCAATTTATAGGGACCTGCGCCAATGTCTTGAGTCATGTCCAGCTCGGTACCTTCAAAATGATCTCGCATCATTTCCATTACATCTTTCACGCTAAGTTTTTCATCTGGTTTTATCCACAATGGTAAACGGTTTGAAGCGTAATTGGCAATGGTATCGTGCTCAATTATTCCTTTTGCATAATCCGTGTATTTATCCATGCCTGAAGTCACCTGGTTGAACCCTGCCCATACACGAGCTTCGCAAAAACGAGCTCCACCAAAGTCAATCGGAGCATAAACATCTGAAAAACTAAAGTCTTTATTTTTGCCATCAAACCATCCTTTTTCGCGGGCAAAAGAAATAACATCTTTGGAGTACATGCAATTTTGGGTGTCATTCAATGGGAAGTTTGTGATGCGAGCCTGGTTAGCATGTCCGCTAATATATCCATCGGGTATTCGACGGGCTACCCATACCGCACCTTTTTCGCCTTCTCCTTTACCAATCATTTCCATTATCCAGACTTCATTAGGATCGGAAATTGAAAAAGATTCTCCGCTGCTATAATATCCAAATTGATCGACCAATTCGGTCATGACCTTGATAGCTTCACGTGCACTTTTTGAACGCTGAAGAGCCACATACATCAGGCTGCCGTAATCCATAATAGCATCAGACTGGTGGTGTAATTCTTCCCTGCCTCCATAGGTGGTTTCACCAATAGCAACCTGGAATTCGTTCATATTACCAACCACACTGTAGGTATGTTCAACTTCGGGGATAACACCCAGAAATTTTCCGGTATCCCACTCGTAGATATTTCTGGTAGCCCCTTCCGGATGATCAGCTGCCGGAAAGTAATATAACTCACCAAACAAGGTGTGAGAGTCTGCCGCGTAGGTAATCATGGTCGATCCATCGGTCGACGCACCTTTAGTGACTAAGAAATTTGTACAAGCCCAGCTATATGCTGAACCAATGAAAACGAGTAAAGCAATTAAACTTGTCCTTTTTATCATTCTTTTATTTTTTATAATCTGGTTGATATTCTATGTAAAAGGCTTCAAAAATGTAAAAAAATAACCGAACAGGAAATGAGATTATTCAAATATTCAACAATCATCATTTTGAAAAAGCCGTTTGAAACAAAAAGCCTACTTCTTTTAATTATGATTTATAAAACTATCATTTCTTATGGGAGTCTGCTAAATTAATCCCAAATTTATAGTTTTAAAGGAAACGAAGAAAATCACAAGAGGTAAAGCTCCGTATTTTTAAAGTTATTTTGAAATTGTTACATACTAAACGAGCATATAATAATTTTCACACACATACAGCTGGATTATTAAATGAGTTCTATCGAATGAGCTTGCAAATTCTATAAAATAAACGATAGGATTATAAAGGCCTTTTAAAATTTAAAATTATAAATGAGATGAAATACAAAGCTTTTCATAAAATGTCATATGGAATGTATCTGGTAGCCTCAGAGTTAGACGGTGAAAAATCAGGATACATTGCAAATACAGCTTTTCAGGTTACTAATTCGCCGGAGCAAGTCGCAATTTCGTGCCATAAGGACAATCTCACAACTGATGTGATTCGAAAGGCAGGTGCTTTTTCTGTTTCAATATTAAAAAAGGAACTGAACGTGAAGTTGATCGGTGAGTTTGGGTTTAACTCGGGTGACACTGTGGATAAGTTTAAAGATGTAGAGATAAAAACGGCTCAAACAGGAATGCCAATTGTAATTAATGAGAGTGTGGCATGGTTAGATTGTAAAGTAACTCATACTGTTGATATTGGTTCGCACTGGATGATTATTGGCGAAGTTGTTGACAGTGATGTGGTGCTGGATGAAGAGCCCTTGACTTATGCTTATTATCGAGAAAAATATAAAATGTATTCACCCAAAAACTCACCAACATATATTGAGCAGGATACGCTAAAAAAAGAGGAAGAAGAGAGTAAAACTGAAGAATCAGGGGAAAATGCGGAACAGGGTGACGACGCTTCTCCACATGTTTGTGTTATTTGTGGTTATACTTACGATCCTGAGGTTGGCGATCCAACGATGGGAATTGAACCAGGTACTCTGTTTGAAGATTTACCGGATGATTATAAGTGTCCAATCTGTAATGCGCCGAAAGACTATTTCAAAAAAGCTTAGTCTTTGTTAATGGATTACATTTGGGCAGCGCCAATAGCCCAATCAGGATACTCGAAGAGATCGATTGACAATACTTAAGTTCCTTAAAATATTGTTAATACAGCTATTAAAATGATGGCGATGATGTTCAGGAGAAATCCGGTTTTCATCATTTCTATCATGGATAAATTACATGTGCCAACAGTCGTTCAAGTCAAATTACTTAACTTAACGTTGAACGATTTTTATTCGTTGTTGTTCAAGCTGAATTTGGGCAAGAAAAAGTCCCATTCTTAAAAGAATGGGACTTTTTCTTGAGGTGTGTTTTTATATTACATGTTGGTATCTTTTAAAATAACATCGTGTGCACCGCCTTCAACAATACTGGTAGCCGAAACCAGTGTAATTTTAGCCTCGTCTTTTAGTTGTTGAATAGAGATTGACCCACAGCTGCACATGGTTGATTTCATTTTCCCTATAGTAATATCCAAATTGTCTTTCAACTTGCCAGCGTAAGGAACATAACTATCAACACCTTCTTCGAACTTTAGTCCGGTGCTTCCACCCATGTCGTAACGTTGCCAGTTACGTGCACGGTTCGATCCTTCTCCCCAATACTCTTTTACGTAACGATTATTTACCATCATTTTACGAGTAGGACTTTCATCAAAACGTGCAAAATAACGTCCCATCATCAGGAAGTCGGCACCCATAGCCAATGCCAATACCATGTGGTAATCCTGTACAATACCACCATCAGAACAGATTGGGATGTATGTACCAGTTTTTTTGAAGTATTCATCGCGTGCTGCTGCCACTTCAATGATTGAGGTGGCTTGACCACGACCAATTCCTTTTTGCTCGCGGGTGATACAAATAGAACCACCTCCAATACCAACTTTAATGAAATCGGCGCCAGCTTCAGCTAAAAAAAGGAATCCTTCTTTGTCAACGACATTACCAGCTCCAATTTTTACATTGCCATTGAATTCTTGTTTAACCCATTCCACTGTTTCGCGTTGCCAAGATGAAAAGCCGTCTGATGAATCAACACATAATACGTCGGCTCCTGCGGCAACCAATTCCGGAACACGTTCTTTATAGTCGCGGCTGTTAATGCCGGCTCCAACCATTAGCTTTTTATTTCCATCCGACAGTTCGTTCGGGTGTTCTTTATGGCTTTCGTAATCTTTTCTGAAAACGAAATATTGTAGGTTTTGATTTTTATCGACGATTGGGAGACTGTTTAATTTGTTGTCCCAAATAATGTCGTTAGCCTCATTCAATGCAATTCCGAGTTCCCCTTTGATGATTTTATCATAAGGGGTCATGAAGTCTTTTACTTTCTTATCCAGCGAATCACGGCTGACACGGTAGTCACGTCCGGTAACAATACCTAATAATTTCCCATTGGCAGTTCCGTCTGCAGTAATCCCCACGGTTGAATGCCCTGTTTTTTCAATCAATTCAATTACATCGGCTAAGGTGTCCTCAGGTGTTAAGTTCGAATCGCTTTCAACAAAGCCAGACTTGAATTTTTTTACTTTACGCACCATTTCGGCTTGCGTTTCGATTGGCTGCGATCCAAAGATAAAAGATAATCCGCCATTTCGAGCCAAGGCAATTGCCATATTATGATCGGAAACCGATTGCATGATTGCCGAAACAAACGGAACATTTAATTCCATACTAGGCTTTTCGCCTTTTTTAAAGCTTACCAATGGAGCTTTTAACGAAACGTTGTCAGGTACACAGTCCTTGTCGGTTAGACCGGGAATCAGCAAATATTCGCTAAAGGTTCTTGAGACTTCATTTGAGTACTTCGCCATAATATATCAGCTTTTGGATTGAAAAATTGCGCAAAACTACAATATTTTTAGAAAGTTTTGGTGGTTTTGGTTTAAAAAGAATGAATATTTATATTCACATCTGACCGGAAGTGCAAGAAGCTACTTTCCTTATAGGAAGCAGCTTCTTGAGTATAAATTATAGAATTGATCTATTGCTCTATTTTGAGCATGCCTAAACGTCATAAGTTGATGATGCGGTATCACCCCCGCGACCAGTCCAGTTGGTGTGGAAAAATTCGCCACGTGGTTTGTCTAAACGTTCGTAGGTGTGTGCTCCAAAGTAATCACGCTGAGCTTGCAGTAAGTTTGCAGGCAAGCGTTCGCTGCGTATTCCATCAAAATAGCACAATGCTGAAGTTAATGATGGTACCGGAACTCCGTGAGAAAGTGCTGTTGCACAAACTCGTCTCCAACCAGCCTGAGCTTTTTCAACTTTATCTTTAAAGTAAGGATCAAGTAGCAAATTGGCTAGGTTTGGATTGTTGTCGAATGCAGATTTGATATCAGCTAAGAAAACCGAACGAATGATACAACCGCCACGCCACATCAGGGCAATGCCGCCGTAGTTCAGGTTCCAGTTATGTTCCTTGGCTGCTTCCATCATGAGGTTGTACCCCTGAGCATATGAAATGATTTTTGCACCAAATAAGGCATCTTTCAAGTCATTAATCATTTGAACTTTGTCGCCATCAAACTTTGTCTTTGGGCCTTCAATTACTTTTGAGGCTTCAACACGCAAATCCTTTTGCGCTGATAAACAACGTGCAAATACTGATTCGCCAATCAGGGTCAATGGAATACCGAGATCTAGTGCTGCTACGCCAGTCCATTTTCCGGTACCTTTTTGTCCGGCGGTGTCCAGGATTTTTTCAACCAGCGGTTCGCCATCTTCATCTTTAAAACCGAGGATATCGCGAGTAATCTCAATTAGGTAAGAGTCCAATACATCGTTATTCCATTCTTTGAAAACCTCGTGCATTTCATCGGCATCCATGCCAAGTAGTTCTTTCATCATTTGGTAGGCTTCGCAAATAATTTGCATATCGCCGTACTCAATGCCGTTGTGAACCATCTTTACAAAATGCCCGGCGCCATCTTCACCAACCCAGTCGCAACAAGGCTCGTTGTCTTCCACTTTGGCTGCCACGGCCTGAAAAATTTCTTTCACGTGTGGCCACGCTGCGGGCGATCCGCCCGGCATCATTGATGGCCCTTTTAAAGCACCTTCTTCGCCACCCGAAACACCAGTTCCAATGTAAAGCAGACCTTTGCTTTCTACATACTTCGTTCTTCTAATCGTGTCGGGGAAGTGAGAGTTACCGCCATCGATAATAATATCGCCTTTTTCCAGATGAGGAATCAGTAATTCAATGAAGTCATCAACCGGTTTCCCCGCTTTTACAAGCATCATTACTTTTCGGGGTTTTTCTAAAGAAGCTACTAAATCTTCGATAGAGTGAGCTCCAATGAAATTCTTTCCGGCACCTCGTCCGTTTACAAATTTGTCTACTTTTTCAACTGTGCGGTTGTATACCGCAACCGTGTAGCCTTTACTTTCCATGTTTAAAACCAGGTTTTCGCCCATTACAGCTAACCCAATTAAACCGATGTCTGCTAATTTTGCCATTTTTTTATAATTTATTTTCTTTTCTGTTAGTTATATTGAATGTCAAATTGAAATATTGAATCCAAGTTGTTTCAGTTTTTCAAGTGTTACGTCATCTATATTTTTAGGTTTAATTGTAAAAATGGGATATTCTCTTCGTACAGGATAATCGCCGCGTAGCTTCTCAAACTGTTCTGGACTATTCCTCAAACGTTGGTCATCGCTCCTGATATCGTAAGTGAAAAGAATTGCTTCACCAATGATTGCTTCCTCTGTACGATTTAAACCATCCAGATTGATTATTGTTTGCTCTGGTAGATCGACTCCCTGTGGTTGCCAACCGTCAATACCAAGGTTGAAAAATTGACTGATTGCCTGAATGCTCATCATTGTTCCATTGGCTTTCCCATCCTTTGAGTACCCTGCTATGTGGGGTGTTGCCAGATCAACCAGCTGTAACAGGTTACGGTCGATGTCGGGTTCGCGTTCCCAGCAATCCAACACCATTCCTGAAATTTGTCCTCGCTCAATAGCTGATTCGCCGGCAAATGTGTCGACTACCTCACCCCGGCACGTGTTAAAAATGATCGGGCAATGTTCTAACGAGTTAAAAAAAAGCGAGTTTGCCATATGGAAAGTTGCATCTTCTCCATGCATGGTCAATGGTACATGGAAGGTGATAATGTCTGAATTTGAGATTATCTCCTGAAAGTTGACGAACTGATCCGATCCTTCTGCACGTTTCCTGGGAGGGTCGTTTAGCAGAACTTTCATGCCTAGTAGCTCGCATATTTTGGCCACTTTAGATCCAACCTGACCAACACCGACAATGCCGATGGTTTTATCTTTTAGCTGAAAGCCTTTTTTCTCAGCCAGAACAAATAAGGCAGAGGCAATGTATTGTTCTACAGACTTGCTGTTGCAACCAGGGGCATTCGTCCATTCTATTCCGGCTTGTTTGCAGAAATCAGAGTCAATGTGATCAAAGCCAATGGTTGCAGTAGCAATAAAGCTGACGGTTGAATTCTTTAATAATGCTTCATTGCAAATTGTGCGAGTTCGCGTAATCAGGGCATCAGCATTTTTTACAATTTCAGGAGTCGTTTTTGCTCCCGGTAGATAAACCACTTCTCCAAAAGGTTCTAATGCTCCTTTTATGTATGGTATTTTATCGTCTATTATAAATTTCATTTTCGATAATAATCTTTTACAATTTCTTCCATTACCCAACTGGTTCGTGCTGCTGATTTTCCAGTGCTCGGACATTTTCCAATACCTCTCAATTCATCAATTACCAGTTGAATATGATTTCCTCCAGCATGTTCTGGTTGGTCAAAATCGTAAAATAGCTCTCCCTGTTCTGTTATTAATTTGAGTCTAGTAGGGTTGAAACAGGCAAAACTGAGCTTTCCTTTTGTTCCCAGAATTTCAATGGTATCTTCTTCGGATGAAGAATCAACAACGAAACTCCAGCTTCCCGTTCCCAAAACTCCACATTCAAATTCAAATGAAGCAGTAACGGTATCTTCTGCCGGATAATATCCAGCTCTGTTTTGGGCTTGCCCGCTTGCTTTCGCTATTGGGCCGAAAATAAAATCCAGAAAATCCAGTTCGTGTGAGCCCATGTCATAAAACAAACCGGCACCTGCAATTTCTGGTTTTATGCGCCAAGGGAGCTTCTCCTTACTTAAGTTTTGTTCTTTTGAAGAGGCAAAAAAACGGATATTTACAGCTAATGTTTTGCCAAGAATATCATGATCCAGAAGCTCTTTCACTTTCAGAAATAATGGTAATGCACGCCGATAGTAGGCTACAAAAATAGGCATTCCTGTTTCTTCTGAAACTTGGATCATTCTCTCACACTCTGCATAGGTTTTTGCCATCGGCTTTTCAATATAAACCGGTTTGTCTGCTCGCATGGCCTTTATGGCATATTCAGCATGCATATTGGGTGGAGTTGCCACATATACGGCATTTACCTCAGTATCGTTTATCAGCTGGTCAGCATCGTCGTACCAGCGCGATACCTGATGACGTTTGGCATAATCTTCAGCCAGTTTGCCATTTCTGCGCATCACAGCAACCAAACTTGAGTGTTCTAATTTGTAGAGTGGGGGACCATTCTTTTTTTCAGTGACATCGCCACATCCAATAATTCCCCATTTGATTTTATCTAGCTTCATTTAGTACAACGAGAGTTTCCGGTAACTGATAAATTAATACTTAAAGCGATCTTTAAATGCCCAGAGCCCGATTGCTGGATTTGAGATGTAGAATACTTCCTCCCCATTTGGCAAAGTATTGTATCCATCTTTCAAGACTTCCGGATTGTATCGGGCAGTGATTTCATCGTAATCGCCATATTTGAATCCAACACTTTCTATTTCTTCGCGGCTTAAATTACCGGTTTTTTTGCCCGGACAGTAAGTAATACTGAAACGCCCTTCGGAAGAACCATGAATTAGGTGAGCAGCAGCACTTAAATTGTTTCGAAGCTCTTCATTTTCATCACACGATTTAAGAGTTGCCGGAGTTCCAAAGTAGCCATATTTGCGAATTAACCGGTCAATCTCTTTATCTTCTCCAAACTCTTTTAGAGCCGGAGCTAATACGATTAATTCACCATCATCATCAATAGCCATTCGAGTACGATAAACCGATTTGTTTCCCAACCAGGTTGATTTGAATTCAGTGGGATCGAGCCAAACGACTACTTTTCTCAATGGTTTATCCAGCATTTCAAAATTCACTTGCAATGAAAGCTTGGCAGCTTTGTCAAATACTTCGTAATCGTCGCCAATAAATAAACCACGGGTTTTTACTTTTCCGTCCGTTTTATCTAATCCAACCACCGTTTGAACATACAAAATAGGTAGGTTCTGTGTGAAATTATCAGAAGCATAATTGAAAATACGTCGTACTGGCGTGTCTGCATGTCCCATCATTCGTTCCATTCCATAGGCAGCACCTACAAAGTGGCTCTTGTTGATTCCTTCAACACCTCCGGTTCCGACAAATACATTTTTGTTGTAATTAGCCATGCCCACAACTTCGTGGGGGACAACCTGCCCGATTGATAAAATCAGGTCGAAGTTTCCCTCCAACAAAAGTTTATTAACCTGAGCTGGCCAAGGAAAATCGACAGCACCTTCTGAGACTTCTTTTACAAACTCGGCGGGTACTTCGCCAACAGTTACGACATCATTTCTCCAATCGTGCTCGCGAATCAATGATTTTGGTAAGCTGCCAAACATATGGCTAATTTGTCCATCAGTCATAGGAGAGTGGGTTCCCAATGCCGGAAGAACATCGGTTAACTTATCTCCGTAAAACTTCCACGTCAGTTCGGTTAATTCTCCCGACCGACTCGGTAATCTGGTGTAATCTGGCGGAATAGCCAACACTTTGTTGACTCCTTGTATTTGTTCCAACGCATGATAAAGTCCCTTTTTGAGGTCTTCATTTGTTAGTTCATGTTCAGGTGAACCTATCTCGTAATATAGCATTGTAATTCAGTTTTGAGTTCGAAGTTTCAAATTCCAAGTTGAGACATAATCTACCACTTGGAACCTTTGTATAATCATCGTTTCACCCGTGCATTTCCTTCCCAGATGCTCCAAACCATATCTTCATCGGCTGGTTGAGCGTAATCGGTAAGGAATGTGGTTGCCATGGCTCCTGTTGCCCAGCCAAACTGTGGCCATTTTTCAGGATTCCAATCTTTTAAAATTCCGTAAAGCAGTCCACCAACAAATCCGTCACCACCTCCAATACGATCTAAAACATTAATAGTGCGAGGCATTATTACCTGCCAGTTGTCGTCTCCTTCCAACATGATGGCTCCCCAAAGGTGCTCGTTCACGCTAACAACTTCACGCAAGGTAGTGGCAAAAACTGAGGCATTGGGAAATGCCTTCTTAACTCGCCCAATCATTCCTTTGAATCCCTCAATTTCTTCCTCAATGCCTTTACCTCCGGCTTCAGGTCCTTCTATTCCTAAGCATAGTTGGAAATCTTCTTCATTACCAATCAGTATATCTGAAACAGAAGCTATCTCTGTAAAGTTTTCGCGTAATTCTTTGTCACGACCTTTCCAAAATGATGCTCTGTAGTTCAAGTCAAATGAAATACGGGTTCCATATTTTTTTGCTGCACGTGCTATTTCCAAGCAGAATGTACTGGTTTCTGGCGACAGGGCTGCAATCAAACCGGATAGATGTACGATTTGCACACCTTCTTGCCCAAAAATACGCTCCAAGTCAAAGTCCTTTACATTCAATGTTCTTCCAACTTCTCCGGCACGATCATTTTGTACACGGGGTCCGCGAGATCCATATCCGCTGTCAGCAATATTAAACTGATGTCGGTATCCCCAAGGATCTCCCTGTTCAACTTCGGGTCCTTCGTAGTCCATGTGTCGACTTTTCAGGTTGCTTTTTATGAATTTTGCAACCGGGCTTCCTTTCACAAAAGTTGTAAGCACTTTTACCGGAAGTCCGAGAAAAGAGGCAATACTTGCCACATTTGTTTCGGCACTGGTTGCCTGCATTTTAAACATATCGCTACTATGTACCGGCTGTCCGTTAACAGGAGTAATGCGCACCCCCATACTTGTAGGCACAATCAGCGAATATTTGCAGTCTTTTTTTAATTTTAAGCTCATCTCTATTTTGACTTTAAATTTTGAATAATTGATTTGACAGATTGTTTGACATTCCAATACACGCCCTCTACCGGGTGTGTACCTGAAATGACAGTGACTTGTTACGGAAAGCGATAAAATTATACGCCACCAAAGGCGTTGTAACCTCCATCGACCGGAATTGTAATACCCGTAATGAAACCTGAAATGTCTGAGATCAGAAATAAGGTAGCACCTTGTAAGTCTTGCGGATCTCCAAATTTTCCCATCGGCGTGTTGTTTACAATCTTTTGACCACGAGGCGAAAAGTTTCCGGTTTTTTCATCCATCACTAAAAAGCGGTTTTGGCTGGTAATGAAAAAGCCTGGAGCAACACCGTTTACCCGAATACCTATTTTTGCAAAGTGAACGGCCAGCCATTCGGTGAAATTATTAATTGAGGCTTTTGCAGCCGAATAAGCGGGGATTTTGGTCAATGGCTTGTAAGCATTCATTGAAGAGACATTCAGAATAACTCCTTTTTTATTTTTTAACATGTCTTTTGTGAAAACCATCGATGGCAATATCGTACCCTTAAAGTTTAAGTCGAATACTTTGTCAAAACCGTTCAAGTCTAACCCATAAAAGGTGTCTTCCAGTTTGTCCATATTTTCCTCAGTCATTTCTTCCACTTTGGTTGTGGCTCCTGGATTATTTCCTCCTGCACAGTTAATCAAGATGTCGATAGGACCAAGCTTTTCACGAATTATCTCATTGGCCTTTTCAAGCGACGCTTTATCCAGGACATTGGCCTCTACACCAATAATTTTTGTATCGAATTCAGCAGCGAGTTTTGCTGCGGCTTTTTCGGCAGAGGCGGGACTGCTCCCACCAACTGCTATTTTTACACCAACCGAAGCCATTGCTTTTACCATTTCGCTGCCAATAACTCCCGATCCACCGGTTATTACACACACTTTACCCTTGAGGTCTTTAAAACTAATTGGTTCCATAATTATTTGTATTAAATTCTTGGTAGAAATCCAGGTTTTCTTTAGTTAAAATATCAATCGAAGTGTAATTTTCCAGAGAAACTTCTTTCTTCAGAATAATATATTGAAATAGGGTGTTTATGGCTTGATAGCCCTGTTCTTCGGGGCGCTGGCAAATTAGGAAATCTACCAGATTTTTTCGGACACTTTCTTTGTTGCCCGGAATAAGATCGTGACCTACAAGCCTGATGTTTTTGATTTTTCTTTTTTCGAGGTATTCCGCTACTTTATATACCTGAGAATTGGTTACAAAGATGCCTTGGATATTCTGGTCTTTTTTTAGTTCCTTTTCAATTTGAGCAAAGTAGGTTTTTGAAGAGGTGTCGTTGATTTCAATGGTAATAATTTTTTTGCTTGTACCTCCATTTTGTTTGAAATAGTTGTAAAAACCTTTTTCGCGTTGAACCAAATGGTTTTGATTGTCCATTTCGGTTGCAAAGTGTATAATTAGTATTGTCGAAGCAGCTGGTACCGAAAAGTCAAGAAGCTTTGCAGCTAGTGTCCCACTTTGGAATGAATTCTGGCCGATATAACTTAGTTTTTTACTTTCCTTAATATTTGAGTCAATAAAAACGAAAGGAATCTTTTTTGATTCAAGTTCTTTTATAAATGCCTTGGCTTCCCTTGAGAAAAAAGGAGCTAAAACAACGCCGTCATGATCGTTTTTTATAAGTTCGTTGGCTTTGCCTACGAAGGAGTTGGCATCATCTTGAGCAAATTTATAAATCTTGATCGCAATTCCGTATTGTTGAATTTCGTCGTACGCACGTCGCATTCCATTTAAAGGTTTGTTCCAGTATGCTTCGTCTGCGGATGAATCTGGAATAAGAACAGCTAGCGAGTGTGTTCTTTTTGAAGCTAGAGCACTTGCCAAAATATTCGGGTGGTAGTCGAGTTCTTCAATGATTTTCATGATTTTCTCTTTCGTAGCTTTCGACACTTCGCCACGCTTATGAAGAACACGGTCTACGGTTCCAATCGAAACATTTGCTTTTTCGGCAATGTCTTTTATTCTTATTCTTTTTATTGGTTTGATGACATTTTGTATTAAGTTATTGAACTCCTTAAAACAAAACTATGCAATTTTTTTAAATTTCGTGTGCGAACACGGAAAAAACTATTGTATAACATTTTTTGGCTGAATTTTGTTTTTTTGTATGGCCCAGAAGAATAAAAATTCTAATTTCGTGTGCGAACACGGGGTAAAAACATGTTTGTCATGTCTTGGAGAGATTGATTGATAATTAAATAAATATATACCATGGAATTAAGTAAGTACAGTTTTGGAGTGGGTGATCGTTTTTCTCACCAAGGAGAAGCTCAGTTAAGAGCAATTGTTAAGGCTAATCAAGCTGGTGTTAATGTCAGTCCAGTATGGAATAAATCCAATCGGGAGCACAGCAATGTGAAGACCAAGCCGGACGATGTGCGAACCGAAGCTGATGCGGCGGTGAAAGCATTAGGGTATGGATTACCTTATTATGTAGATGCTGACCATATTAACTTAACCACTGTGGCTCCGTTTGTGAAAGGTGCTGACTTTTTTACTCTTGATGTGGCCGGTTATATTGGCAACGAAAGCTCAAAAGAGTCAGTTGATGCTTTTTTGTCTTCTTGTGAAAAGTATAAAGGAGCTCTGAAGATTCCGGGTATCAAAGATGACATTCAGGTAGATGATAGTTTGCTGGCAAAAGTTGTTGAGAACTTTTTAGCCGCAACCGAAGAAGCTGCAGCTATTTATAAATACTTAGTTGAAAAGAAAGGACAGGGAAATTTCATTGCTGAGGTGTCTATGGATGAAGTTGAAAATCCACAAACTCCGGTTGAGTTATTCTTTATTCTGAAAATGTTGGCTGATAAAGGTGTGCCTGTTCAAACAATTGCGCCGAAATTTACCGGTCGCTTCAACAAAGGAGTCGACTATGTTGGTGATTTAGATCAGTTTGCCAAGGAGTTTGAAGAGGACTTAATGGTGATTGCATATGCAGTTAAGGAATTCGGACTTCCTTCAGACCTTAAGTTGAGTGTGCACTCAGGTAGCGATAAGTTTTCAATTTATCCGATTATGGCCGACATTATCAAGAAGCATGATAAAGGCCTACACATAAAAACAGCAGGAACAACTTGGTTAGAAGAAGTTATTGGGTTAGCCCTGTCTGGAGGAGAGGCATTGGAGGCTGCAAAAGAAGTTTATGCGACAGCACTTGGACGTAAAGAGGAATTGTGCGCGCCCTACGCTGATGTGATTGATATTAAAGACAATGAGTTGCCAACGGTTGAAGAAGTAAATGGTTGGGATAGCGAAAAATTTGCCAATACGTTACGCCATATTCCCGGACATGCCGATTACAATCCTAATTTCCGTCAGTTGATTCATGTCGGATATAAAGTGGCAGCAGAAATGGGAGAGCGTTACTACACTTTATTGGAAAATAATGCGGAGGTAATTGGAAACTGCGTAGAAGAAAATATTTTTGATCGTCATTTAAAACGATTATTCAATTTGTAAATTCATAGAAAAATAAAAAACCGAGTATTGATGAAGAAGTTTATGGATGAGAACTTTCTGTTGCAAACAGAAACTGCTCAGAAACTGTATCACGAACATGCGGCTAAAATGCCGATTTTTGACTATCACTGTCACATTTCGCCCAAAGAAATAGCCGAAGATAAAACATTTGATAACATAACTCAGATCTGGTTGTATGGCGATCATTATAAGTGGCGCGCTATGCGAACGAATGGTGTTGACGAACGCTATTGTACCGGAGATGCCAGCGACTGGGAGAAATTTGAAAAATGGGCAGAGACGGTGCCTCACACCTTGAGAAATCCACTGTACCACTGGACTCATTTAGAGTTGAAGAAGTTTTTTGGAATAGACAAGGTTCTTAGTCCAGACACCGCTAAGGAGATTTGGGATGAGTGTAATGCCAAATTAACATCTGGTAGTTACTCCTGCCGCGATATTATTCGTATGGCGAATGTCGACACAATTTGCACAACTGATGATCCTGTTGATAACCTAGAGCATCACCGCGCAATTAAAGAAAGTGGTTTTGAAGTAAAAGTATTACCAGCTTGGCGTCCTGATAAAGCGATGATGGTTGAAGATAAAGATTTCTTCAACGATTACGTTGATCAGTTAGCTGAAGCTGCAAATGTAGAGATTGATAGTTTCGATGCTTTTATGGTTGCCTTGGATAAGCGTCATCAATTTTTTCATGATAATGGTTGTCGATTGTCTGACCATGGCTTGGATACCGCTTTTGCAGAAGATTATTCAGAGGATGAGATTAATGCAATTTTTGACAAAATTCGTTCTCTGAAAAACCTGTCTGCGATTGAAATCCTGAAATTTAAATCGTGCATGTTATACGAATTTGGAATCATGGATAATTCGCGCGGATGGACGCAGCAATTCCATATTGGAGCACAACGAAATAATAATACACGCTTGTTTAACAAGCTAGGGCCAGATACAGGATTCGACTCGATAGGAGATGTTCCGGTAGCTGCTCCGCTAGCGAAATTATTGAATCGTTTAGATTTGGAAGATAAATTAAGCAAAACTATTCTATACAATCTGAATCCTCGCGATAATGAACTGTATGCGACAATGATTGGAAATTTCCAGGATGGATCGGTTCCCGGAAAAATGCAATATGGTTCAGGGTGGTGGTTTTTGGATCAGAAAGATGGTATGAAAAAGCAAATGAATGCGCTTTCGAACCTTGGACTATTGAGCCGCTTCGTTGGAATGTTAACAGATTCACGCAGCTTTTTATCGTATACACGTCACGAATATTTCCGCAGAACACTATGTAATCTGCTTGGGAATGATGTTGAGAATGGTGAAATTCCAGCAAATATGGAGCTATTGGGTGAGATGGTTGAGAATATTTGTTACAACAATGCAAAAAGCTATTTTAATTTTTAATGAAATTCACACATTTCGGAACAAGAAAGATACTATTTGTATTGATTCTTTTCGAAATGTCTTTTATTTTTGCAATCGATTGCACAAAGAAATTAAAGTTAATTAAAAGATGAATAAAAAAGTTGTAACGTTTGGAGAGATCATGTTGCGCTTAGCAACTCCAGGGTATTTAAGGTTTAATCAGGCTGATAGTCTGAACGCCACTTTTGGTGGTGGAGAAGCTAATGTAGCCGTTTCGTTGGCTAACTACGGTATTCCTGTTGATTTTGTAACTCGTCTTCCTAAAAATGACATAGCCCGCGCCTGTAAAATGGATTTGAGAGGATATGGAGTAGGAGTAGACAAGATTATTGAAGGTGGAGACCGTGTAGGTATTTACTTCCTTGAAACTGGTGCGGTAAGCCGCGGTAGTAAAGTCGTTTATGACCGTGCCCATTCTGCGATTTCTGAAATTAAGCCAGGAATGATTGATTGGGATGAAGTATTTGAAGGAGCAGGCTGGTTTCACTGGACTGGTATCACTCCAGCAATCTCACAAGGCGCTGCCGATGTTTGTTTGGAAGCTATTCAGAAAGCAAATGAAAAAGGGATCACGGTATCATGTGATTTGAACTACCGCAAAAACTTGTGGAAATATGGTAAATCATGTGGCGAAGTAATGCCAGCATTGGTTGCCGGAACCGATGTGATTTTAGGTAACGAAGAAGATGCTGCTATGGCTTTGGATATCCATCCTGAAGGAGTAGATGTAACAGGTGGTCATGTTGAAGGAGCTGCTTATGAATCAGTTTCGAAACAAATTATGGCTAAATTCCCTCGCTGTAAAAAGGTAATTACAACTTTGCGTGGTTCAATCAATGCAAATCACAACAGCTGGGCTGGTGTACTTTGGGATGGCAAGAAGCTATTCGAATCTCGTCAGTACCAGATTACTCACATTGTTGACCGTGTTGGTGGTGGTGATTCTTTTATGGGTGGTTTAATTTACGGATTATTGACTTATCCGGACGATGATCAGAATGCACTGGAATTTGCAGTAGCTGCTTCTTGTTTGAAGCACACGATCTATGGCGATTACAACCAGGCTACACTGGAAGAAGTAGAGAAATTAATGGGTGGCGATGCGTCAGGACGTGTTGCTCGTTAAGTTATAAAATAGTTGATAATGAATGATGGGGTTCAGAAGTCTTTATACTTCTGGATTCCATAATTCTTTTTAATACAGACATAAAAAAATGGCTAGATTTTCGAGAATACAAGTAGCGCAAGTGATGAAAGAAACTGGTATTGTCCCAGTATTTTATCACGCTGATGTTGAATTGTGTAAACAAGTTATTAAAGCTTGTTACGATGGTGGAATTCGGGTGTTCGAATTTACGAACCGTGGTGATTTTGCTGCTGAGGTTTTTGGTGAATTAACAAAATGGTCGGCTAAAGAATGCCCTGAAATGATCATGGGAGTTGGTTCAATTATCGATGAGGCAACTACTGCATTGTATATTTCTATTGGTGCAAACTTTATTGTTTCTCCGTTGATTGACGAAGGAATGGCAAAAGTTTGTAACAAACGTAAAATTGCCTGGAGCCCAGGTTGTGGATCAGTAACTGAAATTGGCCGTGCGCACGAGCTCGGTTGCGAAGTCGTAAAAATATTCCCTGGTTCTTCGGTTGGCGGACCTGAGTTTGTTAAAGGTGTGATGGGGCCAATGCCATATGCAAGCATTATGCCTACTGGAGGGGTTTCTCCGGATGAAGAAAACCTGACTAGCTGGTTTAAAGCTGGTGTGCATTGTGTAGGAATGGGGTCACAGTTATTTCCTAAAGATGTGTTAGCAAAAAAAGATTTTTCCTATATTTCGACGAAATGTAAAGAGGCTATTAGTATCGTGGGAAAATTACGCTAAGTTGGCTGCAAATTAATTAAACCAATAAATAAAAGTTTTTTATTATGTCGTTAAATCAAGTTACAGAGAAAGTGTCCAAATACCGGTGGACAATTGTGGCTATGTTGTTTATGGCAACTACTGTAAACTACTTAGACCGCCAGGTACTATCGTTAACCTGGAAAGATTTTATTGCTCCGGAGTTCCACTGGACAGATAATGATTATGGAACGATCACTGCATGGTTCTCTGCATTCTATGCTATTGGCCTTTTGTTTGCTGGTCGATTTGTCGATTGGTTAGATACCAAAAAAGGATATATGTGGGCCATCGGCATTTGGTCGGTTGGAGCTGTTTTACACGCATTTTGTGGAATTGCTACCTCCGGAATAGTTTCTGGCCATTGGTTGGTAGGCTTTGGAGAAGCACGTGAACACATTGAACAATTTATTAATACAACTGGTGATATTGCCAGAGTATTAAATGTGAGTGTTGTACTCTTTATTTTTGCTCGTTTAGTATTGGCAATCGGAGAGGCAGGTAACTTCCCAGCTGCGATTAAAACAACTGCTGAATATTTCCCCAAAAAAGACCGCGCTTATGCGACATCTATTTTTAACGCTGGAGCAACAGTCGGTGCGTTAGCTGCGCCTGTTACTATTCCATTATTGGCGAAACATTTTGGATGGGAAGCTGCTTTTATTGTGATTGGTGGTCTCGGTTTTATATGGATGGGATGGTGGCAGTTTGGTTATGCTAAGCCGGATAAGCATCCTAAAGTGAATAAAGCTGAGTTGGAATATATTAACTTAGATGATGATGATCCGGATGCAGGAAAAACGGATGAAGAGATTGCTGCTAAAGGTAAGAAGATGAGCATGATTAAACTGTTGAAATACAGACAAACATGGGCTTTCGCTTTTGGTAAATTTATGACTGATGGTGTGTGGTGGTTCTATTTGTTTTGGACTCCGGCATACTTGAGCTCGGTATATGGAATGGAAACTTCTGATACGGCAGCACAATTAGCTCTGTTTGTTCTATATGCAATTACACTATTTTCAATTATTGGTGGTTGGTTACCCACTTACTTTGTTGAAAACAAAGGAATGCATCCTTACGCAGGCCGAATGAAAGCAATGTTGATTTTTGCCTTTTTCCCATTGTTAGCTGTATTTGCGCAACCGTTGGGACACTTAACATACTGGTTTCCGGTTATTATTATTGGTATAGCAGGTGCTGCACACCAAGCGTGGTCTGCAAATATCTTTACCACCGTGAGTGATATGTTTCCTAAAGCTGCAGTAGCAACAGTTACTGGTATTGGTGGGTTAGCTGGTGGCTTAGGATCAGTATTAATTAATAAAGGTTCGGGGTTATTATTCGACTTCTCGAGAGGATCAACTATGGTGCTTGATCTGGAAGTACCAATGACCAGAGATTTATTTGAGAGTGGTTCTCAATTTGTCAGAGAACCGATGAACTTCCTCGGATATGTGGGGATTGAAGCTGGTTATTTTATTATTTTCGGAATATGTGCTATTGCTTACCTCATTGGCTGGGTCGTAATGAAATCTTTGGTACCAAAATACAAACCTATTACGAATTTGGATTAGTTCTAAATTCATAAAATTTTGAAAGGCTCTTAATAAAAGCTTCCAAAGTTTATAAGAATAGAAAGAGAGTGGCTACTTGTAGTTGCTCTCTTTTTGTATTATGCTTGTCAGTCGCTGAAATAGGGTTGCAAAAAAAAGTTATCAAGAGGATTTCTGTTACCTTTGCACCTTCAAAAAACAAGTCGTTGGTTTACGATATATTAAAAGTAGAATTAGGTATGCGAAATAGAATTACAGAACTGTTCGGGATAAAATATCCTGTTATATCTGGCGGGATGGTTTGGTGCAGTGGATGGAAACTAGCAGCGGCTGTCAGTAATAACGGTGGACTTGGATTGATTGGTTCCGGTTCAATGCACCCAGAAACATTACTCGAACACATTCAGAAGATCAAAAAAGCTACCAATAAGCCTTTTGGCGTAAATGTTCCTCTGTTATATCCGCAGATCGATGAGATTATGAAAATCATTGTTGCAGAGAAAGTGCCTATCGTTTTCACCTCGGCAGGAAGTCCAAAAAAATGGACCGGATTTTTGAAGGAACAAGGCATAATTGTAGCTCACGTTATCGCCAGTTCGTACTTCGCAAAAAAGTGCGAAGAGGCCGGGGTTGATGCTATTGTAGCCGAAGGATTTGAAGCTGGCGGACATAATGGTCGCGAGGAAACAACCACCATGACCCTAATCCCATCGGTGCGAAAAGCCACTTCGCTACCCGTAATGGCAGCCGGAGGTATTGGCAGTGGTAAAGCGATGTTAGCAGCGATGGCACTCGGTGCAGATGGAGTTCAGGTTGGAAGTCGGTTCGCACTTACTCAGGAGTCATCGGCTCACGATAACTTTAAGAAGTTAGTTGCCGAATTGGGCGAAGGGGCGACAAAACTATCGCTTAAAAAACTGGCGCCAGTTCGACTGATTAAAAATGATTTTTTTAAGCAGGTTGCTGAAGCTGAGTTGCGAGGTGCTGATGCCGGAGAGCTCAGTATTTTACTTGGTAAAGGACGAGCAAAACGGGGAATGTTTGAAGGTGACCTAGAGCAAGGTGAGCTCGAAATAGGGCAGGTTGTAGCACAATTTGAAGATATTCCATCGGCCGGAGAAGTGATGACCCGCTTGATTGCGGAATATGAACAAGTACGAACAGAGCTTGTTGAAGGTGCTAGTTTCAATTTTTAAAAATCAATTCAAAAAAATACTAGTAAATTTATATGGTAAAATTTTACCGTGAACAGCTTGAAAATGGGCTGCAGTTAATTATTTATCCGGATTACTCAACACCAATGGTTGCGCTGGATGTATGTTATCATGTTGGAGCTAAAAATGAATCTCCGGAACGAACAGGCTTTGCTCACTTGTTTGAGCACCTCATGTTTGGTGGCACTAAAAACATTCCGAATTACGATGATGCTTTGCAGCAAGCAGGGGGAGAGAATAATGCCTACACAACGAATGATTTGACGAATTACTATTTGACAGTTCCTAAAGAAAATTTAGAAATTGGCTTTTGGTTGGAATCAGACCGCATGTTGGAACTGGATTTTTCTCAGGAAAAGCTCGATATTCAGAGAAATGTGGTGATTGAAGAGTTTAAACAACGAAACCTCAATCAACCTTATGGCGATGTTTGGCCGTTACTACGCGAACTGACTTACAAGGTTCATCCTTATCAGTGGCAAACCATCGGAAAGAATATTAGCCACATTGAAGATGCCAGTCTGCAAGAAGTTAAAGATTTCTTCTATCGCTTTTATGCGCCCGATAATGCCGCTTTGATTTTAAGTGGAAATGTGGATCGTGACGAATGCCTACGTTTGGCGATTAAGTGGTTTGGCTCAATTCCGAGCCGAAATGTAAAAAAGGGCGCCATTCCAATAGAGCCGGAACAAGCAAGTTTTAGGGAAATGACTGTTGTGCGAGATGTGCCGGACACAGCTTTGTATATGGCCTTTCATATAGCTGGCAGGACTCAGCGCGAGTATTATATTTGTGATTTGATCTCAGATGTGCTGTCCAACGGAAACAGCTCGCGCATGTATCAGCGGTTAATTAAAGAGCAAAAATTATTTATTGAACTGGATGCTTATCTTTCCGGAGACCACGATCCGGGCTTGTTTATTGTCTCTGGTAAGTTAGCTAACGGCGTTACGATTGAGCAAGCGAAAAAAGCAGTTTGGATCGAGTTGAAAAGCATGCAACAAGAGTTGGTGCCAACTATTGAGCTTGAAAAAGTGAAAAATAAGTTGGAGGCTAACCTAGTTTATTCACAGATGAATTACCTGCATATGGCTCAGGAACTGGCAAGTTTTGAAAACATTGATCGGGCTGAACGAATTAACGAGCAAATTGATATTTATCGTTCGGTGGCCAGTGCCGACTTGATGATAACTGCCCAGAAGATCTTTTCAGAACCTAATTGCTCACAACTTAATTATCTAGCAAAAAAATGATAGATCGTACGATACAACCACCCATTTACGAAACAAAGAAACCGCTAATTATTAAGCCCGTATCTTTGCAGCTTAATAATGATATTCCGGTGCATTTTCTTCAGGCCGGAACGCAGGAAGTAACCCGCTTAGAGTTTGTTTTTGATGCTGGTCTTTGGTACGAAGATAAGCCCTTGCAAGCTGTACTTACAAATGCCATGTTGCAAGAAGGAAGTGCGAATTATTCAGGTGCACGGATTGCTGAAATCTTTGATTTTAGAGGAGCCTATATTCAGTTTGTCTCCGATCATCATTTGGGAACTATTAGCCTGATCAGCCTGAATAAACATTTGCCTTATTTGTTACCGGTTGTCGAAGATTTAATCAAGCGACCATCGTTCGATGCAAATGAATTTGAAACGCTGTCGAAACGAAGAAAGCAACGCTTTTTACTAGAAAATGAGAAGGTAAAAGTACTTTGCCAAAAGAAGTTTTCAGAAGGATTGTTTGGCAAGAATCATCCCTATTCGCATACTGTTACTGCTGATGATTTTGATCGTTTGGCAAGTTCTGATTTGGCGGATTTCTACCAAAGATTTTATCATGCCGAAAATTGTCAGATTATGGCTTCTGGAAACATGGATGCCAGTTTGCTAGAACTACTAAATAAGCATTTTGGTGATTCGAATTGGAGAGGAGAGAAGCAGGTTCAACAAAAAAGAACGATTCAGCAATTGCAGGAAAAGCAACTACGCGTTGTTAAAAATGACGCCATTCAATCAGCAATTCGGGTTGGACGTTTGATGGTAAGAAAGGATCATTCGGATTATATCGGTTTACAGGTTTTGAATACTGTTTTGGGTGGATATTTCAGCTCTCGGCTCATGATGAATATTCGCGAGGAAAAAGGCTATACTTATGGAATTGGTTCGTCAGTGATGAGTTTAAATGAAGCCGGTTATTTTGTAATTGCTACCGAAACTGATAAAAAATATGAGGAGGCGACGATTACAGAAATATTCCTGGAACTGAAAAAGCTTCGTGAAGAATTAATCCCTGAAGCAGAGTTGAGTCGGGTTTGCCAATACTTATTAGGCGAATTTGTTCGCGATTTTGATGGCCCGTTTGCACAGGCTCAGTCATTTCGAGCGGTGAACGATTTTGGTTTGGGCTACGAATTTTACGAGCAATATTATCAGCTTTTGAAAGCTATTAAACCGGAAGATTTGCAGTTATTAGCACAAAAATATTTTAATGACGACGATTTTTATACCGTAATTGCAGGCGCTTAATAACAACGATTCATGAAGAACCTTTTTTCAAATACTATTTTTTTGGCTATCGTAGCTTGCCTGTTGTGGTCTTCGGCTTTTGTTGGTGTGAAAATCGGTTTGCAATATCACACACCATTCCAGTTTGCAGGAGTGCGGTTTACTCTTTCTGGTTTAATGCTGTTTTTCTTTTTCAACAGCTACCGAAAATACATGGCACAGATCAAGGAGCATTGGCGGTTCATTTCTCTGATCGGATTGCTTCAAACAGTCATTCAATACATGTTTTTTTATTCGGGAATTAACTTGCTTCCGGCTTCCATAGCCGCACTAATCATAGGCTCTTCGCCATTGTTTATCTCGGTGGTTTCACACTTTAGTTTCCAGAATGATAAAATGAATTGGCTGAAAACCATAAGCATTTTGTTGGGAGTTGTTGGCGTAGCAATCATTAGTCTCGGGCGGAGAGAATTGCCTTCGGGTGTAAAAATAAGTCTGCTTGGAATTGCATTGCTTTTGGCGAATAATTTTGTTTCGGGCTTCTCGAATGTGTTGGTTGCTAAAAAGCCGGCACGCTTGACTCCAATCGTTTTAAGCTCATCGTCGCTATTTTTTGGCGGAATTGGGTTGATCATTATTTCAATCCCAGTTGAAGGTTATGGCATAAAATCATTAGCTCCTGAGTATTTTGTCGCACTAGCGTGGTTGAGCTTCTTGTCGGCAGCAGCTTTTACAATCTGGTTTGGTTTGTTGCAACGCCCGGGAGTTAAAGTCTCAGTTCTGAATACCTGGAAGTTTTTAGTTCCGGTAGCCGGAGCAATGTTAAGTTGGATGATCATACCCGATGAATCCCCGGATTTGATTTCTATTGCGGGTATGTTGGTCATTGCGTCATCTTTGTTGCTTTTGAATTATTCGAACCGAAAAGCTGCAAGGTTGGAACGCGAAAATGCCAAGGCCATTTGATTTTGTGGTTAATCTTCTTTTTCAGCTTCTAGTTTCAGTTCGTAGAGGTTTTTTGCCATCCCATCGGCTAAAGTCTTTTGCAGCACTCCCGCTAAAAAGCCTTCTATGCTTTCTTGAACAACCACCAACGTTGATTTTCCTTTAGGTTCTAGCTACCAGTTATGAACAACTTTTATCCACAGCATTTTGCCTGTCCATCCAAGTTCCGAAGGGGAGTTAGCCGTATGGATTTCCGATTTTATTCGTAAGCCTCCAGCTATTCAAAGAAACTTTTTACCGTTAGCTGCCCGTCCATCTATCGAAGCTTTGGAAACCTCGCTTTGTCACGTTGCTCAGGCATTGATTGACGATAACACTTTGTGCCGACGCATGAACAAGTAGTTCTGCTTCGTGAAATGCCGGCGCTTTTTTGTTGACTTCAATATTCATTTTGATCCCTTTTCAATAGTAAAGTCTATTATTTAGCAACGTTGTTTTGAACTTGTTTTGTATTCGATTATTCAGTCGCAATCATCTTCTAAGTTTAGCAGTTCTACTTTTCGGAAATCAATAGGATGGCTTTCACCTTGCAAGGAGATTGAACCGCTTTTCAATAAATTGTTTCCATTAGGCGGTAACAATTTTTGGTAGTTTGGATCGCGTTCGTCGAGCTGAGGTTTCGAGTACTGCATCACAATTTCACCATCAATAATATGCTTGACGATTGAGTCACCTCTGACTTCTATTTCGGCAGTAACCCAGTGATTGTCCAGGTAGGTTTTGGAATTCGAACTAATGCAGTGATCTAATACGAGTTTTCCGTCCATTACGACATTGGTTCCGGGAGTACAAAGGTTTAAGTTTGATCGCTCTTCTGTTTTAGTACCTCCAAGTAGTTGAACTTCGATGCATATGGGGAATTGCTGACCTTTTTCCATGCTTTCAGGACTTTGTCCGTGTATCATAATTCCACTGTTTCGATTGGCCCATTGTGGTCCTCCAGGAGCCTGTTTTCCAACAAACCGATACTCAACACGTATTTTATAATGCGAAAAGTTGTGCTTGTAAAATAGGTGCCCAAATTCGCCATCAAAGGTTTCGTACCCATCGTATCTAACCTTCAAGAGGCCATCTTCAACCCGAAACGTATTTTTATAATTTTCTCCTAACTCATGTTTTGTGATTTTTACTTGCCAATCATTTAAGTCTTCTCCGTTGAAAAGTTGAATCCATCCCTTTTCTTCTTTGGGGTGAAAAGAACAAAACAGCAGGATCGCGAAAAAGGACATCGCGAAGATTCTTAGTTTGAATTGAACGTTTTTCATAATAAGTGATTTAGTGGCCTGTTAAATTAGTGTTTTTTTGAATTGAATAATTCTGTGTGTGAGTTATTAATTTTAGCAGTGTTTTTCTTGTCTATTATTTGACTGGTCATCGAGAATATATTAGTTATTGACTATTTGGTTAAACTATTTGGTTGATTTATTAGGATTTTATTTTTGAACTCCATACTTTTGATCAAATGTTTTAACCAAATAGTTAAACCTGATGATTAAATGAATACACAACAAGATAATACGGAAGACAAAATTTTAGATGCCGCTACAGATGTCTTCTTAAATAAAGGGATGGAAGGAGCACGGATGCAGGAAATAGCAGATAAAGCAAGTATCAATAAGGCCTTGTTGCATTATTATTTTCGAAGCAAAGATAAATTGTTTGATGCGATACTTACCAAGATTATGAACGTGGCTTTTCCACAAATCGGCAAGATTTTCTTTTCTGATCTTCCTTTTTGGGAACGGGTTGAGCAAGTCATTGATATTTACATTACGCTCTTGTTAAAACATCCACAGCTGCCGGCATTCTTAATTAAAGAAATGAATCGGGAAGGGTCTCTTCTATTTAAATTCATAGAAAAGCAGCATTTTGCGATTCAACCAATATTAAAAGAAATCCAGAATGCTATGGATCGTGGAGAAGTCATTCAAATGAAGCCGGAGCATTTGGTGATAAATGTGCTTGGAATGTGTGTTTTCCCCTTTGCGGCGAGGCCGATGATTAAGAATGCAATCTTGAACGGACGAGATGATTTGCTGAATGAGTTTTTAGAACAGCGCAGATCTGAAGTAAAGGAATTTATAATAAGAGCTATTCAACCACAATAAACAAGTGTGTTATGAGAATTAGGAAATTAGTTATTTTACTTTGGTTCTTACTCCCAGCTCAATTACTATTGGCACAGGAACCGGTGACCATAGAGCAATGTCAGCAGTGGGCGAGAGATTATCACCCATTGTTGAAGCAAGAGGAGATTTACAAAAAAATGTCAGCATTGAAATTTGAAAACAATGCAACCAATTATTTGCCACAAATTGATCTGAAAGCACAAGCTACTTATCAATCAGAGGTGACGAAGATTGGTATTTCTTTACCTAATATGAACATTCCGGAGATTTCGAAAGACCAGTATAAAATGTACCTGGATGTGAAGCAGACGATTTGGGATGGTGGGTTAACCAAAGCGAATGAAATACTGGAACGAGCTAAGGAAAAGTCGAATCTTCAAGGAGTTGAAGTGGAGCTCTATCAAGTAAGGGAGCGAGTCAATCGTTTGTTCTTTACCAGCTTCCTTATTCAGCAAAACCTGGAGTTGCTGGTTAAAAAGCAAGAAACGCTGGATTCGCGTAAGAGCCGAATGGAAACTGCAGTGGAACAAGGTATGCTGTTGGCTTCGGAGTTAGACCAGATTTTGGCTGAGCAAATTAAAGTAAAGCAGCAGCAAATCGAATTGCAATCAAATCGTGAAACGGTACTTTCAGCGTTGTCAATTCTAACAGGAAAGCAGTTGGATGATTTGCAGAATCTTACGATTGAATCAACTGAATTTAATCTAAATAATGACTTGCATCGACCGGAACTGAAGCTGTTTGAAACGCAAACGGATTTATTGGTCGCATCATCCGATTTGCTTCACAAAAAACGCAATCCTAAGTTATTTGGTTTCGGACAAGCAGGTTACGGGCGACCGGGATTAAACATGCTTAATAATGATTTTAGTACTTATGGTTTAGTTGGCGTTGGCCTGAATTGGACAGTATTTGATTGGAAGAATACGCGACGTGAACGAGAACTTATCCAGTTACAACAGCAGTTGATTAATACGCAACAGCAGCAGTTTGAGCGAAATGTTAATATCGCAATGGACGGCGAATACCGCAAAATAAAACAATTGGAAAACATTCTTAAAAGTGATCGGGAGCTCATCGAACTGCAGGAACGCATTACGCGGAGTTCTGCCTCAAAGCTCGAAAACGGAACAATTACATCATCAGATTACATTCAGGACTTGAATGCAGAAATATCTGCGCGAATCACTTTAGAAACACATAAAATACAAGTGGAAGCGGCGAAAATTAATTACCATACAATCAAAGGGAATAACTATTAAAATAGAAAATATGAAGATTCAATACTTTCTCATATTGGCATTAATTGCATTAGTATCGTGTAACGGAAACGATGATCAATCCGACGCTTTTGGAAATTTCGAAATCGAAGAAGTCATTGTTTCGTCGGAGATAACCGGAAAGCTTATCAATTTTAATTTAGAACAGGGAGATGAGGTAAAACAAGGACAACTGTTGGCTTTGGTGGATACCGCGCAGCTCAGCCTACAAATTGAACAACTGAAAGCTCAGAAGAAAGTTGTAGCCAGTAGAAAGGTGAATTTGAATGCTCAGGTTGAAGTGCAAAAAGAACAGATTGAAACCCTGAAGATTGAACAGAAACGAATACATCAGATGTTTGCCGGTAAAGCAGCTACACGGCAGCAAGTAGATGACCTTGATGGAAAGGTGCGGATTTTGGAAAAGCAATTGACAAGTATTCAAAGCCAGTTTGTGCCGGAGAATAGTGAGCTGGACGTGTTGGATGCTCAGCTGGCTATTGCAAAAGATAAATTGGGTAAATGTTTTATCTCTAGTTTGATGGACGGAGTAGTTCTTGAAAAGTATCTGAAGTTAGGGGAGTTGGCTGCTTCGGGTAAAGCTCTTGTAAAATTGGGTGATTTGTCAACACTCGATTTGCGAGTTTTCGTTAGTGGGGCACAATTAGCAAACATCAAACTTGGTCAGCAAGTCGAAGTTTTGATTGATAAGAATAAGGATGAAAATCAATCACTAACGGGCAAGGTATCCTGGATTTCGCCAGAAGCTGAATTTACTCCCAAGATCATTCAAACGAAGGAAGAACGGGTGAAACTGGTTTATGCCGTGAAAGTTCAGGTGAAAAATGATGGCCGACTAAAAATTGGGATGCCCGGAGAAGTGAACTTTCAGTGATCGGCTGTTTAGTTTTCTCTTAAGCAATTACCGAAAATTTGGAATTTTTACTCATGATTAAAATTGAAAAAATATCAAAATCGTACCAAGATGCCAAAGCTCTGAAAAATATCTCTTTCGAGGTAAATGATGGCGAGTTGTTTGGGCTAATCGGTCCGGATGGAGCAGGAAAGACGACCTTGATGAGGATTCTGATGACACTATTGATTCAGGATGAAGGAAGTGCCAATATGAATGGGCTGGATGTCGTTAACGACTACAAAAAGATCCGACAGCTGGTCGGCTACATGCCTGGACGTTTTTCGTTGTATCAGGATTTGACTGTGGAGGAGAACCTATCGTTTTTTGCAACGGTGTTCGGAACAACGATTGAAGAGAACTACAAGCTCATTCGGGATATTTACGTTCAGATTGAACCTTTCAAAAATCGACTGGCAGGAAAGCTTTCAGGAGGAATGAAACAAAAACTGGCATTGTCGTGCGCTCTGATTCATAAGCCTGAGATTTTGGTATTGGATGAGCCAACTACCGGAGTTGATGCTGTGTCGCGCAAAGAGTTTTGGGACATGCTAAAAAAGCTTCAGAAGCAGGGAATCACGATTCTGGTTTCTACTCCTTATATGGATGAAGCAGGCCTTTGTGATCGGGTGGCGTTGATGCAGGACGGGGAGGTGCTGAGTATCGATACCCCTTCGCGAATTGTAGAAAACTATTCGAGTACCTTGTTGGCCGCCCGCTCCGACGAGATGCACCGATTGATTGAAGACTTGCGTCATTGGAAGAAGATTGATTCGGCGTATGCCTTCGGACAATTTGCTCACGTGACTCCCAAAGATGATGAGATGGAAGCTGTAGAGTTGGAGCAATATCTGATGCGTAAAAAGCATAATAACCTGCAGGTACACGAAATTGCACCCAGTATCGAGGATGTTTTTATGGCACTGATGACTCGAGGTAAATCGTAGTGAACAGCTCAGTATGGTAGTGTTAAAAGGTCGTCTATGGATTTCAAGGGATTATTGTATTGGTTAATAAGAAGGCGTTCAGGTACAGATTCAACATCCCGCAAAATTTGGTTGTAAAGGAGAAGATTGATGAAACAAGAAAAAATTGAGAGTAGCGAACTGGGTCCTACGACCGCGACTCAAAACTTGTCTGCCGAGTGTACACTTGTCATATCAGTTAAAAACTTAGTCAAAAAGTTTGGGCACTTCGTTGCGAATGACCACCTGACTTTCGATGTGTTTAAAGGTGAGATCTTTGGATTTCTGGGAGCCAACGGCGCCGGAAAAACAACTGCGATGCGTATTCTTTGTGGGTTGAGTAGCCCCACGTCGGGAGAATTGACGGTTAGTGGTTACGATGTTTATAAACAAGCTGAGCTCATCAAACGAAACATTGGCTATATGAGTCAGAAATTTTCGTTGTACGAGGATATGACGGTTGCGGAAAATATTCGATTTTACGCCGGCATTTATGGGCTCTCGGTCAAGCAACGCAAGGAAAAAGAACAAGTGATGCTTCAGAAACTAAATCTGGAGTCGGTACGAGATAAACTGATTGCTTCTTTACCATTGGGATGGAAGCAAAAATTAGCTTTTTCAATTGCGCTTCTTCACGATCCAAAGATTATTTTTCTCGATGAGCCAACGGGTGGTGTCGACCCGATTACCCGTCGGCAATTTTGGGACTTGATTTACGAAGCCGCAGCCGAAGGGAAAACTATTTTTGTAACCACTCACTATATGGATGAAGCAGAATATTGTAACCGGGTTTCCATTATGGTGGATGGTCGAATTGCCGCATTGGATACGCCGGATAATTTAAAAAAGCGGTTCAATGCGCAGGATATGAATGGGGTGTTTTTACAATTGGCTCGTTCTGCGACTCGAACCGATTGATTTAATCACAGAGTTGAACTACTATAAATTCTATTCCACTCTGTGGTATATTATTTTAAAAGATAAGATATAAAAATTCAATTTATGGATCGCTTCCTCGGTTTTTTTAAAAAAGAATTCTTTCACATTTTTCGCGATAGGCGGACTATGATTATCCTTTTCGGAATACCGATCATCCAATTGATGTTGTTTGGGACGGTGATTACCAACGAGATAAAAGATGCACGTATCGCTATTTTCGATCAGTCGAAAGATGAGATGACCCAAGAGATCACCTCCAAGTTATTATCATCAGGATATTTCTTGCTCGATCAGAACTTACAAACGACCAATGATATTGAAGCCATTCTCAAAAAGGGAAGAGTGAAGGAAGTTCTGATATTTGGTCGTGATTTCAGTCGTAAGCTGAAGCGGGAAGGAAAGGCTGATATTCAGATTATTGCCGATGCATCTGATCCAAACCTGGCCAAAATGTTGACTTCGTACACCACGGGCATTATTAACGATTATATTTTTAAGAAAATGGATGATTTGCACCTTCCCATGCAAATTGAGCCGGAAGTGCGCATGGTCTACAACGAAAATTTGCAATCTGTTTACATGTTTGTACCAGGCATTATGGCCATGATCCTGATGTTGATCTCAGCAATGATGACTTCTATTTCCATCACCCGAGAAAAGGAACTCGGCACCATGGAGATTCTTCTGGTTTCGCCCTTACGACCGATTCAAATTATCCTTGGAAAAGTAACACCTTACTTGCTGTTGTCGATTATCAATGCCGTTTTGATTTTGGGGATTGGTCATTTTATTTTTGGTGTACCGATAAAAGGAAGTTGGGTTCTACTGATGGGTGAAAGTGTGCTGTTTATCCTGATGGCACTGTGTGTGGGAATCATGATTTCGTCGCTGTCGAAAACACAAATGGTGGCTATGTTTATTTCCGTCATCGCCTTGATGTTGCCGACTATCTTGCTGTCGGGCTTTATTTTTTCCATCGAGAATATGCCGCTGTCCTTACAAGTGGTTTCGCACATCATTCCGCCACGTTGGTTTATCGTCATCCTGCGTAATATTATGCTGAAAGGCGTGGGCATAGCTTATGTCTGGAAAGAAACACTGGTGCTGGTTTTTATGGCACTACTGTTTGTAACTATTGCGGTTAAGAAGTTTAAAACGAGATTGGAGTAGAATGGAAAATAATAAAATTCAATGGAAAACGGAGGAAGAAGATAGTCTTCAATAGCCCTACTATGAAAACAATAAAATACATACTTCAAAAGGAGTTTATTCAGGTTTTGCGGAATAAAACCATGTTGCGGATGATTATCATGCTGCCGTTGATGCAGATGCTGGTGCTGGTGTTTGCCGCAACCTACGATCTGAAGGACGTTGATGTTTATGTGGTCGATAAGGATCTGTCTGATGCCAGTCGCGGATTGGTTAACCATTTCGAGGCCTCGCCCTTCTTTAATATTCATGATGCATCATTCGATCTGGAAGATGGCATGAATCAACTCAAAAAGGAAGAATCGGATTTTATTCTTGTTATACCACCTGATTTTGAGCGTTCACTGGTTCGGGATGATAAAGTTGGTGTACAGTTATTAATTAATGCGATTGACGGAAATAAGGCATCGCTAATTTATCAGTACACCCGCAGTATTATTTCGGGCTACAACAAGGAAGTTATTATGAAATGGAAAAGCTTGCCCGAATTTAACCCACCCATGCGTGTTGAATTTTCCGATAGCTACTGGTTTAATCCCGAGCTGGATTACAAATGGTACATGGCTCCCGGAATTCTTTCGATATTGGTCACAATTATTGGCATGTTCCTGTCGGGGATGAACTTGGTACGTGAGAAGGAGATGGGAACCATTGAGCAGTTGAATGTTACGCCAATCAAAAAATGGCAGTTCATTGTTGGTAAGTTGTTGCCTTTCCTCGTTATTGCACTGCTCGATCTGGCTTTTGGCCTCGTGATTGCCCGAGTGGTTTTCAATTTACCGATTGAAGGAAGTCTGGTATTGCTGTTCGGTTTTGGAGCTCTTTACCTTGTTGGAGTACTCGGACTGGGGCTGTTTATTTCTACCGTAACCGAAACCCAGCAACAGGTCATGTTTATTACCTTCTTTTTTATGATGGTTTTTATTTTGATGGGGGGGGGATTTACACCAGTTGAAAGTATGCCACATTGGGCGCAGCAACTCAACCGGATCAATCCAATCTATTATTTTATCCGCATCATGCGCATGGTTTGTCTGAAAGGTTCCGGTTTTGGAGACTTGCTTCAAGAATTTGTTTCGCTTACCGTAATTGGAATTTCGTTCCTGAGTTTGGCGATTTGGCGCTACCGGAAAATAAGCTAAGGAATTTTTTGGTTTTGTCTTTTATAGTGATCTGTAAGCAGTTTATCGTTGCTAGTTTTAATTGGCAGAGGCAATCAAAACTATCCACTATAAAATAATGACCCCTTCAATTTCATTCACCTTTTCAGTAATCCGTATGATTTGGTCAGCGTTTTCCATTTCGACAATGCAGGTAATGGCAACATGCTTTAAGTTGGCCGTGTGTTTATAGGTTATTTCCCCATTGTTGGGCAATAGTGCTGTAATCTCGTCTACTTTGCCGCCATTGTTTGGTGTAATAAACTTAAACATGTATTTCAATGGCCATGTCTCGGTCTCCATGAGACGATAACGTAAATTTTTAAACTTATCTATTTTCATAAAAAATCCTTCAACTGCTAGTAACGCATCAAAATTGCGATTGTTTTTGGGATAAGTATCCCTTTAGGAGTACAAAACTAATCAGAAAAAATATTCTACGTTTAAAAAAATCCTATTACAAGCTGAAAATATCAGAATTAACGAATCAATAAGACAAACCAACAATTCAGCATTATTATACGTTAGAAATTTATAGATGGGTTTTAATAGGGTTTGTAATAATTCATTGGAAAAGTGGTGAAAATTGTCTATTACTACAACTGGTAACTCATTCACAAATAGACATGGTCAAATGAATGTGTAAATAGTATCTATAAAATACATCAAAAAGATTGCCGTAACTTTAATATCCTAACCTGGTAAAATAATTATACATGGAAAATAAAAAACATTCAAGCTCCTCAGTTTACGATACCAATAAAGAGGGAAAATGTCCGTTCACAGGGCATAGTGCACAACATGGTGCGGGTGGTGGCTCGTCAAATAGTGATTGGTGGCCAAAACAATTAAATTTAAATATTCTACGTCAGCATTCTTCTTTATCTGACCCGATGGGAGAAGCATTTAACTATGCTGAGGAATTTAAGTCGCTTGACCTGAAAGCGGTTAAGAAAGACCTTTACGATTTAATGACTGACTCACAAGACTGGTGGCCGGCTGACTTTGGACATTACGGTCCATTTTTTATTCGAATGGCTTGGCATAGTGCTGGTACTTATCGCGTTGCTGATGGGCGCGGAGGAGGCGGTTCTGGTTCGCAACGATTTGCGCCACTGAACAGCTGGCCTGATAATGTAAACCTTGATAAGGCTCGTCTATTGCTCTGGCCAATTAAGCAAAAATATGGCAGAAAAATTTCTTGGGCTGACTTGATGATCCTTGCCGGTAATTGTGCGTTGGACTCTATGGGACTCAAAACTTTCGGCTTTGGCGGAGGTCGAGATGATATTTGGGAGCCAGAGCAAGATATTTATTGGGGGTCGGAAGGAGAGTGGCTAGCTGATAAACGTTACAAAGACGATCGTGATTTGGAAAATCCGCTGGCAGCTGTTCAAATGGGGTTGATTTATGTAAATCCGGAAGGTCCTGATGGAAATCCTGATCCAATAGCTGCAGCCAAAGATATTCGGGAGACATTCGGGCGCATGGCAATGAATGATTATGAAACAGTTGCTCTAATCGCCGGCGGACATACTTTTGGAAAGACTCATGGCGCAGCTGATCCAGACAAGTATGTCGGTCCGGAACCAGCAGGTGCAAGTATTGAAGAACAAGGCTTGGGCTGGAAAAATACATATGGAACCGGCAAAGGAGGAGATACGATTGGTAGTGGATTGGAAGTTACCTGGACTAAGTCACCCACGAAGTGGAGCAATAACTTTTTCGAGAATTTGTTTGATTATGAGTGGGAGTTGACCAAAAGCCCAGCTGGCGCTAACCAATGGAAACCCAGAGGGCAAGCCGGTGCCGGTAGCGTTCCTCATGCCCACGATCCCGAAAAACGTATCCAGCCGAGTATGTTGACAACTGACCTTTCCCTGCGATTCGATCCTGAATATGAAAAAATATCGCGTCACTTCTATGAAAATCCGGATGAATTTGCGGAAGCCTTCTCGAAGGCATGGTTTAAGCTTACTCACCGC
This sequence comes from uncultured Sunxiuqinia sp., assembly GCF_963678245.1. Taxonomy (NCBI): domain Bacteria; kingdom Pseudomonadati; phylum Bacteroidota; class Bacteroidia; order Marinilabiliales; family Prolixibacteraceae; genus Sunxiuqinia; species uncultured Sunxiuqinia sp. The sequence goes on from NZ_OY782767.1 coordinate 748,140, forward strand.
GATATGGGGCCGATTAGTCGCTATCTTGGACCTGAAGTGCCAAAAGAAGAATTGATTTGGCAAGATCCGGTTCCAGCGGTTACACATGAATTGATTGATGATCAGGATATCGGGGAATTGAAGCGTAAGGTTTTGGATTTAGGATTGTCTGTTTCCCAAATGGTATCTACTGCTTGGGCTTCAGCATCAACATTCCGAGGTTCCGACAAACGTGGAGGAGCTAATGGTGCACGGATTCGATTGGCACCTCAAAAAGATTGGGAGGTAAACAATCCGGCAGAACTGGCCCAGGTACTTGGAAAACTCGAAGTGCTCCAAAAAGATTTTAACAACGCACAGTCTGATGATAAGAAAGTGTCGTTGGCCGACTTGATCGTACTGGCAGGATGTGCCGGTGTTGAAAAGGCTGCTAAGAATGGTGGTCATGATGTGCAGTTGCTGTTTACTCCTGGACGCACTGATGCCTCGCAGGAGCAAACGGATGTGGATGGCTTCACCTACCTTGAGCCGGAAGCTGATGGTTTTCGCAATTACCTGAAGAAAAAGTATACGGTAGCGGCAGAAGAAATGCTGGTTGACCGGGCACAGTTGCTCACACTTACTGCACCTGAGATGACCGTTCTCGTTGGAGGTATGCGTGTGCTGAATACCAATTCCGATCGGTCTAATCACGGTGTATTCACCAAAAAGCAAGAAGTTCTCTCAAACGATTTTTTTGTGAATCTACTCGATTTAAGTACAAAATGGAAAGCAACTTCGAAAGAGGAAGACTTGTTCGAAGGTCATGATCGCTCATCCGGTGAACTTAAGTGGACAGGCACTCGTGTTGATCTTATTTTTGGATCGAATTCGGAGTTAAGAGCGCTTGCTGAAGTCTACGCTTGTGCAGATGCTCAGGAGAAGTTTGTGAATGACTTTGTTTCAGCGTGGGACAAGATGATGAACTTGGATCGATTTGATTTAAATTGAATTTAATATTATTAGAATGGACTAGCGAATAAACTACCTCGTTAACTTTGTTGTGAGGTAGTTTAATACAGCATTGGGCGAAGTTCAATTATTCATCAATCAGAATATGCCTGTGCATGTCCTCTGGTAGTTCCCGTGGATCGAGTATGTTGAATTTCACTGACTTTTAAGTTTGACAACAAAGAGGCTTTTTCAAGAACCGGATAAAATGGATATTTATACAAAAAAAAGGGTTATCACCGTCGTGATAACCCATTGTCCATAATTTAGTTTAGTTAGACCAGAAAATAAATATTGGTTTAAAAAGAGAAAAGGTATCGATAATTATTTCATTATAAAGCGTTTGTTTTTCAAAAGCTCTGCTAATATAGTGCATATTTTTATCCAATATTAAAAAAACCTTAAAAAATCTTAATGAATAGAAATAACACTGCTTTTGTATAATTGTAAATAATTGTTAATCAGTGTTTAGAAAATCAAGATATGTTATAGAATATGTTCGAATTTAATAGGACTTTATTCGAAAATCCTTCAAATTGATAGTTACATTTCGTAATCTATCACCTTTCATAAAGATATAGACATCTGTTATTCTTATTAGTTGTTATTTTTTATCTTTGCACAAAAATATTACGATGCAGTTGTACAACCGAGTGAGCAAGGATGAGCTAAAGAAAAGCCTCATGTGTGAGACTTTTAAGCGTGAAACAATATCTTTCTACCGATATGTAAATTTGAATGAGCCCAATGAATTTCGAGATTCTCTTTACGCAAAGTGGTTCGAATTAAATTGCTTTGGCCGAATCTATGTCGCACGAGAAGGCATAAATGCTCAAATGAGTGTTCCAGAGCAGAATCTGGCAACCTTTCTGAAACAACTGGATGAAATGCCGGAATTAAAAGATATGCCAATCAAATATGCTATTGAAGATGATGGCAAATCATTTTACAAACTGACCATAAAAGTACGTCCTAAAATTGTTGCCGATGGATTAAATGATAATGCATTTGACGTTACCAACGTTGGGAATCACTTATCAGCAGCAGAATTTCACGATTTGGTCGATATTCCTGAAACTTTGGTGATTGATATGCGCAACCACTATGAAAGTGAAATCGGTCATTTCAAAGGTGCCATTTGTCCTGAAGCTGATACTTTTCGCGAAGAAATTAAAATGGTGGTTGATGATCTAAAAGATCAGAAAGACCGTAAAATACTACTTTACTGTACCGGGGGAATACGTTGCGAAAAAGCCAGCGCTTATTTGAAGCATCACGGATTTATGGATGTCAACCAACTGTATGGAGGTATTATTGAATATGCGCAACAAATAAAACAATTGAAACTGGACTCTAAATTTGTTGGAAAAAATTTCGTTTTCGATCAGCGATTGGGCGAAACAGTTAACGGTGAAGTTATTTCGCACTGCCACCAGTGTGGACAACGATGCGATACACATACCAATTGTGCGAACGATTTATGTCACATTCTTTTTATTCAATGTAAAGAATGCGCAGAACAATACGATGGATGCTGTACCGCCGAATGCAAAACGGTACTCCATGCGCCCGAGGAAGATCGGCTGTTGTATATTCAGGATTTCAAGCGTAAATTTGGCAACCGAAAAAGTTTCAGAAAAGGAATAGACAACAAACTGAAGATTGATAAACGGGAATTAGAAGTTTAAGATGAGTGATTTTTGGACGGAAATAGCAACACCAATAATGGCATTGGCTCCTATGGAAGATGTTACTGACACTTCTTTTCGTGAGCTGGTGGCTAAAATATCAGAACCCGGATGTTTGCACTTGCTGTTTACTGAGTTTACAGCAGTTGACGGAATGAATCATCCGGTAGGCAAGAAGCGGGTGTCAGAACGGTTGATTGTAAGCGAGTCAGAACGTCGATTACTTAAAGAGAAAGGTATTAGGTTGATTGCTCAAATTTGGGGCAATAAGCCGGAGGTATTTCATCGGATTACTCGTGAGATTACCGAAGAGTACGATTTTGACGGAGTTGATATCAATATGGGGTGTCCTGTGAAAAACGTGGTAAAGCAAGGTTCGTGCAGTGCGTTGATTGATCAGCCAAAACTAGCTCAGGAGATTATAATAGCTTCGAAAGAGGCCACTCATTTACCAGTCTCAGTAAAAACGAGAACCGGAATCCGGCAGCATGAAACGGAGCGATGGATGACTCAGCTGCTTGAAACAAAACCGGCTGCCATTACGCTGCACGGTCGTATTCAGAAACAACAGTCGGATGGTGAAGCCGATTGGAATGAAATTGCCAAAGCTGTTGCTATCAGAAATGAGCTGAACCCGTCAATTCCTATTTTAGGAAATGGTGATATTCTGTCGTATGCTCAATCAGTCGAGTATTGTAACAAATACGGGGTTGACGGAGTAATGATCGGGCGTGGCATTTTTCACGACCCCTGGTTTTTCAATTCGGCAAAAAAATTAGCCGGAAAAGAAGAAAAACTGGAGCAGCTGGTAAATCACACCAAGCTATTTGAACGAAATTGGGGAGGCGTTAAGAATTTCAATATTTTAAAACGCTTTTATAAAATATATGCCAGTGGGTTTGAGGGGGCAGCGCAGCTAAGAGCAAGATTAATGGGCGCCAACTCATATGACGATGTATATCAAATAGTCGGCACCCATTCTCAGTTTGTCGGTAGCACAGAGTATTAATTTTCGCAATCGTGATGATCGGTACAGATGGGAATATCCAAAAAGAAATTGTTGTTTTTCCAGTTTTCAATAGCTTCTTCAACCGATCCCTTGAATCCCGCTAATACTTGAATATTTTGACCTTTTAATTTATTGATGGCACCTTGTCCAATTCCTCCGGCTAAAAGGATACTCACACCAGCTTTTGCTAAATCTTCGGCTAAGTTGGTTTTGCAACCACAGGTTTTAGACGATTCCATATTTGTTCTCGAAACTACTCTTTTTGAACTGTCTACCTGGATGATAGTAAAGAAATCACAGTGTCCGAAATGATCATCAACCTTGTTGTCTTTTGTTGGTATTGCAATTATGTTCATTGTTTTGATATTTAAATTACAATACAAATATAACGAACAAATGATCATATTGGGATGAGTTGAGAACAAAAAAAATAAAATCGTATCATTTCTTAACAGAAACGGTATGAAATAGCGTTAAAAAGAATACAATCATTCGTATGAACTCCAATAGGTTTGTGTGCTATTTTTCTTCCGGATCGAAATTTAATGATACCGAATTCACGCAATGTCTGGTATTTTTATCGGTTAATCCTTCGCCAACAAAAACATGCCCTAAATGACCACCACAATTGGCACAGGTAATTTCTGTTCGTCGGCCATCAGCATCTGTAGTTCGTTTTACCGCACCTTCAATTTCATCGTCAAAACTTGGCCAGCCACAGCCGGAATCAAATTTGTCGGATGACCGATAGAGTGGGGCATTACAACGTTTACAGTGGTATGTTCCTTTTGCTTTATTCTGATAATACTTGCCGGAAAATGCCGGCTCAGTTCCTTTATTCAGAATAACATATTCTTCAAATTGATCTAATTTCATGGCTTCTTAATTTTAATTGTTCCTCATCATTAAATGCCTGTATTTTTAAAGACAACCAGTAGGGAGATTTGTTTGAAAAGAACTGTATCTTGCGAACGTTAATATTTCAGAAATCATGGACATACCAACTATATATAAAGATGAACATTTGATTGTGGTTAACAAGCCGGTTGACCTGCCAGTGCATAAAAACGACTTCATGCCTAATGATGCTCCGTATTTGACAAAATTGATTGGCAATGAGTATGATCAATGGGTGCACAATGTTCATCGACTGGACTCCAAAACTTCGGGAGTGATTGTGTTAGCTTTTTCAAAAGAAGTAGCCCACGAACTTGCCCTTCAGTTCGAGCGAAAGGAAGTTGATAAACAATATGCAGCCATTGTATTGGGCGAACTTTCTGAAGAAGGCATATTTGACGAAAAAGTTGTTGTGAAAAAGAAAAGCAAGTTTAAAAAGAATGCCCTGACTCTATACAAAAGAAAACGACTCGTTCAAACAAACATATCGTATAAAGAGCATACCAATGTTTGCCTGAGCTTGGCTCAGGTTTTCCCGGAAACCGGACGTTGGCATCAGATTCGCCAGCACTTTGCCAAAAACAGACACGACATTGTTGGCGATTCACATCATGGCGACTTTACCCTAAATAAACTGATAACAGCCGAATGGGGATTTAGACGGTTGATGTTGCATGCATCAAAACTATCTTTCACGCATCCGGTAAGTGGGGAGCGACTAACCTTTGAAGCAGAATTACCCAAAGACTTTGACCAATTGCTGCAAGCTGTTGCTGCTAAATAGGCAGTAAGTACAAAAACGCAAAAAAGTGGCAAACTGATCCGCCCAAAATGAATAGGTGAAAAACCAAATGAAAAAATGGCACTTTAGGAAATAGATAAAACACTGCACCGACAGTGTAACTTAGTCCTCCAGCCAACAAAAACCAGAGTGAAGTATTGGGTACTCGCTGGATGACAGGCACAATCGCCAATACAATCAGCCATCCCATGGCGATGTATAGCCAGGCCGAAAGGTTTCGCCACTTGGAACGGTAAAACCAAACTTTGAAGACAATGCCGGCAATGGCGAGTGTCCAGATCAAGCCAAAAATACTCCACCCAATCCACCCTCGAAGTGAAATTAAGGAGATGGGTGTGTAAGAGCCAGCAATTAAGATATAGATGGCCGAGTGGTCGAACTTATTTAATTTGATTTTTAAACGAGGTTTTTTAGCACTGTGATAAAGGGTAGAGGCCAGATAAAGAATAATCATACTCACCCCAAATACGGCAAAGCTTACAATGTGCCAGACATTTCCATAAATAGCACCAAATACGGTTAAAAGCGTCACTCCGGCAACCGCCAAGGCAATGCCAATTCCATGAGAAATGGTGTTTGCTATTTCTTCTGCGCGTACTAATTTTTTACTTTTCAATGTGTGTGTTTTAAAACGGCGAAGTTACAAGATATTTTGCCGCACCTCGAAAAAAAATGAAACTTATTTGATTGGTAATTGCATTCCAAAAGTAGATCCAATACCCGGTTCTGACTCCATGAAAACTTCACCTCCCATAAGCTGCGCTAAGTTTTTTGAAATTGCTAATCCAAGGCCGGTTCCTCCGTATAATTTAACCAGATCTTGATTTGCTTGATGGAATCGCTTGAATACTTTATGATGAAATTCTTTTGGGATTCCGATACCGGTATCTTTCACATGAAAATAAAGCATCTGATCTTTTAGCTTGGTCCGAATTTCGATGCTCCCAATGTCTGTGAATTTGATAGCATTGCTTATGAAATTGCTTAAAACTTGTTTGGTACGTACATAATCTATTGACGCTTCGAACTTGTCCGGAAGTTCATTGTAGATATGAAAAGTCAGAGATTTATTTTCAACCTCAGGTTTAAACGTTTGCATAATTTCCTCCAATATGTGTTCGATAACAAACAGTTTTTTCGTAATAACTATTTGTCCTGATTCAATTTTCGAAATATCCAGAACGTCGTTGATCAATGCTAATAGCTGTTTTCCTGATTTCAATACCATATTTAAATAAACCCTTCTCATGTCCTCAGAAAGTCCCTCGTCCTGAAGAAGTTCGGAGAAACCGAGAATACTATTCATCGGAGTCCGGATTTCATGGCTCATGTTGGCTAAAAATGCCGATTTCAACTGGTCACTCTCTTCCGCCTTTATTTTGGATTTGTTTAATTCTTCGTTCGTTTGGTTTAGTTGGTTATTTATTTCCGTTAGTTTTAAGTTCAAATGAGAAAGCTCAATGTTTTGTCGGCTTAATTTCTCACGGCTTTCCTTCAATTGCCGGGCATTCTTAGAGCGTTTTTCAATTTCCTTTTTCAATGCTGAATTTGCCGTTACAAGGTCTGCCGTTCGTTCTAAAACTCTCTCTTCCAAAACCAAGTTGGCATTTCTCAATTGTTCTTCTTTTGCAATAAGCTTATCTTGATTTCTTTTACTTTCTAAAATAAGTTCAGTGAGCTGTGTTTGGTCTTCAATGCAAAAAATGGCATAAGGTTCTTGTGAATCTTCCATAGGAAGAAAATTGACCGTTGTGTGGAGGTATCTATCAATCTTTTTTTCACCCGCATAAAGATTTCGATGTAGGTGTGATGAGAAAATAGCCGTTGTACCAAATTTCAGGACTGTATTGATTTGGTGTTGGTAGATAAACTGAATAAATGATGGAAAAATTTCATCCAGCTTTTTGGCATAAACATCTTCTAAATCATAGCCGGTCCAATCTTTCATTGTTTTATTCCAAAAAACTACTTTTTGATTTTTATCAACAATGAATATGCCGTTGAATATATAATTAAATGTATCAAAATTTAAAAGCTTTTTACGAGTCATTTAGCTTTTATTTTTTTTGAAATAAGTTGGCGTAGTATTGATCAATCATGGATAGAAGTTCATTAAACGTTTTGATTGAGAAGACTAATAATAAATTGCCACTAATATCAAGTTCAATTACCTTAAAGCTTGTTTTGCATAACAAGACGACCTTACCATACTCACCAGGTTCAAACTTTATAATATCGTCAATCATACCATGCCGATATTCCGGAATGGCATATTTCAATTCAATTTCAAATTGTTCGCTCAATGTAGAAAAAACAGAATTAATGATGATGTTACTAATTTCAGTAAGAGCACTGATATTTAGGATGTCACTACTGTTGTTTAAATGAAGATCCCGAACAAATAATCTGACTAATTTATTGGCCTTTTCGGTAGGGAAAATAAGTAATCCCGAACCTGAGAACGTTGATGAAAACCCCATCTCAACGGCAGCGTAATCTTCATTGGTCCATGTAGCTAAAAATTCCATCAAGCTCTTTTCATCGAATATATCTAAACTGGGTGTTTCGAGAGTTACGTGGTGTTCAACAATCTGATTCAATACATTTGCGCCCCTGCCAATTCCAATATTGATGATTTCAAGCAGAGCATCCCTGTGCTTTTCGCTAACTTCCATAACCTAATTTTTGGATGACAGTTGAAAAATTGTTGATGCCGACTTTATAAACTCTTGATGGTCAAAGGGTTTGTGCATCACATGACTTACCCCAAGATCAATGTATTTCTGTCTGGTTGTAGGCTGGATATCAGCAGTTAATAGAATTACGGGGATGTGTTTATTGGTGAGTTTCAGCTTTTCCATAACGCCATAGCCATCCAGTTTTGGCATTAGTGAATCTAACACCATACCATCGGGTTGCTCTTTTTCAATCATTAAAAGTGCCTCCTCTCCATTTTTTGCTTGAATCACATCGACGTCGGGAAAATCGCTTAAAATATCTTCAATTTTCAGACGCATAACTAAAGAATCATCCACAACCAAAATTATTTTCTTTTCCATAATGAGCTATTTCTATTCGTTAGAATGAAGACTATTGATGCAATAACGTGTCTTTTGAGTGAATTAAGATATTCAACCTTTTATTGTAGCCCACAATATAGTAAATAATACTCTTTTATTTAAGAAATAGTTTGTGTTGTTTAGTTCTAATACGAATCAAAATCAGGCTCATTTTTGGAAATCTATTTTTTGAAATGTGTTACACAGCTTGAATTGCTTTTTCCAGCCTGTTTTTAATATCTATGGCTATACCACCCAAATCCTCATTTTCAATTGCCATCATCGAGGCTATTGGATTTACCGCTGCAATTTCAACTTTATTATCACTGGTTTCCTGAACGATGACATTACATGGTAACATTGTTCCAATTTTATCTTCGGCTTGCAATGCTTGGTAGGCGGCCGGAGGATTGCAAGCTCCAAGTATCGTGTATTTTCGAAAGTCAATGTCCAGTTTTTTCTTTAGCTTTTCTTGAATATTAATTGTGGTCAGTACGCCGAAACCTTCTTTTTTGAGTTCTTCAGTTACTTTCTCAATAGCTTCGTCAAAGGTGTAGTTAGTTACTTTTTCAATGTAGTACTTCATGATTTTTTTTATTAGTTGTTATTTATGTAGAGTTTTCTTTTCAGTCGTTGAGCGTTAATGGCAATAATATTATAAGCTTTAGCCCACATGAAATTCTGAATCATCTTTTTGTATGTCTTTTTTACAAATAAAATTAAAGATGCGACATCTTTTGGATTGCTATTGATTATAATACTCGCGGTTTATTTCAATGTTTTACTGCCTCTTGCGATTCTTATCTAATTTCATCTTTCAGGGTGATAAAACCAATCAAATGTTCATTTTAAATAACATAAACAACAGTTTCCTGTTCATTTTTGTTTGCCTCTTTCGGCATCTATAAATTATTTTCTTTAAAATATTCAGGATTCACTACTTTCAACTGTTTTTCTTCAATTTTTAATTCAATACCTTTTCCGGTTATCGCATTGAAGTCTTTTATTTCAGGCAGATCATTTTCATCATTTACTTTCTTCATAATCTTGGCTGCCAATAGGTGTTCCGATTCTGATTCAACTGCTCTCGCAAGTTTTAAAAACAGCCTCGTCATCATAATCCTTAGTTGCTGATTGGTCACGTGTGATCCCGAAGTTTCCTTTGGTGGGTTTCCCGGTTTTGTCAACTGCAAGCTGAGTCACTTTACGCAAGTTTTCAAACGCAGTTCTGTTTCGAATCAGGAACCCGTTTTGTGCCGAAATAGAGATTAGAATTGCAACAACTAAAAGTATCGCTACCCTAATGCATGAGGGCAGGTGATCACCATGACGCTTTCCCAATGTAAAAATTATAATTCAGCAGGTCTTGAATCATAGGTGACAAAACCAGAACTGCTAATGTCAGCACCATGGAAATCTAAAATCGCTTTCGGAAATCCTTGATCATCATTGCATGATAACCGTAGTGATCACATGAGCCATGGTCATGTTTGTGATGAATGGCTTACATCTTTTTTGTTGTGGGAATGAGAATGAATGTGTTGCTTCTCTTCTTCCGGTTGTTTTTTCTTCTGATTGGAAGATTTAGACGTTTGTTGCTGATGATCGTCGTGTTTTTATGGTGATTCTTTTGAAAGGTCGGATTGGCTTCCATGCTGGGCATGTTGCTGTTTGTGGAGGAGTTTTTCATGCTGCAGATATTTTTTTGATTGACTTCTTTTTTATTTGTTGAATTTCCTTGATCAGTCATAACGGATAGGATTTGTAGCCAGTTAGCTAAAAAACCATGCCACAATAGCTGTTTGATTCAAATGCCTTTAATCAGCAGAATCGCTAACTTACTCATTTATTGATGAAGGATTTTGTTCCACACCTATGTTGTTTTAGTTCCACAGAATATCTGACTCGGATATTACTGCTGTTTGAACCATCCCTGCGTATGTTAATTCTTGATTTTCTCTTATTCCGAAAGCTGTTTGATTCGTTAATAATGGATAACTTTTAAATATTTTTGTGAAAAACCACATTGACAATGAAGTACCTGAAAGCCTCCATAGAACTCAAAAAGTTGATAGAACAAACAAACGAGCTGTGCCTGACGAAAAACTGTCCGGTTCTTAATCAACGAAATTTTATCGTGTTGAAATCAGATGGTGGTGAAGAGCGCGAAATAAAAATGAAGGAGTTTTCTAACGAATTTCTTCAAACAATACTCGAAGAAAATAGGAATTCAAAGGCTTTTGTTTTTACTGATTTGGCTGCCACGATGGTCAAAGATCAAAAGCTGACTTATTTCTTGTACAAAGGCTATCATAGCGAAATTGAAAAAGGATTGGTTTGGTTTCAGGCTATCAACGGAGAGACTGCAGAACCAACTGGTAATTTACAGTTCAGCAATCTCGAGGAGAATGTTTTTTATTCGGTTTCGACTCCCGACTTTGAAGAAAGCACCAGCAATGCTATGGAAACCGATGAGCAAATTGAAGAGGGTAAAAGCATTGTTTTTATCATAGGTAACCATAATGAAGAGCGCTTGTTGCACGATATTCAGCGCTTGATTTTTGATACAGTTAATAATGTTCAAAAACACCAAGGATTGAAATTTAAGATTATTCTGAATATCAACAAGTTTAACGGAAAACCAACAGCTTATTTTCTGAAACAACTTGACTTTATCAAAGAATATACCCACACGAGTATTCAATCAGAATATCCAAATTGCGAGTTTGTTTTTGACCTTGAAATATAGTTTTGTAAGTGGAGTGATAACATATCTCTCTTCCACTAAAAAGTAGCTGATATTAAATTCATTTTTCGGAGAAGCTCTAAGTTATTTCCTACTTTTGCGCTCCTAAAAATTACCTAGCAGATGGTATTCTAGAAAAGCATTTTAATTTTGAATATAAATTTTGAAAATATTGATTTGCCGGTTGTTTCCATACTTGATGAGATAAAAAAGCAACTGGCTCATCAAAATACACTTATAATACAGGCTTCTCCGGGAGCCGGAAAAAGTACCTTGGTGCCTCTGGCATTGCTGGATGGAAGTTGTATCGGAAAGATCATCGTGCTGGAGCCAAGGCGATTGGCAGCACGTTCGATTGCCGAGCGAATGGCTTCGTTGCTTGGCGAAAAAGTAGGAGAGACGGTTGGCTATCGCATTCGTTTCGAAAACAGGGTGAGTGAAAAGACCCGGATTGAAGTAGTTACCGAAGGAATTCTGACGCGAATGTTGCACTCCGACAATTCGCTGGAAGGAATATCAACAGTCATTTTTGATGAATTTCACGAGCGTAGCATTCATGCCGATGTGGCCTTCGCCCTGTGTCGCGAAGCCCAGCAAATTCTTCGTCCTGATTTACGCATTTTGGTGATGTCGGCTACCTTAAATTTACCCCAGCTGGTTGACTTATTGCGGGCTCCTTTTGTTACATGCAGTGGTCGGCAGTATCCGGTAAATATTCAATATACGGGAGGAAATGATGTCCGCATGTTGCCTGATTTAACCGCTCAGACCGTATTGCGGGCGATAAAGGAAACGAAAGGCGACATCCTTGTTTTTCTTCCGGGTGAAGGCGAAATTCGAAAATGTGAAGGTTTGCTGAAGAAGGAAAACTTACCCGTTGAGATTCATCCGCTGTTTGGAGTGCTTCCTAAAAATAGGCAATTGGCAGCTGTCTTTCCAAATCCGAAAGGCAAACGAAAAATCATTTTGGCCACTTCAATTGCTGAAACTAGCTTAACGATTGAAGGAGTGCAGGTGGTTATTGATTGTGGCTATTCGCGCACTTCTAGGTTTGATCCGGGCAATGGACTATCGCGTTTGGAAACCTTGCAGATATCAATCGACTCAGCGGATCAGCGTGCTGGTCGTGCAGGACGTTTAGGACCCGGAACTTGCTATCGGATGTGGACCCGGGCAACGCAGGATCAATTAGCTGAGCATCGCGTACCAGAAATCATGGAGGCAGACCTTGCCGACCTGGTGCTGGATTTAGCTCAATGGGGAATTACAGATCCAAGTCAACTCTCCTGGCTCACACCGCCACCCAAGGGCGCTTATTTGCAGGCTACAGAACTCTTACATCAATTGGACGCGTTGGACAGTGGTCGGATTACGAAACATGGGAAAGCCATGCATCGGTTGCCCTGTCATCCGCGCATAGCACACATGCTTCTGATGGCAAAGCAACATGGCAATTTGGAACTGGCTACTGACCTGGCAGCTATGCTAGAAGAGCGTGACCCTCTCGGACGTGAAGCCGGTATTGATATAAATCTTCGGATTGAAGCATTGCGAAAGCAGCGCGCTGAAAACCGGATGGGCAAAAAAATGAGTCGCATCGATAAAGTTGCAGGGTCGTATCGCCGATTGATCGGCTGCAATGAAAGCAATGAGGTTGTTGACCCATACGAAACAGGTCTGTTATTGGTATTTGCTTATCCCGAACGCATTGGACATGCCCGTGTTGGTAACAATGCCCAATTTCAATTGTCAAATGGCAGTTTAGTAACGGCAGGTCATCAGGATGAGCTGGCACATGAAGCCTGGTTAGCAGTTGCTCACCTTAATGCACGCGAAGGAATGGGAAAAATATTTTTAGCTTCGCCTTTAAACCCACGAGATTTGGCTCCATTGGTAAAAGAACGAGACCTAATTACCTGGGACACTCGAAATGGCGGGCTAAATGCAGTGCGTGAATTGCGTGTTGGCTCTATTGTTTTACAATCGAAACCACTACCTAACCCCGATCAAAGTCATTTACAGCAAGCTATTGTTGATGCTGTTCAAAAAGAAGGCGAGCAGTTGCTTGACTTTAATAAACAGGTTGAACAGTGGCAAAACAGGGTGCTGAGTATGCGAAAGTGGCAACCTACGGAAAATTGGCCTGATGTTTCAACAGGCAATCTATTAATGACGAATAACGGTTGGCTTGCACCTTATTTACAAGGTGTTCGAAAACCCGCTGACCTGAAGAAAATCGACTTAAAATCAGCTCTTCATTATTATTTGAGTGCGGAGCAACAAATCCAACTAACCCGTTTCGCTCCCGAAAAGATCGATGTGCCCAGCGGTTCATCAATCCGTTTGGAGTATCAACCCAACGGAGCTCCTCCTGTATTGGCCGTTCGTTTACAAGAAGTTTTTGGAATGACTGGTACACCAACTGTAAATGATGGAAAAGTGAATGTACTGATGCATTTGTTGTCGCCAGGGTTTAAGCCGGTACAAATTACTTCCGACCTGCGAAGTTTTTGGGATAATACCTACTTTGAAGTTAAAAAAGAATTGAAGCGTCGTTACCCGAAACACGCCTGGCCCGATGATCCCTGGGTTGAAAAAGCAGTACGCGGAGTAAAACGAAAAAAGAATTAGTAAAATGAGTCTGCAAGAAATAGAGATTGTAAGTCCGGGAAAAAAAGGACAACTAATAAACGAATATGGCGAGCCTGTTATTCCTCCTAAAGGTTGGACTTTTTTGCCGGCAGGCGATGCCGGAATTACCCGCAAAGTAACTGCACAAGGAAAGTACTGGCGGGTTCAGGTAAAGAAAGGCCGACGGACAACGTCGAAAGGAGTATGGGCGCCGGCAGCTACAATTGCAAGTGCAAAGGAAATGGTTACTGCTGTCCGACAAACAGATAGTTATCAGAAGAAGAGGAAGTCGGAAATTATTCGTCGTGAGAAAAAGCAAGTGATTTACCAAGGTGAATTTTTTGAAGCCGTGGTTCGCTATCTTAATTTTCATTCAACTTACCGGGAAGTAGAACAAAAAATGGCTCAGGCTATTACTGATCATGCGACTCCGGTTGGCAGTGGCACCGTTGCCCGCACGCAGCGCATTCCGGTGGAAGAGCGTGCAGCACGCGCTGTTATTGCATGGATGCGCCATCGAACGACAGCTTATGACAACATGAAAATTGCCCGCATAAAAGGGGAGCGACGTGCAGTGCGACGAGATCTTGCTCAGCGGTCAGTTCTGTTGCTTAATAGTTATCGGAAGGGGCAGATAATTTCAACAGATTGTCCGCTATGGAACGCCATTCATCGAAATAAATAAACAAGCAAAATCAACAATATGAATCGTTTATGTCTCTGTGGATCGAAGAAAGAAATCAGTACATGTTGTGAAGCTATTCTTTCGGGTAGGCGACAAGCTGCAACTGCACTGGAACTGATGCGTTCGCGATACGTGGCGTTTACGAAAGCCAATGGTGCTTATCTGATGGGTAGTCACCATAGCGAAACGCGCCCCGTAAAAGAGCGCATTTCCATCGAAAAGTGGGCTCGGTCAGTAAATTGGGTGAGCCTAACGATCCTGTCAACCGAAGCCGACGAAGCCACAGACGAGGCCGGGAAAGTTGAGTTTCGTGCCCTTTACACGGAAAATGGGAACCTGGAACAAATACACGAAAATTCACTTTTCAAGCGAGAAAATGGGAAATGGGTTTACCACTCGGGCATTCATTATTAATAATTGCTGAAATTGCTAGCCGGACTTGCAGCGCATACTCACACGTTGGCAAATGGGTGTATCTGGTATTCTTATACTAGCTGTCGTTTTAGGAAGTGAATGCCGAATGATCGACGAATTGATAACCGCACATTGTCGGTACAAATTACATGAATCTGTACTTTCTATAAAACTTGTTTTTCAATGTTCCGGTTAGTTCTCGTACAATTTACCCAATCAATTTTTTATCCGTCGAAATTATTTCGATCCATCTTCGTTTAATTCGTGTGTTGCTAAGTTTTTTATATTTTTGTGTTCCTAAAAATTTTACTATGCTGAATCGATTGCAGACGCTTTTAATACTGGTTTTTATATTGAGCTCATTTCCTGTTTTTCCGCAACAAATTCCTGTCAATCAATCCGACCAGACTCGATTGGTTGTTGTGATTAATGTGGAGCAAATGCGTACCGATTACATCAGTCGGTTTTGGAATCAGTTTCAGCAAGGCGGATTTCGCAGGTTGATGAACGAAGGAACGGTTTGTAGCAATACATCAATGGATCTACACATCAAAAAGAACATTACCGGAGTACCAACACTTTTTACCGGCGTTTACCCGGCTCGCCACGGAATTGTAAACGATAGCTGGTACGACCGCTTGCGGGAAAAGGAAGTAAGTGCTCTTGAAGACAACTATTACATTACAGTAGGAAGTGACTCGGAAGAAGGTCAGATTTCTTCTGCTAACCTGTTAATGCCAACCATTGGAGATGTATTCAAACTCAATTCGCAAAATGAAGCTAAGGTATTTTCGGTTGCACTTAATGCCGGGAGTGCCATTCTCTCGGCTGGCCATGCTGCCGACGGTGCTTATTGGATGGATGAATTAACCGGGCATATGATTAGTACGTCTTATTTTGTTGATCAATTTCCGGACTGGGCACGTACATTCAATGATAAGCGATTTGCCGACCTTTATTTGGATCGCGATTGGACAACTTTGCTTCCGGCAACGAGCTACACCGAAAGCCTGGAAGATGATTATATCTTGGAACCCGGGTATTATCAAAAGTGGAACACGTTTCCCTATAACCTTAAGAAATTAAAAGATCGAGCAGGGAATTATAAGGTGTTGAAGACGACACCATTCGGAAATACCATGGTGAAAGATTTTGCTTTATCTTTAGTTGATGCTGAACGGCTTGGGCAAGACTACGTTCCGGATTTGCTGGCTCTTAATTTTTCTTCGATGGATTATGAGCAAGGTGCTTTTAGCCCCAATTCGGTTGAAATAGAAGACTTGTATTTACGATTGGACAGAAACCTGGAACACCTGTTGAACTTTCTCGATCAGAAAGTAGGCAGAAACCGATATCTGGTTGTATTGAGTTCGGCTTGTTCAACAAATTATCCGGTTGCTTATTTAAAAGAAGAATTTAATATGCCTGTCGGTTTTGTTGCCCCCAAAAGCATGATAGCTCTTTTAAAATCATTTTTAAATATTAGCTATGGACAGGGTGAATGGGTTGAGTTTGTTACCGATCAGCAAATCTATCTAAATCGTGATCTGATTGAAAAAAACGGGCTTGAGTTGGGTGATGTCCAGCGAAAAGCAGCCTCCTTTATTAACCAATTCGAAGGAATAAAACTTTCGCTGCCCTCGGTTGATTTTGAGCGGGGTGATTACTTGAGAAGTCAGCTGGCAACGATTGCCGATTCATATAATTTGAAGAGATCGGGCGATGTGCTTTTTATGCTGGAAGATGGTTGGCAGCCGCAATATAAGTTCAAACGAACGATTTATACTGACAATGCCCGCATTCCTCTGATTTGGTTTGGTAAAGGAGTTCAAAAGCGAACAACCATTAACCCGGTTGATGGGGTGGATGTTGTGCCAACCCTACTAAATCTGTTGGGATTCGATATTCCCGACTATTGCATTGGCAAGGTTATACTGGAAGTTTCTCAGTAACGGGTCGAAAAATATAGCGCCAACGTGAAGGTGATGGTTTGCCTTCTTAAATTGTACCACTGATAAGGATCTTCGGCAGTGCGTTCTTGCAACGGCTTCCATTGCCATTGCCATTCGTTGTTTTTGTAGTTATGGTAGCCAACCTTAAAAGCCAGAAAGCTATTCCATTTGATGCGGTAACGAAATCCGAGTCCATATTCGTATAAAAAACCTTTATCCTGGGTGTCGTCATTAAACCGGAACCCATAGCCTCCCTCTAAATAAGCAAAAGGTGTGTTTGAGCCTTTGCTCAGATAGGCTTGCGTGTTAACTAAAATTGGCAGCGTGTACATTCTTGGCCCTTGATACTGCAGAACCCCCAGCCCTGCGCCTGCCGAAAGATGATAGTTGATAAACCAATTGACGGTTGATTTTAAACCAAAGGACGATGGACTGTAAGCGTCCGTATCAATTAAATAGTTGGTCGTTAGCGTGTAGTTAGTCCCGTAAATTCCTTCAATGCTGTAAAAGACTCCTTGATTTCTGACAAGGTGTGCTCGTTTGGCCTGTACTGATTCACTCAGTAACCCAATGAATGTAAACAATAAGGCAAAAAGCAGAAGGTACTTAGTTCGTTTTTCTTTCATAGCAACAGGGTTTCAACTAAATCCATTCAGAATAATCTGGTTGCACGGTGCAAGATATTAAAAGATCGCTTCAAAAGGAATAGGTTTAAGGATTTGTAATTGTTTTTGTAAATTTGTGTTTCTCATTGATTGCTTGCGTGGTAACAAAAATAGCACAGCGAGCAGCAAGTAAAAACAGGGTGGGGAGCCTTCTGCAATCCTCTTGATTATGTGGGAGTAGAGAAGACAAAACAATCCAGCATCCGGTACAAAACATCCAAAAAATTATGATTGAACAGAAGGAAATACAATTACCAAAATTTAGAAGAGGCTTTCACTTGATAACAGACATAGTTACCCGTGAATTGTCCGATTTACCCGATAAAGGATTGCTACATGTTTTAATCAAGCATACCTCGGCGGGAATTACCTTAAATGAAAATGCCGATCCATCAGTCCGGACCGATTTTGAGTCGTTCGTGAACAAGCTCATTCCCGAAAATCATCCTGTGTACACCCACACTTACGAAGGCGCTGATGATATGCCGGCGCACCTTAAATCCTCAATTATTGGTGCTGAACTGACGATTCCGATTACCAACGGCCGGTTGAATCTTGGGACCTGGCAAGGCATTTACCTGGGCGAATATCGCGACGATGGAGGTTCTCGCAAATTGGTCTTGACAGTTTATAGCTAGTTAGACCATAATGATAGCCACCATAAAACCAATAACATAGCAAAATGGAGCAATATTTAAAATCAGATTTATAAAATCGAATGTCCGTTAACTGTCATATCGGATTTTAATCTAGAAATGCGATAGAGTATCATAGCTTTAAGTACTTAAAATTCAGTACGTATTTAATTTCTATTTCAAATTTATGAATAGAATTAGCTCAATTATGCATGAAAACGGATACTCAGATATCTTTTTAACATTAGATAGAATAAATATCGCTGGCTTTAAGTAATTCTATTTTATGCTCTTGCAAAACTTTTATTATCATATCGTTAGAAGAGGATCGAATAATTACAGAAGCTTTATTTTCCAATGCAAAAGCATACATGTAGTCGACAGGTACGTTGTTTTTAGATAGTATTTGAAGTGCTTTATATAATCCTCCCGACTCATGAGGAACTACCAAACAAACTACTTCAGTAATATTCACTGAAAACTTGTTCTCTTTCAGAACCCGTTTAGCCTTGATCGGATTATTTACAATCATACGCACAATACCAAAATCGGCTGCATCGGCAATACTAAATGCCGAGATGTTGATATTGTTTTCGGCTAAAATTTTAGTCATTTCGGTTAAGCGACCAGTTTTGTCTTCTATAAAAACGGATAATTGTTCTATTATCATGATGATTGTTTTTTTCTGTTATCGATTACTCTTACTGCTTTACCTTCCGATCTGGCAATAGACATGGGCTCGACTAAATTAATTTTTACACTAATACCTAGTGTGCTGGTCATATTGTTACGAATACGAGTACGCAATCCTTCAAGTACTTTTACCTCATCAGACCATAACTGCTCGTCTACTTCAACATTCACTTCAAGGGTATCGAGGTTACCTTCGCGATTTACAACCAACTGGTAATGCGAGGTTGTATTGCTTACTTCAAGCAAAGCAGCCTCAACTTGAGAAGGGAAGATATTTACGCCACGAATAATAAGCATATCATCTGAGCGGCCTAAACATTTCTCCATTCGTACAATTGTACGTCCGCATTCGCATTTATCAGTATACAAACGAGTAAGGTCGCGAGTCCGGTATCGCAACAAGGGCATTGCTTCTTTGGTTACTGTTGTAAATACAAGCTCTCCAACTTCACCGTAAGGCAATACTTCGAGGGTTTTAGGATTGATGATTTCCGGAATAAAATGATCTTCAAAAATATGCATCCCACATTGATGTTCACATTCCATAGAAACCCCTGGGCCAATAATTTCACTAAGTCCATAGATATCAAAGGCTTTTAATCCGAGCATTTCTTCAACCTGAAAACGCAATTCCTTGGTCCAGGGTTCGGCGCCAAATATTCCTGCTTTTAGTTTAATGTTGTTTTTATCAATGTTTCCTTTTTGGATACTTTCGCCTAAATAGGCGGCATACGAAGGGGTACATGCAATTACAGTTGAACCAAAATCTTGCATAAGCTGTAATTGTTTTTTTGTATTACCACCCGAGATAGGAATTACCGAAGCTCCTACTTTTTCAGCTCCGTAATGAACTCCTAATCCTCCGGTAAATAAGCCATAACCGTAGGCAATTTGAATAATATCGTCTTTACCTACATTGGCCATCGATAGCGAACGGGCTACCACCTCGCTCCAGAGGCTAATATCTGCACGTGTATAACCCACAACCGTTGGTTTTCCAGTTGTTCCACTCGAAGCATGCAAGCGAACAATATCGCTTTGAGGTACTGTAAAAAGACCGAAGGGGTAATTGTCGCGCAAATCGGTTTTATTGGTAAAAGGCAAATCCTTTAATTGGTCGATGCTTTTAATATCCCCGGGTTTAATACCTTTTGCTTGAAGTTTTTCACGATAAAAAGGCACATTATAATAGATGCGTTCAATCATTTTTACCAACCGCTCATCCTGAATGTTTGTAAGCTCATCACGACTTGCGGTTTCGATATGTTCATTCCAAATCATAAATAGGTTATCATTAGTTTATGTAATACTTCTAATCGTATGTAGGTATAAGTTCATCTTTATTCCTTCGCATCAAGTCCTAATTTAAAGGCTTCAAGGTTTTGCCTGATTATTTCATCTCCTTTTGCAGCAAATAATTGGCGAATACTTTTTTTGAGCAAGTCTTGCGGAATATCTAAATATTTGCAAGCGGCACCGACCATCACGACATTTCTTGTCCGTAAATTTCCTGCTTTATGAGCTAGGGATTCGATATCTAACAAATGATAATTAATTCCACTATTCTTGATTTCATCGATTACCCTGTTTTCATCGGGATAATTCCCAATATTGATAACAGGTTTAATAGCGGTAATGATGACACCCTTGTTGCTTAAATACGGCATATAGCGTAATGCTTCCATGGGCTCAAGAGAGATAATCATATCGGCTGTACCCATGGAAATAAGGTCAGAATAGATTTCAGTATCAGAAATTCGAAGGTGTGACTGTACCGCTCCACCACGTTGGCTCATACCATGGACTTCAGCCTGCTTTATAAATAAATTATTAAACATGGCCGCCTGATCGATAATGGCTGCAATGGTCAATATACCTTGTCCGCCAACACCTGCAAGAATGATATTTTTTGTCATTGTACTTTAGAAATTTTGACTGTTAATCATGTTATTCGTAAAACGATTATTTTTTTCGTTTAAGGGTCTGAATACATTCACGACAAGCTAAAATTACCGATACACCACGATAATTAAATTCTTCGCGAAGGATCTTAACATTTTCCTCGAAATCTTTCTTCAAAGGAATAATGGTTCGCAAATGATCGGGATCAACGCCCAATCCGATGCAGATTTGCTTTAAGCGGCCGGTTCCTCCAGATTTTTGTCCGCCAGTCATGGCGGTGGTGCCATTGTCGGAAATAATTATGGTGACGGCATTCTTGTCGTTCACAGCATCGAGCAAGCCTGTAATGCCCGAATGGGTAAATGTTGAATCGCCAATAACTGCAATAGAAGGATGCATTCCGGCATCAGAAGCTCCTTTGGCCATAGTTATCGAAGCTCCCATGTCTACACAGGTATTTATTGTATTGTAAGGTGGCAAAGCACCAAGTGCATAACATCCAATATCAGAAAAAACGTGTTTCTCGCTCTGTTCGTTTAAGATAGCGTTCATGGCATCAAACAAATCGCGATGGCTACATCCAGTGCACAATTCGGGTGGGCGGCCAACAACAATTTCAGGAGTTTTGGCAGATTCTTTGGGTTTTAGTCCCAGTGCCCTGGCAATTATATCGGGAGTAAGTTCACCTGTTCGGGGCAGAGAGCCGTCTAATCGACCTTTAAGCTTTTTATTTTTGAAATAGCCATGTAACAATTCCTCGTAAATAGGATACCCCTCTTCGGCAATAAGAATATTGTCGCAGGTATCGAAAAACTCACGCAATAGCGAATCGGGTAAAGGATAGTGTGAAATTTTTAGTATTGGATAATTCAGATTATAGGCATTGAGGGTTTCTTTAACATAGTTGTAAGCTAAACCACAGGCAATAATCCCATTTTTTCCCTCTCCCTTTTCAATGCGGTTATAAGGAGATGCTTCGGAAATAGCAACTAGCTTTTTTTGTATGTCAAGCAATGCCGAATAACGTTTGCGTGCATTATGGGGTAGCAAAATCCACTTTGATTGATCGGTTTCGGCACGATATTCATTTTGCTCAGTCATCGTTTGGCGCAAAACAATCGAACGCGAATGTGATAAACGCGTTGTTATTCTGATGATGACAGGAAGTTTTACCTGCTCCGACAAGTTGAAGCCATACCGAACACAATCGTATGCCTCTTGTTGGTTCGAAGGTTCGAGCAGGGGTAGAAACGAAAATTTTCCATAAAAACGAGTGTCTTGCTCATTCTGGGAAGAATGCATGGAAGGATCATCTGCAACGACTAAAACTAACCCGCCATTTATGCCCGTAATCGCTGAGTTTATAAAGGCATCGGCTGCTACATTAAGTCCAACATGCTTCATACATACCATCGATCGTTTTCCCGCATACGACATTCCTAAGGCTGCCTCGTAAGCTGTTTTTTCATTAACAGACCACTGTGAACGTATTTTTATTTCGGTAGCTTCTTTTGATTTTTGAATGAATTCTGTGATTTCGGTTGAGGGTGTACCCGGATAAGCATATACTCCTGAGATACCTTCATCAATGGCTCCCAAAGCAATGGCTTCGGCTCCCAACACTAAGCTTTTATCCATATGTTTTACTTTTTCTAATTTTTTTTACAAGCCCTAAATGTAGAAGTTTATTGTAAGAATATGCTCAATATTGCAAGAGTTTTTAATATGAAAATATCATGTGATCTACGATAGTAATCAATTGAGGCTGTTCTAAACAATATATCTTAAAAGATTTACTTCAAATTAGAAATCCACGTCCTCTGAATGTGGTCAGAGACGTTCTACGGGTTTGCCTGTTAATAGTCATTTTTTTGTCTGGAGCCTGCAACTAAATTAAATCCGTTGTAACTTGCAGTCTCTCGTCAGATTACCAACACAGACCCAGAAAATGAAGAAAGTACTTATTAACGCATTGAAACTAGTTTTAGCTCTTTACATTCTAGTAAGTGGGTTTTTATACATTGCCCAAGAGAGATTAATTTTTTTTCCTCAGAAATTAGAGAAGACATATCAATTTCAGTTTCGTCAGAAATATGAAGAAAAAAATATTGAGACTGCAGATGGAACGATCTTAAATGGCCTGTTGTTTAAAGCGGATAGTACGAAAGGACTGATTTTTTATCTACACGGAAATGCTGGTTCTTTAAGGTCATGGGGTGGTGTTGCAAAAACTTATACCGATTTAAACTATGACATTTTTATCATAGATTATCGCGGATACGGTAAAAGTGAAGGAAAAATAAATGGACAAGAACAACTTTTTCAGGATATACAACAAGTTTATAATGAACTGACAAAGCAATACACTGAAGACAAAATAATTGTATTAGGATATTCGATTGGAACAGGTCTTGCATCTAAAATTGCCTCGATAAACAATCCCAAACTTTTAATCTTACAAGCACCTTATTATAGCTTGGTAGATATGATGAAGCATACCTATCCAATTATTCCCGGGTTTCTTTTAAAATATAAGCTTGAAACCAACAAATATTTAAAAGATTGTCAAATGCCTGTTGTTATTTTCCATGGAGATCAAGACCGGGTTATTTATTATGGTTCTTCACTGAAACTTAAACAAGAATTTAAGGAATCAGACACTTTAATTACATTAAACGGGCAAGGACATAATGGTATGACAACTAATGGAATATATAAGTCTGAAATAAGAAGAATATTGTCTCTTTAGTAAATAACGAATGGACAAAAAAACGATCTGTCGCGGGTTATGCAAGTTGTCTTGTCGGCAAGGTTTTTTCAATTCAGCTTTGTCTGAAATCAAAAGAGGTTGAGTTTATACACTAAAAGGTTCCCGCTTTAAAGGGAAAGAATGGTGATAAAAGGAATAGCAAAAGTCTGTCGGGTTTTGGATGCCCATCTCTGCTAGGGAAGGATGGAAAATTAAACCTCTTGGGGGAAACTCACAGTTCTTTTCGTTTTAGATCTCACAATTTCTCTTGCAATATCTGTTTGCCGCCTATGAAACATGCATTAGTCAAACAATTAATCTGCACGGGTGTTGGATAAGAAGCAATAACATCGGAAGAAATTCAGATAAAAAGTGTGGGGAACCCGGAAAAATTATCCAGATTAAAATAACCTTAAAAGAAAAAATTATGCCTTTTGTTGAAACCGTATCCAAAATAGATTTCCCACATAAAGTTGATCAGCAAAACGTGAAAGGATATGCAAAAGAGTTTTTCTTGCCTCACTTCCCTCAAGCGGAACGATTGATGAGTGTTTTCGATAATACGGAGATCAAGTTCCGAAATTTTTGCAAGCCATTAGAAACCTATGTATCACACAATACTTTTCAGAAAAGAAACACGGAATTTGTTCGTTGTGCATTGGAATATTCGATCCAGGCTATTGAAGAATGCCTGACAAAAGCAAAGCTAAATAAAGAAGAGCTTACAGATATCATTTTCGTTTCTTCTACCGGGCTTGCCACTCCAAGTATCGATGCATTAATCGTTAATCAGTTAAGGCTTAATCCTCACATCAACCGCATGTCTATTTTCGGATTAGGTTGTGCCGGAGGGGTATCAGGGATGGCTAAAGCAAGTGCCTTGGCACAGGCAAATCCTGATGCCAACGTTCTACTTGTTGCGGTCGAGTTGTGCTCCTTGACTTTTCTGAGCACTGACTTCAGTAAAAGTAATTTTGTTGCGTCGAGCCTTTTTTCTGACGGGATCGCGGCTTGCATCATTAAAGGCGACAACCATAAGACCGAGCAGAAGATTAAATTCGTTGGATCAGGAAGTAAATTGTACTACGATTCGTTGGATGTGATGGGGTGGGAATTCCTGGACACGGGGTTCAAAGTTCTTTTTTCTTCTGATATTCCGACCATCATCCACCAAAATGTAAAAGAAGATGTATCTGCTTTTTTAGCAAAATATGACCTCGAATTGAGTGATATCAAGAATTCTATTTTTCATCCGGGAGGTAAAAAAGTGTTGACCGCATATAAAGAAGCATTAGCCGTAGAAGGCGATTTTCTGAAAAATACCCGCGAAACGATGAACGATTGTGGCAATATGTCGAGCACGACCGTTTTGTATGTCTTGGATAAATTTATAAATGATGGTTTCAGAGACGGTTATGGCCTCATGCTAGCATTGGGGCCGGGTTTCTCAAGTGAAATGGTATTGTTTGAAATGAATAATCCTTAAACCATGTCCTTCGTCCTTTTTATATCTTTTCTGATCCTATTGCGCCTGAGTGAATTACTGATAGCCAGGAGGAATGAAATCTGGCTTCGGGAAAATGGAGCGGTTGAATACGGTAAAAAGCATTATCCATTTATTGTGCTGCTTCACCTTGGGTTTATGCTGTCGTTGGTCATCGAATATTTGTTAAAGCCGACAGAAACACCTGATTACTTCTTGCTAGCTTTATTTCTGGCACTAATTGCGGTTAAAATGCACATCATCTATTCCCTGGGTAGGTACTGGAATACCAAAATACTTCACATATCCGGCGTTCCATTGGTCAGAAAAGGACTTTATAAATATTTTAAACACCCAAACTACTTCATTGTAATAAGCGAAATTGCTGTTATACCTTTGATTTTTCATTTGTATGTGACTGCAATTGTTTTTTCGGTGCTGAATGCAATTATGCTGTTCATAAGAATTAAAGCAGAGAATAAAATATTGAAGCAGGCGTAGTTGCACGCCCCACTTATTCTATTTGTTGAGGAGGAACACGCACGATCAGCTTGGGAAATTGTCGTTTGTTAAGCTTTATTATTTTTGCAGCTCAAAAAGAGAGTTTATGAAGCTTTTCGTGTTCGATTTAGATTATACACTGTGGAATGCCGGTGATACGTGGTGCGACTGTACAACTCCACCTTATTATTGGAGCAACGGTAATTTGTTGGATCAGGCAGGGCGTAGGCTGCGTTTGTATGACGATGTGCCTGACATTTTGGGTAAGCTAAAAGGTAGCGGAAAGATGATTGCCGCTGCATCGAGAACAGAAGCGCCGGATTGGGCAGCGCAACTACTTCAGTTGTTCAGTATTGATCACTATTTTGATGCACAGGAGATATACCCCGGAGATAAATTCAAGCATCTCTCCCGAATTCTGAAACAGACGAATACGCACAAGAAAGATGTCGTGTTTTTCGATGATGAATACCGCAATGTTAGCGATATTCGGTCCATGGGAATTGAAGCCGTATTTGTTGACGACGGACTAAACTGGGAACTGGTAAAGCCTTATTTATAAAACCTTGTCGGGCTTCAAAGCCAACGAGAGTTATTGATTTAATGACATGCGAAACCACATGGCCGTCTGCATCAAACGGTTGGCTTCTTCCTCAAACTGGCATTTCACATGCATCATGTTTACTGATTCCTCAAACTCTTCGACATCAAACTCGTAGCCAAGCTCAGTTAATTGCTGAATCAATTCATTTCCAGGAGTTTTGTTCACCACTTTTCGAAGTTCCGGATCGACCTGCGATTCGCGGATAAATTTCATTGCATTATTAATAGCCATTGTATTTTCGTTTTTTTGTTTCCTAAAAATTCAATATTTCCACGAGATATAAAATCATTTTCTGTCTGAAAGGTGAAAATTTATTCAAACTTTAATGTTTGCCCCTTGATGAACGAAGATTACATTAGCCACAAACCAGTCAAAATTGGATAAAACTACTATCTTCGTTAGCCAAATTTTCAGGACATGAATGCACAACTTATACAGCGGATTGCTGATCAACTTCAAATCCGGGTTAATCAGGTAGAAAACACCATCAAGTTGTTGGATGAAGGGGCAACTGTACCTTTTATTTCGCGCTACCGGAAAGAGATGACCGGAAGTTTGGATGAAGTACAGATTGGTGATATTAAAGACGAAAAGGCCCGGCTGGAAGAGCTGATCAAACGTAAAGAGACCATTCTGAAAACGATTGATGAGCAGGATTTGTTGACCCCGGAATTGAAAGACCGGATTGACATTTGTTTTGATGCAACGGAGTTGGAAGATATTTACTTGCCCTACAAGCCCAAGCGAAAAACGAAGGCTTCGGTGGCTCGCGAAAAAGGGCTGGAGCCACTGGCTAAAATCATTATGAAACAACAGGAGCGCGATGTAGAGAGTCGTGCAAATGCTTTTGTAAATGATGAAGTTGATTCGGTAGACGATGCGCTGGCCGGTGCGCGTGATATTATTGCCGAGTGGGTGAATGAAAATGAAAAGGCCCGGAATATGGTGCGCCGGGCTTTCGAATTGGGTGCAACAATCAGGAGCAAGCTGGTTAAAGGCAAAGAGCTTGAAGGTGAAAAATACCGCGATTATTTCGAGTGGGAAGAGCCTTTGAGAAGATGTCCTTCGCACCGGCTGCTAGCTATGCGAAGAGGAGAACACGAGGGCTTTTTGCGCATTTCCATTGCGCCGGACGAAGAAGATATTTTAGAGCGATTGAACCGTTTTTTTGTACGCTCGCAAAATGAATGTGGGGAGCAAATTCAGCTCGCTGTAAAAGATAGCTACAAGCGATTGCTATCGTCGGCTATTGAAACTGAATTTGCACAAGCCTCCAGGCAGAAAGCTGATCAGGATGCCATTCAGGTATTTGCAGAAAATCTTCGTCAGCTGTTGCTTGCCGCACCGCTCGGTCAGAAGCGGGTGTTAGCGGTTGATCCGGGATATCGTACCGGTTGTAAAGTGGTGTGCTTGGATGAACAGGGAAATTTGTTGCACAACGAAACCATCTATCCGCATAAACCGCAGGAGCAAACTAAGCAAGCAGCCCGGAAAATTACTTCGCTGGTAGGTGCCTACCAAATAGAGGCGGTTGCCATCGGCAATGGAACGGCCAGTCGCGAGACCGAGCACTTCATTAAAAAATTGCGTTATGATCGTGATATTAAAGTATTTGTTGTTTCCGAAGATGGAGCATCGGTTTATTCTGCTTCAAAAGTTGCCCGCGAAGAGTTTCCGAGTTACGATGTCACCGTGCGCGGGGCGGTTTCTATTGGCCGTCGTTTACTGGATCCCCTGGCCGAATTGGTGAAGATTGATCCGAAATCGATTGGAGTGGGGCAGTACCAGCATGATGTTGATCAAAAATTACTTAAAAATAGTTTGGATACGGTTGTTGAATCGGCCGTTAACTCGGTTGGAGTAAACGTAAATACAGCTTCTAAACATTTACTGACCTACATTTCGGGATTGGGTCCGCAATTGGCGCAGAATGTAGTTGATTACCGGAAAGAAAATGGTGCGTTCAATTCCAGAAAGGAGTTGATGAAAGTCCCACGGATGGGAGCAAAAGCGTTTGAACAAGCTGCCGGGTTCCTGCGTATTTCTGATGCAAAAAATCCGCTGGACAACACCGCTGTACACCCCGAATCTTACCACGTGGTAAAACAAATGGCTAAAGATTTAAATTGTTTGGTAACAGAATTAATAACAACCGAAGAAAAACAAAAAGAGATTGTGCTAGAAAAATATATTTCTGAATCGATTGGTCTACCGACTTTAAAAGATATTCAGAACGAACTGGCTAAACCCGGACGTGATCCTCGTAAAAATATCAAAGTGTTCGAATTTGCCCCGGGGATTTATAAAATTGAAGATCTGCAGGAGGGCATGGTGCTCCCCGGAATTGTGACCAATATTACCAAGTTTGGAGCTTTTGTTGATGTGGGAGTTAAACAAGACGGACTGGTTCATATTTCGCAATTAGCCAATCGTTTTGTGAGCGACCCTAATGAGGTCGTCAAATTACACGAGCACGTGAACGTTAAAGTAACCGAGGTTGATATCGCTCGCAAGCGAATTCAGTTGAGCTTGAAAGATGTTGAGTAGGCTGAAGTGGATTTGTTACACCGGAGAAAAAATACAAGTTTTGCGGTACTTTTTCTTAGTCTTATTTATTTAGAGGTGTTTCAGCGTTCTTTTTGTTTAGCGCGGAAGTCTGATGCGCCATCGTGCCGAGCCCCAATTCCATAAGGAATAAGCTTTCTGCCATCGTGCTGAAGAACAATTCCATTTAGAATAATAGATATTTTCTATGGGGCTGAGGCTATTTTATAGGTAATTACTATGATTTCAGGGAGAATAGTCTTGCTGCACTTTGGAATAGTCTTGCTGCACTGTGTCAGAAAACCTCTGCGCTATGGAATAAGAGCAGAATAAAATAATTTCCGAAATTTGTTTCCAGAGAGGTGTTTTAATTGGAGTATGTGTCAGGCAGATTCTAAAGCTATGCTGGAACAATGTCGTGACGGTGCATGACTGTTTGACCCCCAGCTTTCCTGTAGTTGAAATAGCTTACGAGTACTGCCTGATCAAAGAACAAGTAAAGGGAACCAAAAAGACATGAAAACCAAAAATCGTTGTTTTAGAATCAGGCTCCTTCTTCGGGAATAACCGCCCAGCAAATAAGATAGATAAGAAGCCCCGGGAAACCAGCGCTTACCACTGATAGTACCACATAAATAACTCTCAAAAGAGTTGGGTCCATGTTGAAGTACTCGGCAAATCCGGCGACAATTCCCGCAATCATCTTATTTGATGATCTTGTTAATCGCTTTTTTGTAGATGGTAAATTTTCCATTAGTCGTTCTCTTCGTCGTCAAACAAATTTTCCTGATTTTCAAATTCAGCTTCCAGATATTCCTCAGCTTCTTCTAAAAGTTGCTTAATTAACGCGTCAGAATCCGGTTTGTCACTGTACCAGTGAACAACCTGATTCGACCAGAAATCTTCGATGTCGCTTTCAACAATAAATTTTGGTTCTTCATTGTGAACGACAAAAATGGTATCCGGTGTTTCCTGAGAATTGTCGGCAAGTAAGAATTTTGGTAACATAGCTTTTCCTGTTAATAGTTTCAAGGCAAATTTATGGAAAAAACTGATTTAAATGCTGAATCCCAATAGTTTTTGCAATTAAATTATTTGAAATAAATTCTGCCATTCTGCTGTCAATTTCAAAAATATGCTGCAATTCTGCTTTTAAATTTTAACAAAAGGATTTGAAGTGTTATTTTAGCTTGCTCATATAAGCAGCTAAAATGAATAGACTTAACGACATTCTGACCCAGATAGACGGCTATATTGGGGGTAGTCAGTGGTTTGTGTTTTTATTATTAGGTACAGGACTCTTTTTTACCATCTATTTACGGTTTCCACAATTCCGGTATTTAAAGCCTGCTTTCCGCATTGTTCGAGGAAAATTCGATCGTGAAGGAGATGTTGGTGACACTTCCCACTTTCAGGCGTTGATGACTGCGTTGTCGGGAACGGTTGGAACGGGTAATATTGCCGGTGTAGCCTTGGCAATTCACCTTGGCGGGCCTGCGGCTCTTTTTTGGATGTGGGTAACGGCCTTGCTCGGAATGACGCTCAAGTTTGTTGAAGTAAGCATTTCACACAAATATAGAGAGAAGGCCGAAGATGGCACAATTGCCGGCGGCCCGATGTATTATATGAGAAACCGCTTAAATATGAAGTGGTTAGCTGTAATTTTTGCCGTTGCTACTATCTTTTCATCTTTCGGAACGGGAAACCTACCTCAGATAAATTCAATTTCAAACTCCATTTTCGCTACGTTTGGAATTAACAAGATACTTACTGGAGCTGTTTTATCTATTCTGCTGGGCTTTGTAATTATTGGCGGCATAAAACGAATAGCAAAAGTAACATCCCGCCTGGTGCCTTTAATGGCCATCATTTATTTTCTGGGTGCCATGGCTGTTATTCTTTTCAACTACGAAAACATTATCCCTTCATTTATCTCAATCTTTAGCGATTTGTTTACAGGTACGTCTGCCGCCGGCGGATTTTTGGGTGCAGGTTTTTCGTTTGCATTTAATCGCGGAGTAAATCGTGGCTTATTTTCAAATGAAGCAGGGCAGGGATCGGCACCTATTGCTCATGCTACAGCACGTGCTCACGAACCGATTTCCGAAGGATTAGTTGCCTTGTTGGGGCCTTTTATTGATACCATTATCATTTGCACACTTACCGGCTTGGTCATCCTTTCGTCTGGCGTTTGGAGTAAAAAAATTGATAATCAGTTTCAGGATGCTGACATTCAGATATTGGCAGGTCAATACGATGAACATGATACAGCAGATCGCGAGAAGCTGGCTAACTTTCTGCAGGAGAAAGCTGACCTCCCGTTGTATTCAGGAAGTATTGAGGTGGCTGATGGTGTTATTCAAAGCGAAGTTACCGTTTTGCATTCCCGCTCTGTTGCTGATGATGTTCTGGTGTCAAAGGATGGTAATCAGTTTACAGGAACTGTTGTGGTTGTTAATGGAAATATTGCGAACGCTGAAGAAGTTGTACTCACCGGAAAATCACTTATTCACAGTGCGCCACTAACCACTGAAGCTTTTACAAAAAGTTGGTTTGGATCGTACGGACGTTATATCGTGTCTATTGGACTATTACTTTTTGCTTTTTCAACAGCAATTTCCTGGTCATATTACGGAGACCGGGCCGTCAACTTTCTATTTGGAATGAAAGGTGAAATTTATTTTCGCATCGTCTATGTTATTGGATTTTTCTTTGCCTCTTTTACTGATACCACACTTATTTGGACAATTTCAGGGATTACAATTGTCATCATGACTGTTCCTAACCTAATCGGAATCTTGTTGTTGCGCAAAGAGATGAAGTCTGAAGTAAAAAACTTCTGGAAAGAGTATGCTGAAGTTTTTAAAGAAGATAAGAAGTATTCTTGATTTAACTTATTTATATTTGTTACTCTCTTTTAAATGAAATATGGAAATTGACCTTAAAAAAATATCACTCTTGGTTGTTGATGACAGCTCAATTAATCAACGAGTTGTCGCGATGTCATTACGAAACACCATCGAAGATATTGATGTTGCAAGTGATGGATTGGAAGCATTTGAAAAATATTGTGCAAAGCAATACGATGTCATCATAATGGATGGCCGTATGCCAGTGATGGATGGATATGAATCAACCAGAAAGATCAGACAATTTGAGATTGATCAAGGTATTGACAAGAAATCTACGATCATTGCGCTAACAGGGAGTGATACTGATGAAGAATCAAAAAATTGCATAGATTCAGGAATGAACG
Source organism: uncultured Sunxiuqinia sp. (assembly GCF_963678245.1). Classification (NCBI taxonomy): domain Bacteria; kingdom Pseudomonadati; phylum Bacteroidota; class Bacteroidia; order Marinilabiliales; family Prolixibacteraceae; genus Sunxiuqinia; species uncultured Sunxiuqinia sp. Next base: position 780,024 of record NZ_OY782767.1, read on the forward strand.
CGTCATTATTGAAGCCTTTTCGGTTAACCCAATTTTTGGATATTCTGAAAGAAATTAGTTGATCTTTGTTATTTCACCCCGCAACTTCCTATTTTTGCCGAACAATTGAAAAATGATGGTGAAAATATATCCTCAAAATTTTGAACCAAAGATTGGATTTGATCGGGTTCGGGCTTTGTTAAAAAGCAATTGTTTAGGCGAACTTGGAAAAGCTCGTGTAGATGAAATTTCATTTTTAACTGATTTTAAAGCGATTCAATTAGAATTGGCTTATGCTGATGAGTTTGCCAAATTGACTCAAGAGAACGACGCTTTTCCTACTAATTATTATTTCGATTTACGCCAGTCACTATCAAAAATAAAAACCGAAGGTCGTTTTTTAGAAGTGCTTGAACTGTTTGACCTGAAACGATCATTGGAAACGATTACTGCAATCGTACGGTTTTTAGGCAATCAAAAGGAAGAACTTTATCCGAACCTGAAAAAACTAGTGCAACCTGTTCAGGTATTCCCGTATATCAAGGACCGTATTGACCAAATTATTTCACAACATGGAAAGATCAAAGATCAGGCTTCTCCGGAGCTTGGACGGATCAGACGTGAGTTACTCAATAAGCAAAATAATGTTTCAAAACGGCTGCACAGTATTTTAAGACAAGCACAACGAGATGGTTTGGTTGATGAAGATACAACTGTTTCAATTCGCGATGGAAGGCCGGTGATTCCGGTCTCTTCGGCAATGAAACGGCGATTAAATGGTATTGTTCACGATGAGTCGGCAACAGGTAAAACAGCTTATGTTGAACCTTCCGAAGTTGTCGAAATCAACAACGAAATTAGAGAGCTGGAGTACGCAGAAAAGCGCGAAATTGTCCGCATTTTGATTGAGTTTTCCGCTGATATTCGTCCTTATCTGGATGAACTTTTTGGTTTGTACGATTTTTTGGGAACGATTGATTTTATACGAGCCAAGGCACGTGTTGGTATTCAGATGGAGGCAATCAAACCTGCGATGGAAGGAAAACCACAGCTATTTTGGGAGAAAGCAGTGCACCCACTGTTGAAAATTGCACTGGATCGGGAAAAAAGAAAAGTCACTCCACTCAACATTGAATTAAGCGAGGAGAAACATCTCTTGCTAATTTCGGGGCCAAATGCCGGAGGCAAATCGGTTTGTTTAAAGACGGTAGGATTGTTGCAGTATATGCTTCAGTGCGGATTGTTGATTCCGATTGACGAAACCAGCCGGGTAGGTATTTTCGATCAGCTGTTTATCGATATTGGAGATGAACAGTCGATTGAAAATGATTTGAGTACCTACAGTTCACACCTGATGAACATGAAGCACTTTTTAAAATTTACCAACGATAAAACCTTGGTGTTGATTGATGAATTTGGAACAGGAACTGAACCCATGATTGGCGGGGCAATTGCTGAAGCCATTTTGGATCAATTAAATCAGGAACGAACTTTTGGAGTGATTACAACACACTATACCAATCTGAAGCACTTTGCCTCGTCAGCCGATGGTATTGAAAACGGAGCGATGCTGTATGATAATCACCGGATGGAACCTTTATTTCAGTTACAGATTGGGAAACCCGGTAGCTCTTTTGCTTTCGAAATAGCCCGTAAGATTGGCATGCCCGAATCCATTTTGGAGGAGGCAACCAATAAGGTTGGGAAGGATCACATTAACTTCGACAAACACTTGCGTGATATTGTTCGCGATAAACGTTACTGGGAGTCGAAACGACAGCGAATCCGCAAGGTAGAGCGCAGCCTGGATGAGCTGGCTGAAAAGTATGAGCTTGATTTGGGCGATTTGTCGAAACAGCGTAAGCAGATTATGGCCGAAGCCAAAGAGGAAGCTTCCCGTATTTTAGCTGAAGCCAACAAGAAGGTGGAGAATACGATTCGGGAAATTCGTGAAAGTCAAGCTGAAAAGGAAAAGACGAAGGAAATCCGGAAGCAACTTTCAACCTATAAAGAGCAAGTTAAAGAGGTTGAAAAAGAGGATGATAAATGGATCAACAAGAAGATTAAAAAGCTAAAGGAAAAAGAACAGCGCTGTGATAAGCGTCGTCCTGAGAAACCCGAAAAGCAAAAAGCCACTCCGAAAAAAAAGAAGAAAGAACTGGAACCGGGAGATAAAGTAAAAATAGACGGACAAAGCACGATTGGTGAAGTTTTGGAGTTGGGAGAAAAAAATGCGGTCGTTGCATTTGGCCAACTACGCACCTCGATTAGTCGCAAAAAGCTACAAAAAGTAAGCAATAATGAGGCGAAAAAGGAATTGCGCGGAACGAACCGGACATTGCCCAATGTACATCGAAAGCTATTTGAAAAGCGAAATACATTTAAATCGGAGATTGATGTTCGAGGGCAGCGTGCAGAAGAGGCGATCACCAATATTCAAGCATTTCTGGATGAAGCTATAATGCTTGATGTGCGGGAGCTTCGCATACTTCACGGTAAAGGAAATGGTATTTTACGCGAGATGATCCGTAGTTTTTTGGGAGCCGATCCGGTTGTAAAATCGTACCGCGATGAGCATGTTCAATTTGGTGGTGCAGGAATTACCATTGTTGAACTGAGTTAGTCGGTGAGTAGCAAGTTTAAAGTTTCGAGTTCCAAATTGGACTCGGGGAGTTGCTCACTAGGCATTCAATTTCTTTTCCGGAATTGAAAGAATGAGCCCGTTGATGATAAACGCTAAAATAATCAGCCAGTTTGCAAAATTTGCCTCACTGTAACTGGCCCATATTTTGCCTCCCAAAGCAACGAATCCACCAACTAACATCGCTAAAATACTGAGTTGCTTATTTACTCTTAGGTTAGTTAGTGCAGCGATTAGTGGGACAATAAAAGCTCCGGAATAAAAGGCCAAAGCCATGAGTAATGTGCCAATTATCGAAGTAACTTTTAGTGCAAGAAGCACACTGACTATTCCACAAGCTACAATGAAATAGCGGGTGTTTTTTAGCGATCGATCATTATTAATGTCCGAAGTGATTAATTCGCTTAAAATCATCGATGAAGTAAGCAGGGTGGTGTCGGCTGATGATAAAACGGCTGATAAAAGTGCTGCAGCCATAATTCCGGAAATCCATTCAGGCGAATAAAAATTGATGACTTCGATTAATGCAGCCGAACCTTCCAAATTCTCTTTTGGCAAATGACTAAATGCGAAGACCCCGACGTACGCCAAAAGAAAGGCAAAGGGGATCAGAATTGAAGCGACCAACTGCACACTTTTTTTAGCGGTCTTTTCATCTCTGGCACAAAATACGCGTGAATAAATATCGGGACCAACGACAAAGGTGCTCGAAAAAGTCAGGATTAATACAAATAAGTCGGTTCCCGAAAAATGGTCGTTAAACGGGAAACTATTGCTAAATTCAGGAACGTACTCCGGTGTTCGCCATAAAAACAGGGCAGTTAGAATAACTCCCAGCAAGATGACAAACGACTGAAAGAAGTCAGTTTTAATGATTGACATTTGCCCGCCAAGCAAAGTGTATAAAATGAAAACAGTACCCGAAATCAGCACCCCAGATTCGTAAGGAAGGTCAAAGAAACTATACAGAATTTTGGCTGAGGCGATTATTTGGGCGGCAACAATACCAATCCAAGCTAATGGAATAATTACCGATGCGGTCTTTCGGGCTGCTTCTCCGTAAAACTGCCCGATTAGGTTTGTCAACGTAAACTTTCCCATTCGGTTCACTTTCCCTACCAGCGGAACCAATAACCACAAGCCGAGGGAGGCCGCCAAAATATACCAAGCAGCAGCCCATTCCTGATATTTTGTGAGGTTTACGGTTCCCAAAATTGCTGATCCTCCCAGAATTGTAGCCATCAAGCTGCCGGCAACCTGCCAAAACCCCGTTTGCTTGCCGGCAATAAAATAATCGATAGGCTTTTTAATTTTCCACCAAGAATAAATTCCCAACCCTATAATGAAAGAAGAGTAGATGATCAGTATGACAATTTGCATAAAATTATTCGACCTTAATAAGTTCAAAAGACAAATCAGTTTTGTTAATACCGTCGACTTTGAAAAGAGCTTTGAAATCTTCCGATTCGATTTTTTGAAGCTGTTCTTTCTGGAAATCTTTCAGGTATGCAGGATTAGTCATCTGATTAACAATTGAAATATTGCCAATATCCATCGCTGATAGAAATAGTAAGATATGATTCCCTGAGAACTCTTTTGTTTTAATCATAAGTGCATAATCTTTCTGCTTTGTGTTATCACTTTCCGGTCGAAATATTTCAGTACACGGATCAGAAGAATAAATTAACTGATGGGAAGCAGTTGAAACTCCAAAAGAAAAAGTCATTTCCTTGACCAGATTTTCGAACAAGCCCATATTTTTATAATTTCCGATAAAAATGATGTTATTGTTTTTTAAATCATCAGGTTGAAGATCAGATGATAATTTCACATCGATTGAGGCTCCGGTTTGAGCAAATACTTTGTAAATTTCGCTTTGACAAAATACGGCCATTTTCGATAAATAGGTCAGGCTCGACTTTGTGATCGTTTTAATTAAGTCCGGATTTTTATCCAATAAATGCTCGTAATCAACTTCAGAGTTAATACTGAAATCCCGAAATATTCCGTTTTCTCCGGTTGGGATTTGCCCATTAAACACAAAATAATCTCCTAAAACCAGCAGGGTGGACTTTTCGTTCTTTGTAAATTCTTGCCATACAGGAAGATCTTTCCAAGGATTTTGAGTTCGTTTCGCGTTAAACAACAACAAATAAATTACGCCAACTAAGGCCATCGAAGAAATAACAAAAGGGATTAAATACGGCTTTGGCTTTGGTTTTCGGTGATCTTTAGCAGAATCAAACCTGACTTTATATTTGCCCTTTTCGACGACAAAAACAACCGGATCTTTACTTCCTTCATTTTCGTAATACTCGGTCAGTTTTCTTCGAACATTGTGAATATATACCCGGATATTAGAATCTTGCTTATTGTTGTCGGAATACTTTTTGCCAAACAATTCAACTCCAATTGTATATTCTTTCGGATTTTTTCCTTCTAAAGAAGCATTGACCAAGTAGCTTAAAAGGTCACAGCTGATTTTCGATTTAGAGAATTGCTTACTCGAAATTACTTTGTGTAAATATTTGTTTATTAGGATTTTATTTGTATTCATTTTAGGTTTTATAGCGAGCTTATAACAGTTATAAAACGAGTTTGACTCTGGCAAATATACCCAAATATGCGTAATTTGATAACTTCGTTAGGTGAACGAACGAATTTTAATTAATAATACTAATTGAATAATAGAACTATGAAAATTCTAACTTCTTTTCTTTTTTTATTTATTTCTACTTTTTTATTTGCAAACGAAGCAGATGGATGGAACGATCTCTTTAACGGGAAAGACTTGTCGGGCTGGAAACAACTTAATGGGAAAGCCAAGTACGAAGTAATTGATGGCGAAATCGTGGGAACAACAGTTGCCAATACGCCAAATTCCTTTTTGACCACCGACAAGTCATATGGTGACTTTATTTTTGAAGTTGATTTGCTCGTTGACAACGAGATGAATTCGGGTATCCAGTTTCGTAGCTTAAGTGATCCGAACTATATGGATGGCCGTGTTCATGGTTATCAGTGCGAGGTAGATCCTTCAGCCAGAGCATGGAGCGGCGGTATTTATGATGAAGCTCGCCGAGGTTGGCTTTATCCATTAGAAATGAATCCTAAGGGGCGGGAAGCTTTTCGCCGGGGAGAATGGAATCATTATCATATTGAAGCGATTGGAAACTCAATTCGTACGTGGGTCAATGGTATTCCTTGTGCTGATTTGGTTGATGATGAGACAGCAAAAGGTTTCATTGCCTTGCAAGTCCATAGTATTCATGATGAGTCAGAAGCTGGCAAGCAAATTAAATGGCGCAACGTTCGAATTAAAACGGAGAATTTGCAACGCAGGCCGTGGACTGATATCCCTGTTGTTAATTTAGTCCCCAATTACCTCTCGCCGCAAGAACGCGCTCAGGGGTGGAGACTTTTATTCAATGGTGAAACAACCAGTGGTTGGCGTGGTGTTGGAAAAGAAGCTTTCCCCGAAAAAGGATGGCATGTTGAAAATGGCGAATTGGTTGTTGAATCGGCAGATGGAGCTGAGTCTGGAAATGGAGGAGATATTGTTACATTGGATGAGTACAGTACCTTCGAGTTCAAAGTTGATTTTAAAATAACTGAAGGAGCAAATAGCGGGATTAAATATTTCATAACTGAAAAATATGGCTCCGATATGTCAGCTATCGGTCTGGAATATCAAATATTGGATGATAAAAGACACCCAGACGCCAAAAAAGGAACAGATGGCAACAGGACAATCGGTTCATTGTACGATTTAATTCCTGCCCACAAAAATAAAATTGTTCATAAACCCGGTGAATGGAATCAGGCTAGGTTAGTTGTAAAAGGAACACGCCATGAAGAATGGTTGAAGGGGAACAATTTTGTTGCAACCGATTTCGTTGGTGCGAGTGTTGAGCATTGGTTGAATAACAGAAAAGTGCTTGAATATGAGCGAGGAACACAAGCATTTTACGCCTTGGTTGCGCGTAGTAAATATGCAAAATGGGATGGTTTTGGAGGATGGGAATCCGGTCATGTCCTGTTGCAAGATCATGGAAATGAAGTTCATTTCAGAAGTATAAAAATCCGCAAGCTTTAGAGCTTATGAAATTAGTCGGGAAATTAATAGTAGGATTTATTCTGGTTAGCATTTTTAGTGCTTGCCAAACGGAGCAGAAACCCCTTGTTCCTGTTCAAAAAAAGGAGGTGAAATTTAAACTTGGCGTTGCATCCTATTCGCTTCGGAAGTTTAACATAGACAAGACCTTGGAGTTTTCCAAACAATTAGGGGCTGATTACATTGCTTTTAAAAGCTTTCATTTAAAATTAGATGCCAAGGATAATGAGATTGCAGAAGCGATTAAAAAGACAGAAGAAGCTGGTCTCGACTTATATGCCGGAGGTGTGATTTATATGAGAAGTAAGGCCGAAGTTGATCAGGCTTTTGAATATGCACAAAAAGCAGGCATGGATATTATTGTTGGAGTTCCGGATCACGAGTTGCTTCCTTATGTCGAGAGCAAAGTAAAAGAATATGATATCAAATTGGCGATCCACAATCATGGTCCCGGCGATAAGCTATATCCGAGTGCTGAAAGTGCCTATGTTTTAATTAAAGAAATGGATCCCCGAATGGGATTATGCATTGATATTGGTCATACCAAACGAATTGGGAGAAGTCCATCTGAAGATGTTCAAAATTATTTCGAGCGGGTATTCGATATTCACATAAAAGATGTGACTAAAGCAGCCCCTGATGGATCAACCTGTGAAATAGGCCGTGGTGTAATCAATTTCAATCAGTTTTTAGATGACTTAGTTGAGCTGGGATATGATGGAGTGTTAGCTCTTGAATTCGAAAAAGACGGAGATAGCCCTTTCATTGGAATGGCTGAGTCGATGGGATATGTGAAAGGTATATTATCAACTATTGAATAAACCAACAAACGAAACGATATGAGTACAACAAGAAGAGATTTTTTAAGAAAAGCCGCAGCAGGTACTGCTGGAATAACATTGGGCAGATCTGCAATGGGAATGTCAGCAAAAAGTTATTCGCGGATTATTGGAGCAAACGACCGTTTAAATGTGGCTATTATGGGCTGCGGACGGCGTGTTGGAGCCTACTATAACGCAATAAAAGATAAAAACAATAATGTTGATCTGGCGTATATTTGCGATGTGATGAAAAGTCAGCGCGAAAAAGTTGCGAAAGATTTAGCCGGTAAAGTAACAGGAAAAGCAGAGCTGATTAATGACATTCGTGAAGTATTTGCAGATCAGAAAGTAGATGCTGTTTTCAATGCAACACCAGATCACTGGCACGCACCCGGAACTTGGATGGCGATGGATGCTGGTAAACACGTATACATTGAAAAACCATGCAGTCATAACCCGCGCGAGGGAGAGTTACTTGTTGCTTTTCAAAAAAAATATGGCAAGGTGGTGCAAATGGGAAATCAGCAACGCTCATCAGCCGAATCAATCGAAATTATAAAGGATATTCATGAAGGTGCGATTGGCGATGTTTATCGTGCAGTTGCTTTCTATTCAAATACACGCGGCGTAGTTCCGGTACCTAAAATTGCTCCGGTGCCCGAAGGGCTGGATTGGAACTTGTGGCAAGGGCCTGCTCCTCATGAAGAATATCGTCATGATACCTGGGATTATAACTGGCACTGGTATGGATGGAAATGGGGAACAGCTGAAACCGGAAATAATGCGACCCACGAACTGGATATTGCTCGTTGGGCTTTACAGGTTGATTATCCGGAGCATGTTGAAGTACAAGCAGCCAAGCGTCATTACCTGGATGATGGTTGGGAAATGTACGATACGATGGATGCCAGTTTCCGATTTCCTGACAATAAAATAATTGTTTGGGATGGGAAAAGTCGTAATGGATATAACACTTATGGCTCGGGACGAGGAACAATTATTTACGGTACCGAAGGTTCTGTGTTCGTTGATCGTGGAGGTTATAAACTATTCGATCGCGGAGGAAAGCTCGTCCGAGACAGTAAATCAGTTAGCAACGAAGCCGGAACTGCACTTGGTGGTGGTGGCGATATGACAGATGCGCACGTTGTTAACTTCTTTGATAATATTCGCGGCAAATCGAGCCTGCTGAATTCACCAATTGATATGGGGGCTAAAAGTCAAATGTTGACTCATTATGCCAACATTGGCTACCGTATTGGAAAATCGTATGATGTAGATACAAAAAGTGGTCGGATTTACGACCGAGATGCGATGAAACTTTGGGATAGGGAATACGAACCAGGTTGGGAACCCAAATTATAAGTTTAATTTTTAACTAAATAAAAAGAGCTAACCCCTTCATGGAGTTAGCTCTTTTGCATTTGTGCTAACACAAATTCGTTTCACTTCAAATACTCAATCATTGAGTATTTGTGTTTGATGCTCGAATCTGAATAGTTGGAAAATTGTAAGCACTGCTATCTATTTCGAGTTAAAGGAATGGATCGTTTGCTAAAAATAACAGCCTCATTTATTAATCCTGTTTACTGACTCATGCCATGCTGTAGGTTTCTATTTACTGAAGGCTGATCGTATTTGAATTCTTTATAAATTAGCTATTCATTCTTAATTCTATCATCACCTTCATTAAAAAACTACAACCGCTTACATCTCTGTTTAAAGGTCAGTTGCGTAGTTGTTTAGCTGTGAGGTTCCTTTTTGCCTGTTGAATTTAATTTGTTATTATTAACTAATTTTAACAGGTTGATTGACGATCATCACTTAACAGTAAATTGATCTTTATTATCTTTGTAGACCATTATAGATTATATTTTAAATATTTATGAATAGAATTAGATTGAGTGTGGTGCTGACACTGGTTGTTGTACTTTTCGTAGAGATGGTTAGTGCTCAGGAGCAGGAGAAGAAAGAAGGTTATCATTTTTCTATAGTAAAAGAAATTCCAACGACGTCAGTAAAGGATCAATTTAGATCCGGTACATGTTGGTCGTTTTCAGGTTTAGGTTTTCTCGAAGCTGAAATGATAAGAAAAGGCGTTCCAAGTGTTGATCTTTCCGAGATGTTTATCGTGTGGCATACTTACGATGAAAAAGCTATGAAATATGTTCGCCTACATGGAAATTTAAATTTTTCTGCAGGGGGTGCGTTCCATGATGTTACTCACGTGATTAAGAACTATGGAATTGTACCTGAAACAGTTTACGATGGACTGAATTACGGCGAGTCCAAGCATGTACACGGCGAAATGGATCGGATATTAAAAAGTCAGGTTGAGGGTGTTATTGAAAATCAAAATAAGAAATTAAGTATGGCTTGGCGAGAATCAATCCGGGGAACACTGGACTCATATCTGGGTGAAATTCCAACAACTTTTGAATACGAAGGAAGCACCTATACACCCATGAGCTTTGCTCAGGAATATGTGGGTCTTGATATGGATGACTATGTTGAAATCAGTTCATATTCTCACCATCCTTATTATTCTGAGTTTATTATTGAGGTTCCTGATAATTGGATGTGGGACGAGGTATACAACGTGCCCTTGAATGACTTGCAAGCGATTATTGATAATGCAATTGAAATTGGATATACTGTTGCTTGGGCAGCCGATGTAAGTGAAAAAGGATTTAATACATCGAAAAAGGGGGTGGCTGTCGTTCCTGATGAAAGTTGGATTGAAACGAAAGAGCAAGAGTTGATAGCATCTGCAGATACAGCGGTCAGTAATCTGACCAAGAACAGGCAGAGAGGCGATATGACTCCCGAGAAAGATGTATACTTTGATGATGCTGAAATTGCTAAGTGGGAAAATCTATCGGAAAAGGAAAAAGTTGAAGAAATATATAAGTTGGAAAAACCAGGCCCCGAAAAGGAAATAACTCAGGAAATTCGGCAAGAGGCTTTCGACAACTATTCCACGACTGATGACCATGGAATGCTAATTGTAGGTAAGGCGACAGATCAAAACGGAACCATTTATTATAAGGTAAAGAACTCTTGGGGAGAATATAATGACTATGACGGTTATTTTTTTGCATCGAAACCTTATATCAGTTATAAGACCATGAGCATTATGGTGCATAAGGATGCGATTCCTAAAAGTATAAGAAAGAAATTAAATTTATAATATCTTGAAAAAACTCCTTGCACGGGAGTTTTTTTTTTGTCTTTTACTTATCGATTCAATTTGCCTGTTTATCTTTGGGCTCATAAAATAAACGTTGGGCTTTCATTTTTAGCTTCTTGTTGATTCAATACGAATGAAACGATTAATTTTTTGTTTTATATTGTTGTTTAGTTATACTATATCTCATGCTCAGGAAGATTGGGGATGGTGGAATGATTTGCATGGCTGGGAGGCTGGAATGCCTAATTGGCGTAGTTTTATTACAGTCAGTCCGGGGTTTCTTGGTCCCAATGCATTGCCGGTTCCTGAGGCTGCAAAAGGCGTGGTCGAACAAAGCAAAACCATTGAGTTTAGCACCGACTTTCATATCAGAACCGGAGATCAAACGCAAAACCTTTCAGGACGATTTTATTATCCATTTTCAGATAAAATTGCGATAGAACTGTATGGCGTTATCGTTGAACACTATTCCATGTCTGATTCGATTAGAGATGAGCGTGCAGCCCGTGATTGGGATGGTGAAGGACTTGCTGTTGGAGATCTGTATTTCGCGACCAATGTGCAGTTGGTAAAAGGAAGGAAATTTCCGAATACGATGCTTCGAATGGTCGGAAAAACAGCTTCCGGTGGTCGGTTCGATGCTGCGCGTTACTCCGATAGTCCGGGCTACTATTTTGATCTGAGCTTTTCAAAAGAGATTCCTGAATTCATTGAAAATATTCAGGGATTACCTTTTGGGAGCTTTGGCTTTTATTCTTGGCAAACCAATGATCTAGATAATTTACAGAATGATGCATTTATGTATAGTCTTGGTATACAGCTGAAAAACGATACTTGGGAACTTACTAATTCCTTAAGCGGGTACTCCGGTTATAAGGATGAACGGGATCAGCCGATGATTTATATGCTGTCGTTGAAGCGAAACCTCGAAAGAAATGCCATCAAATTTGAATATATTACAGGAATTCAGGATTACGAATATCAAACCATAAAACTGGCTTATTTATGGCAATGGAAGTAAAAAGATCATTTAAAAATCTGTTCGAAAATCCAGGAATTGTTGCGTTCTTATGGGCATGTGTAGGATTTTTACTGATTGGCATTTGGGTGCTTGCAAGCACGAAACATGGGGATGTTGTATTATTTGTTAATCGATATTCGAAAGAGGAGTTTGATCGTTTGGTTGGCGTAATAACCGACTTGGGATCAGGTGTTTTTGCTGCCTCGTTGATGGTTGCTTTACTATTCTGGAAGGTTCGTGCCGGGCTGACTGGTCTAATTAGTCTCGGGTTTGTCGGAATTTTCACGAATGTTTTAAAGAGACAAGTATTTTCCGAACGGATACGTCCATTCAACTATTTTTATTACGACGATTTTCAACGCTTTATTTATACTGCCGAGTTGAACTACCATTTTAGCTTTCCTTCCGGTCATACCATGACAATTTTTTCGGTTATGAGCGTTTTAGCAATTATGTTTGGAAGAAGGACAGTCGGAATACTATTCTTTCTGATTGCGCTGGTGGTTGGCTTTTCGCGTATTTATCTTCTTCAACACTTTTTTCTTGATGTTTACGTAGGATCTTTTTTTGGTGTTATTAGTACATTTTTAGCTGTTTTAGTCCTAAATGGATTGTTTCGTTTGCAACGATTCTCTTGGTTTGACAAACCAGCCTATCAGATTAAATTTAAGTAGATAGTAGAAGGTTCATTCATCGTGATTGCCGCATCAGTATCTACTTTTTCAAAGCCGTCATTTGTTTCATCGTATTGACATTGGTCATTTTATATCAACTAAATGACATTGGATAAACTTACGGATATTCTAGTTATTTTTTCGTGTAATTAAAACCGTTGTAGGTGTTTCGAAAATATCTCTGGACGAAAAGGAAACTTCAACATTCGAGGGAAGTTGCACATCTTCAAGCCTTCTTGTTGTTGAGATAATCACTCCATCCGGATTCTCTTCAAAAAAGCTTTTAAATTCGTCGGGTTTAATTTCCGTTAGTTCTTTTTGCAAATAGAAAGAATAGGAAGGATTGAATTTTTCGAAATAACGAACTTCCTTTCCTGCTATTAAATGAAGGCTTTGGGCTACCGGATTTTCCTCATCAATTCTCGGAAATACGAAAAGCATAAAACACAAGCTGCCTAAAATAGTTGTTAGGCCAATTGTTTGAAGCGATTGCCTCAAAAGACCTTTGTTGTATAGAACATACGCAATAATAAAGCCTACGGGGATGGGTAGAAAATACAAAGCCAAATAGTTAAGATGAGCCAGTGCCGGATCGAACTTAATACCGAAATACAGCGCTGGGATCAGAATGACTCCAATTGCCAGAAGTCCAATTAAACTAACTTTTGGTTTTGCTTTCTGCAAATCGATTTTGCATAACCAAAGGCCAATTAAAATTGCAAAGTAAGGATATGCCGGAACAGTGTAGTTGGGAAGTTTGGTTCTCGATATGGCAAAGAAGGTTACGATTGTTAGACCAGCAATCAAGTTAATTAACACAAAGTCATCTTTTCTATTATTAAATGCATTTTTTAATGCTTGAACAATAAATACCGAAAAGGGGAAAAGACCGAATAAAACGAACAAGATGGTGATTAAAAATATACCTCCATGTCCTTCCATTTCACTTGAGAAACGTCCCAGGTTGTGTTTGAAAAAGAACCCCTCAGTCCATTGTCCGTTCGTTTTTAGGTGAACCAGAATATACCAGGGCAAAGCAATAGCCACAACAATTAAAGCACCTAAAAAAGGTTTCAGTTGTTTAATTGCTTTCCAGTTAAAACGTCTACTGAAAATCAGGAATAAAAGAAAGATTAAGCCGGGCAAACCAATAGCAACCGGTCCTTTTGACAAAGTGCCTAATCCGACAGAAACATAGAGCAGAATCAAATAAATTGTTCTTTTCTCTTTAATAACAGCATAAAAACTAAAGATACTTGCCGTAAAGAAAAAGATGAGGTAAGGGTCAGGAACGGCCAAATGAAACTGAATACTGAGGTGAATGGAGGCCAGTAAGATAAAGCTGGTCCATAGAGCAAGTTTTTCAGAATGAAATCTCCGAACAAATAAAAAACTGATTAAAATAGTGAGTGCCCCAAACATCGCTGAAAAAAAACGGGCAGCAAATGCATTTACTCCAAAAACAGAATAACTCAGCATCATAAAAAAGTAGTGTAGGGGAGGCTTGTCTGTTCTCAGTTCTTGATTAAAAGTTGGTACAATCCAATCGCCACGTTCAAACATTTCGGACGCACAGGTGGCATTTTTGGCTTCATCTAAAATATAGATGCTGCTGCCTCCCAGATTGATCGTATAAATACCCATCGCAAAAATAAAGATGAACCATGGGTAAAGGGTGGGATTATTTAATCGTTTGAGCATGAGCTAAAATTGCTATTTAATGATAATTGTATTAGATTACTTTCAGCCTTTTTCTTAATTTCGCACCGCTAAATAACGAAATTTTAGGCAAAATATCCTTAAACAGAGAATCATGAAACAATTAAGTTTGGTCATTTGTGTTTACAATGAAGAGTTGAACATCAAACCACTTAGTGTACAAATAAAAGCCGCCCTAGAAGATATTGATTTCGAAGCCATTTTTGTAGATGATGGATCAACCGACCGAACACGGGAAGAAATTAAAGCGATTAATGATGAGCGTTTTCTGCTTCTGGAGTTGAAGAAGAATTATGGTCAAAGTTCGGCATTGCAGGCTGGAATTGATGCCGCTTCTGGTGAGTATGTGGCGTTAATTGATGGCGATTTGCAAAATGATCCTGCAGATATTCCGATGATGATGAAAATGGCGAAAGACGGATCGTGGGATATGGTTGCCGGTGTTCGAGCCAACCGTAAAGATGGCGCGTTCTTGCGGAAAATACCAAGTAAAATTGCTAACTATTTAATCCGCGAGGCTACAGGGCTCCGAATGAAAGACCTTGGCTGCACCTTGAAGGTGTTTACAAACGAATCTATTAAAAGCATCCACATTTATGGTGAACTTCATCGTTTTATTCCGGCATTATTAGCCTTGGAAGGTTCTACAAAATTAACACAGGTTGATGTCAACCACCGGGCTCGCGAGTTCGGAAAGTCAAAATATAATTTGAGTCGCACAACCCGTGTTTTTAGTGATTTGATTTTAATGGTTTTCTTAAAAAAATACATGCAACGGCCGATGCACTTCTTTGGAGGAATTGGTATTGTAACGTTAGGAATTGGTTTTCTGATCAATTTTTATTTGCTGATGTTAAAAATATTTGGTCACGACATTTGGGGGAAACCAATTCTTATTCTTGGAATGATACTGGTAATGGGAGGTATTCAGTTTATTACCATTGGTATTATGGCTGAAATTTTAATGAGAACATATTACGAAGGTCAGGATAAAAAGCCATATCGCGTGAAAAAGATAAAACCAACCAGCGAGTATTAATTTATAATTCAAGCTGGTTGTTTTCAGCCGGAATAGTAAAGTAGAAGCGCGAACCCTGACCTGGTTCGGACATGACCCAAATATGGCCGCCCAATTTTTCGACCAGCGATTTGGTGATTGACAATCCAAGACCATTTCCTCCATAGGTGCGTGACGAGTACTCTTCAACTTGCTTAAAGGCTGAAAAGATGTCTTTTTGTTTATCTGGATGGATACCAATCCCTGAGTCTTTTACAAAAAACTGTAAAACACTGTCCTCGCGATATTTATAGCCGAATTCAATGTCGCCTGATTCTGTGAATTTTATGGCGTTGCTTAGTAGGTTGATTAAGATTTGCTTTAGTCTGACTTCATCTGTTTTTATATTGAAGCTATTGTTTTTAATCCCTTTGCTGAGTTTCATCTGTACATCTTTTCCGGCACGTTCCAACTGTCTTTTAATCATGATCTGCAAATCATCCATCAAGAAGTTAATTTTGCAATTGGTTTTATAAATTTTCAGTTGATTCGCTTCAATCTTGCTCAAGTCAATAATGTCGTTGATTAGTGTCAATAAGTGCTCTCCGCTATTATTAATATGCCGGATATACTCTTTGCGTGTGGACAATTCTATATCATCTACCTCTAATAGCGACGAAAAGCCTAGAATGCTATTCATTGGAGTTCTGATTTCATGACTCATATTCGCTAAAAATGAAGATTTCAATCGATCGCTTTCTTCTGCTCTCCTTTTTGCATCAATCAATTCTTGTTCAGCTTTTATTCGTTTCGAAATATCGTGTACAATTGCATAAATGTAAATACTTTTATCGATGTTAATTTTTCCACTATGAATCTCAACGTCTTTTAATTGTCCATTTTTGAGCAAATGCTTTTGTTCAAAATGACTATTTTGCTTTTCTGACTGAGTGAAAAATGCATCAAGATCGATTTGTGGTAACTGACATAATTCACTAAAATGCAGTCCTTTTAACTGAGGTTGCGAATAGCCGTAAAATTTAGCAGCTGCCTTATTCGCATTTTTTATTACCTGAGACTTGGTATCAATGAGCAGCATCATCGAATGGTTCTCATTAAAAATATTTAAGTAGTTTTCTGCAAAAACTCGATAACGCTTCTCTTTTTTTCGTTTTAAATTGATAAAAAAGATAGCAAGGGAAAGGACAACGAACACCCCGGCAACAATGCTGGATATTTCGTAGAATTCAGGCTTCGAGATTTCGATTTTTCGATTAGGATCATTTAAAACAATTGCAGATTCAGGAATTAGCTCTGGGTTGAGATGAAACTTTTTAACCAAGTTATAATCGATAATGCTGTTAGATGACACATCTGATCTTACTCTTATAGACTGAAGAGTGGTGCCGCTCAATATTTGTTTTGCGATTAAACAGGCTGAATACATTTGTTCATAATAAGAGATTGCAGTTCCTGCGATGTATCCACCTCCATCCCCTATATCATAGGCATAGTAAATTGGACTATTTGAATTGGTTGATAACATTTTTGCGATCTGGTCAAAAGATAGATAGTCATCCTTAAGTCGATAAGAGGCTAGTAGAAAAATTATTTGATTGGAAGGAATTTGTTGGATTTTTCGTCGGTATTCTTCTCGTGTGTAATTGCTGACATTTAATATTTCGTAATTCAGGTTTGGAAATAAGGAAATTGTTTTTTCAAAAACTTTTAAATCGGCAATAGCGGTTGTTGTGCTATCAGTAATCACCTGAAGATTATTTCTTCCAGGATGTAGTTTTTGTATTAATGGCAATGTCTTTTCGAGAGAAATATTTTCAGCAATACCTGTTACCCATTCGTTTTGATCTTGTTCGAATGCTTTCTCTAGATCATTTACACCCCAAAAAACAATTGGTATTTCCGGGAATAACGTTGCTTGATGCTCCAAGCAAAATTCGAAAGCGTTGTCGTTACAGGCAATTACAATATCGTAATTACGATGTTCCTTTTGCTTTATCCGAATCCGTTCATAGGTGCTGGTATTTAGTTGTCTGTTGGGATAGCGTTTTGAATCGAGAAATTCAATATCAATAATATTGTCTGACTGCGGAAATACATCATACAAAGCTTTCTCTGATTTTTGATAAATATGAAAAGTTGCGTCGTATGAATAGATGACTAAAATTTTCGTTGAAGAAACTTGACCTAGCGCATAACTAACTGTGAATAATAAGCAATTCAGAATAAAATATGTTGGGATGTTTCGCACCGTATAATTTTAGGGTAATATTATTTAGTCAAATGGCAGGTAAAAATAGTTTTTTTTAGAACAAAACTAAAATGGAAATTCAGCTTATTTTTCATTCTTTTATGCCAAACGTATTTTTGGCTCCACTAAAGATGGATTTCCACCAATAGTTCACAATCGATTTTTTGGGATCACGATTAAAACTAATTTCGTCGGGTAGTAAAATTCGGGTTCGCGGATGTTTTGATTTTAGCATCAAATTATTGGCTATAAAACTGGCAAATTTAGCTTCTCTCGTGTCTCCGTCTTTGGTTGTAAGTATCGATACTTTTAAGTTGTCATAGGCAAATCGGAGCTGTCCTTGCGCGTGTGTCTGATTTGCTTCAAATTCAAATTCAAAACGATCTAATTGTCCGGATCTTACTGAGACCCCTGCTGTGTTCTCTACAATTGGATTTAAAATCGTTAAATCAAAAGGAGAGAGCTTTCCAGCTACTGAAAATTCATTTTCAGTTGACTGCATGTTGTATTTCATGGTGGTTTCCAACAATGCCTTTCCCATCAATAAACCGCTTGCCTTGATGGTTAATGTTGAATTGGAATTTAGCATATCGGGTAGGTTGGTAACCGGATAAGCACTGATATTTAGGCTCTCAAATTTAACCATGCCGGATAAAGGCATTTTTTCTGCTTGTTCGGTGTAATAAATGTTGTAGTCCTCTAGCTTTAGTGAATCAAAGTAAAAAGGTAAGTCAATGTTCTTAATCATTTCCTGCGGGAGTATCGATCTACTGTTTGGATTATCCGCAATTGTTTTATCCCGATAGATTGAAAGTCGTCCTCCGCTGGCAATTATTGATGAAGCCATTAATTCCCCTCTGTTATACCAACTTTTCAGATCAATATTCTGCATGGTTAACCGGTCAATATGCCCTTGGTAATGATCAGTTTCAAAAGAAATGATTTTTTGAAATTGTGCTTTTGAGTATCTGGGAATAATTTGAATGGCAGATATCGTCAAAAGATTATCTTGATTGTCAAAATTGATGTCTCCCAAATGAAAATTATAGTATTTATCAGGACCTGTGAATGCGTAATTCTGTAGATTTAACCGAACAGATTTAGCTCCCAGTAAATCATTAGAAGCTATTGTGTCTAATTCAAAATTCGCTAATTCGACCTGTGCTTTTGGATAGTTCTTAGTTTTTTCGCCAATTAATCGAATGACTTGTGCTTGGTTTAGGTTGATATTTTGTGCCGAAATTCGGTTAATCAGAGGGGAGATTGTTTCCGGAATTTTAAGATGATAAAGATTGAGCTTATCCTGATTGGTTTTATCTGAATTGATTGTCATAACCGGATTTTCAGCCACAATAGATTCAAAATGAAGATTTTTGTTGTTTATAACCTGCTCAATATCCAGTTGCTCGAATACCAGTTTAGGAACGAGTAGTTGCTGAAACCCTTGATTTTTTAGTGCTGATCTGTTTTTTAATAACAAATCTAACACTTCCAGCTTCTGGCTGTAAGTTGAGAATTTTATTTGTCCTGCTGTAAAGTTAACGGTTCCTTTTTGCGGCTTAAATGTAATTTGATTTAACGTTGTTGAAATATTATCAGAATTGAAGTTCGCAGGTTTATTGGTTCCCTGACTGATTAAGCTATTGTTGGTTCCCTGCATTGATATGCTGGCTGTGAGTATCTTCTTTTCGGAAAGCTGATCAGTTTCAATCACATTGATTTGTCCATCATTTATATCAAACTTTTTGATGATAAGCGTGTGCATCTCTTTTGGCAGTGGAACAGCTACTTTTTCAAAATTTATCTGATTTTTAGCTCCCCTTGTGCGGTATAAATCAATTAATGGCTTTTGTATTACAAATTGGTCGACAGCTAGCCGCTGTTTAAAATAGGCTTCTTCTAAATCAACTCCTCGAAGCTTGATTTCGGGGATGCTGATATGAAAATGTACAGGAAGATTTCCTTTGGTTTTGCTCGTTATGTCGGGGTACAGGATTGCATTTCGAATAAATATTTCTGATTGTTTTGATGATATGCCGATTTCTTTGGCTTGCAGGTAGTGCACATCGTCTGATAATTGAAAAAGATGATCTTCAATTTTCAGTTCAAAGTCATCGGCAAATAGCAGTTTATGCTTTTCGATCTCGACCTCGCTTAAAGCAAAGTTGTCAAGTTCAAGACTAAATTTATTATTGAACGAAATCGTCTTTCCTTTCTTGCTATGCGTAATTAGTTGAATATTACCGTTAGTAGTCGTAATTTTTTTTATTGAAATATTTTCGATATAGTTACTTAGCAGATCGTAGAATTCACGAGACGAATATTTGTTTTCGTTCTGTTTTTCAGGTCGGGAAAAAACTTCAAGGTAAATGTTGGGCTCAATAATTGAGAATCGATTGATTCTCAATTTTTTATTAAAAAATGCCTGGTGAATATTCGTGTTATTCAAGCTCATGTAGGGGACGCGAATATCATAAATCTGTGAGCGGTTTAGTTTTTTGAGTAATCGGGCGTTCATCTCAGGTTTGTCGGGCGACAATTCCAGATTTCGAATAGTCGCTCTGTTTTGATAGGTTGAAACATTGATTTGCTCAATTTTTAATCGGTGAATTTGATCCACTAGCTTCATTTCGTAGTTCGAAAAATTTAAATCGATGTTAGTTGCAAAAAATAGTTTGTCGGTTCTGTTTGCACTTGTTGAATCCAGAGAGAAATCGGTCAGCCTAAACGAAAAATCTGATGAAATTACGCCGGACTGGTGCGGATTATCGGCGGCGTTAATGGTGAATTTTCCCTGATCAAATTCAACCAGATTGGCATAGACACCCTTAATGTAGTTGCGGATGAAAAAATAAAGCAGGCTGTTTGTGTCTTTTTGAGTCTTGCGTTTTATATTGCCGTTGTTAATTATTAATGTTGGCCGGTAGGCTAAAATCGACTGAAGGGGCATTTCACGCTTATGAAACAATTTTTTTAGGTCGATGTCAATTAGTCGGATACTATCACATTCAAGATCAACGGTCGTCATTTCGGTTGACGGATTTTGGTTTGGTTTTAACTGGAGGTGATCGGCACTTAAAAAGCTATTTTTACTGCAGACGATGATGCTTGTTGCGTCGAAACGATGGATTTCATCATTCATTAGCAAATAGTAATTATCGATCTCCAAATATAAGTTTGTGGAATATAGAATTCTGTTCGGATCGGTGTATGAATCTTCGCTAAGCAGCAAGCTGTCCAATTGAACTTCAAGGTCGTAGAATTCCTGTATTCCGGTTTTGTTTTCCTTCTTTCGCTCAATTTTAAGCTTTTCGGCATTCATCGACAAGTGGTTTATCTTCAGTTGCCTGATTTCGCCTTTTACGAGTTGATACAAATCAAACTCTTTAATTTTTTTTAGGTTAATCTCTGGTGCACCTTCTAATGGAAATACTTGTATTTGTGCATCCATCAAAAATAACGAGTCAATTTGAAGACTGTCATTCTGAAAAATCTCTCTTAATTGATTAGATTTGATTTTGATCTCTGGAATTTCAACATGATAGCGTGTTCCTTTTACCTGGCTTGAATTAACCGGTGTAAGTTGAATCTCAGTTCCAACGATATCTTTATTTTTTAGCGAATATTGTATCTTTTGAACAGACAGTTTGTGGATGCTGTCGGGAAGCGATTTCTGGTAATTGTCAATACCAAAGTAGACATCATCAGCTTTAAAAAAATCCTTTTCACGATTAATGCAAACAGAATCAGTGTAAAAATTTGAAATTTCGATATTAAAATTCAGGTTACTCAATCTGTTTGCCGAGTTTATGGGAAGTTGACCAGTAAGGAATCCTGCATTCGAAAGCTCAATTTCTTCAATCGAAATTGTTCTTAAGTATGTGTTAAAAAGCGGTGAGATTTTTTGGATAAATGCAAATGGATCGTCTGACTTCTCTTGTTGAAGCGTATCTGTTTTTAATTCCCACGAAGGTGATTCAATCTTTAGTTTTCGAATGTGCAGTTTTCTTTTAGCTAATAATTTATAAAGCCCCACCTGATTTATTTTTAGTAAATCAGCCTTTAGTAAATATTCAGCGTTCGACGAATTATTATCATGAATACCGATATGTGAAATCGACAGGCTTTGGCTGAAGATGTCGACCGACAAATCTTCAAAGCTAAGTGAGTATGAGCCATTCGTTTTTTTTGTGAATTGCTTTTCTAATTCATCTTTTATCAATGTTTCAGCAAAGAAAAACGAGAGAATAGAAAATGCAATAATCAAAGCGAACAAAGCAAGCAGTGTCCATTTAATCAGGCGTTTCATTATCTGTTTTCTTTCTTTTGTCATTCGGTGTAAATTCTGATTTCAGACATCAACAATAATTGAGACCAATTTTGTGAAAATAGTTGCGTAATCAAAGTAAAATTTTGTGGAAATTGAAAACCCATGTTTTTTGAGCATGGTCAGAGTGACTCCGCATTCTGCTTTTTCAAATTTGATAAGAATTATTGGAAGAGAATATTGTATGTTTTCAAGTCAGCTTTTAGTATGTAAATACCCTGTGGACGTGGCTCTTTCCTTTTGAATTAGTTCATAACGGATATAAATGAAAAGTGTTTTTATAGTGCATTGAATAGAATAATATAAAAACTTATTTCTTTTTACTTTTGAGTTCGAATAAACTAAAACCAATGATGAAACAGATCGAAAAATTCAATTTAACGACTCTAAAAGATACCATGAAACGTCGGTAAATGGTTTTTCAACTTATTTGAAGACCCCGATATCCCCCTTTCAATGAGTAGCCACTAAACGTCCGGTTGCTGCAGGCTTGACAGATTTTGACTTGTTTGATGAAGTGTACGGAAACACCAAGGTGTCGCCCGAAGTAACCCCACTGTAAAGAATTAATCATCCAGAGAGTACGAAAATCATAGGCTTGGAGCATATATATCGATCATCAATAATTATTTATATGCAAACGGACGGTGGCAAATCAAGTTATTAAAATCCCAGTTATAGAAATTTGTTGCTCAATGCTTTATTGTATCTGGAAAATTGAGATTCAAATTTGATCTTTATTGTTTTTGTTAGCAGTTTCTTCTTCCGAGTTTTAGAAAAAGCTGATAGGTGTGTTTTTATTTGTATGTTAGTTGATCGCAAATCGAGCAAAAACTTTGTAGCTCAGTTTTATCTTTTGAAAAGTAATTTCGGGTTCAATTTGTTGACTCTCATCTTCAATTCGCTGTATGGCACCCACTGTTTTTACATTACGAAAATAAGGTTGTGCATAATTTTCGCGTTCCTGAATAAACAAGGCTTGTCCAACTTTTTGATCTACTGCTTCGAGCAAGTACGTTGCTTTTTCTTTTGCATTTTTTATTGCTTTAATCTTGACTTCTTTTTTGTAGACTTCCATTTTAGTATGGTCGACCCGTTCCACATAAGCATTTTGAACGTCAATTTCATCCAGTATCTCCCACGTGTCAGCCAATTCTTGTGTGGTGCTAACCTCAAGCACATAGTCTTTTGATGCCAGTACATCTTTATTTTTTCGTTTGATCTTCACAAAATCAGCGTCAGCATCAGCTAAAGATAACTTGGTTAAATCAAAATCATTTACTTTCAAGTGTTGTTTCATTTTCTTTTCCAGATCCTCGATGTTGAGTTTTTTCTTGCCATCGTAGCGTTCTTTTATGGTGAAATGCAGGAAGATTTGATCAGGAATAACTTCCATTTCACCTTCCCCTGTAACTTCAATATACGGGGTCGAATTTAAAGGATTTAGCTCGCTTTGTGCTATGCCTGATGCTGAGATCAGCGCCAAGGCAATGAATAAAAAAAATGTTTTCATCGGATTAATTTTTATATGTATTGTTTTCATTTTTATTGTTTTATTTTGAACGTTGATTACTCTTTTTACAAGGCCCTTAATTTAAGTATTATCTTTATCAAAAATATTTTCCATGACCCCTTTTTTAACTCAGGTTGCTCAATATTTGTATCGCACTTTTGGCGATGAATTAAATCGCATTGCGTTGGTTTTTCCAAGTCGGCGGGCCAGCGTGTTTTTTAATGCCTATTTAAACGAACTGGTAAAATCACCCATCATTGGATCCGAAACAATAACCATCGACGAATTAGTTGCACGGATGTCGGGAATACAAATATCGGACCAGATTAGCTTGATTTTACATTTGCATCAAGTTTATGTCAGCGAAACAGGGCATGATGAGTCCTTGGATGATTTTTTCTTTTGGGGCGAAATTCTACTTAACGATTTCAATGATATCGACAAATATCAATTGGATGCTCGTGACTTATTTCAAAATATAAAAGATATAAAAGAAGTTGAGACACGGTTTGATTATTTAAGTGCAGAGCAGAAAAAAGCGATTGAAGCATTTTGGGGAAATATTGGGAAAGCAGGCGGATCGGAGAATAAGGATAAGTTTATGGCCATGTGGAACAAGCTGCCGGCTATTTATCAACGCTTTAGAGGTGAGTTATTGACGGAAAATACCGGTTACACAGGCTTGGTTTATCGGAAGTTGATCGAAGGCTTGACAGCGGAAAAAGTAGAGAAACTGGATTCCGATCAATTTGTGTTCGTAGGTTTCAATGCCCTGAATAAATGTGAAAACAAGCTGCTTAACTTCTTCCAGTCAGCTGAAAAGGCTTTGTTCTTTTGGGATTATGACGAACAGTTTTTAAACGATCCGATCATGGAGGCTGGACTTTTTATCCGTCGCAATCGGATTGAATTCCCAGCCCCCAAGCATTTCGAGCTGGATGCCGGAAAGCAAAAAGAGCAGAAAATAACCTTGGTTTCTGTTCCCGGTCAGGTGGCTCAAGCGCAGGTGATTAATTATAAGGAGTTGTTCGAAAATGAAATTAAAGCTGATCGGTTTGATGATACAGCCTTGGTTTTATCAGACGAAAGCTTGCTGGTGCCTGTTATTTCTGCCGCCGGCTCGCAGTTTAAGCAAATCAACATCACCATGGGTTACGCCTTGCAGGATACGCCTGTTTACAGCTTTATCTCTTTGCTGATCGATTTACAAAAAAATATCCGGAAGCTTGATGGTCATATTGCTTTTTATCATCGTCCGGTATTGGCTTTATTGAAACATCAATTAATATCCAGCGCTGAAACCAAAGCCTTGGTTGTTGAAATCTTAAGCAAAAACAAGATCCATGTTCGTCAAAGTGATTTGATACAGAACGAACTGCTTTGCTTGATATTCACACCTCAGCCGGATTGGAAATCTTGTGCTGAATATGTGATGGCTGTTATTCGGCAGCTCGGATTGCAATTTGCCAGCTACGAAGATGCTCCTGTAAACCTGGAAGGGGAGTATTTGTATCAGGCCTATCTGGCTATTCAGCGGCTGAGCGACACTTTGGAAAAGCTGAGCACTGGCAAGTTGTCTCTTACATTGTTTTTTCGGCTGCTTATTCAGCATTTGCAGCGGGTGTCCATTCCTTTTGAAGGCGAACCTTTAACCGGATTGCAGGTAATGGGTTTTCTGGAAACTCGGATTCTGGATTTTAAGAAAGTAGTGCTTTTTTCGGTCAACGAAGGCAAAATGCCCAAATCTACGTCTGTTCATTCGTTTATCCCATATCATTTGCGAAAAGCGTTTGGTTTGCCTGCCTACGAAGAACACGATGCCATGTACGCCTATTATTTCTATCGGTTGCTGCATCGTGCTGAAGAAGTGGTGCTGGTTTATAATTCGGCTAGCGATGGGTTAAATTCGGGAGAAATGAGTCGCTACTTATTTCAGCTAAAATATGATTCAGAGGTTAGTCCAGATGAGTTTTACTTCGACTTCAACTTTAAATCGTCTGAAAATGCGCCGATATCGGTTTCTGCTACCAAAGAACATCAGCGAAAACTATTGGACAATTACAGCTCCCGAAAATTAAGCCCTAGTGCCCTGAATACCTATTTGGATTGCAAGTTGAAATTCTATTTTAAACACATCGCATTTATTAAAGAATCGGAAGAAGTGTCGGAAGACGTTGATCCCCGCCTGTTTGGAAACTTGTTTCATTATGCCATGGAATTGCTGTATGCCGATTTTATTGCCACGAAAGTGCAAAAAGATCATATAAAAGCCCTGCTGCTAAATAAATATAAGTTGGAGCAGGTTGTGAAAGCTGCTTTTGCAAAGGAGTATTACAAGGACAAAGACTTGAACGAAATAAAGATATCGGGCAAAAATATTTTGGTGAAAGATCATCTGGAAACATACTTGACACAATTGTTGAAGAACGATTTGGCGTTTGCTCCCTTTACGGTGGTTGCGCTGGAGGGACAGTACGAAGCCCCCTTTAACATTGCCTTGCCCGAGGGTGAGAAGCAGATTCTGCTTGGTGGGACAATCGACCGGATTGATGAAACGGATGGCGGAGCACGTATCATCGACTATAAAACCGGCCGCAATTTAAAGTTGAAATTCAAAGGTGTTGAACAGTTTTACCAGCGCGATAAATCAGGTCGTCCGAAGGAGATTTTTCAAACACTGATTTACTCTGAAATTTTTCAACGATCGACAGGAAAAAATAATTTATTACCTACGATTTATAAGATTGATGATTTCTTTGATGACAAGTTTCAACCTGAAGTGATTTATGGTGCCGAACGCCTGAGTTATCAGCAGATTGCAGATTCCTTTCAACAAAGTTTAAATGAACTGTTGAGTGAGATGTTCAGTGCGGATAATGTTTATGAACAAACAGAAGATGATCGGAAATGCCGAACTTGCCCATATAACGTCATTTGCCGACGGGGTTAATTCTTTTCATCGAGTAAGTCCGGACGTAGTTTTTTGGTGCGCTCGTAAGCTTGTTTCTCTTTCCAATCGTTTATCTTCTTGTCATTGCCACTTAAAAGCACCTCAGGAACTTTTAGTCCCTTATAATCTGCCGGTCGGGTATAAACCGGAGGGCTGAGTAGATTATCCTGAAATGAGTCGGTTAGGGCAGAGGTTTCATCCGAAATAACCCCCGGAATTAAGCGCACGATGCTATCCGTCATAACAGCAGCAGCCAGTTCGCCTCCGGTGAGCACATAATCGCCAATTGAAATTTCCCGGGTAATAAAATGATCGCGAATACGCTGGTCAACTCCTTTGTAGTGCCCACAAAGAATCATGATGTTATTTTTAAGTGACAGTTGATTCGCGATTCCTTGTGTAAATTGCTCTCCATCAGGGCTCGTATAAATAATCTCATCGTACTCTCGTTGAGATTTTAAATATTCAATCGCAGCTTCAATGGGTTGAATGGTCATTACCATGCCAGCACCGCCACTGAAAGCGTAGTCGTCAGTTTTTTTATGTTTATCGGTTGAGAAGTCACGAATGTTGTGCACATAAATTTCTACCATCCCTTTGTCTCGGCCTCTTTTGATGATAGAGTGATTAAACGGACTTTCCAATAATTCAGGAACAACTGTTAAAATATCAATGCGCATGGTTATGAAATTTGTGCTGCAAAAGTAACAAGTTTTTACAATTTGAATAGGTATAAAAAGCCAGGAATACATCTATCAATCTAGATAAGATGTCGATACGGCATTAAGATTTCGCCTAAATCGGAAATAATGACATATTTGATGGTTGTGCAGTGGCTTTTTTGTCTTATTTTTTTTCTTGGAATAGAAGTTGAAAATGGAGGAGCAGAAACAATAATCTTAAAAACAATTAAAAAATACAAACAATTAAATTTTAGGAGGAAATAAATTATGAAACTTGTAAATGTTAATCGTCCGGCTTATTACAACAATCCAGTTGATGTACTGTTAAAAGACTTTTTCAACCCTAAAACAGCAACTGATCGTTACGAAAAAGAAGAGTTGAAATATACTCCCTCAACTAATGTTTTTGAGACCGATACTGATATCGCGCTGGAGCTTTTAGTTCCTGGTTATTCAAAAGATGAGATTAAACTATCGGTCGAGAATAATATGTTGTTGATCGATAGCCAAGAGATTGAGCCAAAAGCTGACGAAAAAGAAGCTGAAGAATTAAGGTATTCTCGTATTGAGTTTGAAAAGAAGAATTTTGAGAAGAAATTTAGACTTTCTGAAAAACTCAATCAAGACCAAATTAAAGCTGAAGTGAACAACGGAGTGCTTCGGATTACAATTGCGAAGAAAGAAGAAGCGGTTCCTGTAAAACGCCAAATTGAAATCGGATAAATCTGATTTTCAGGAGATAATAAACAAATGCCGTTGATTTCAACGGCATTTGTTGTTTCTGACGGTTTGTTTTTCTTACTTTATTGCTGTTTTACTTGAGTATTCGTACTTAATATTATATTTTCGTACATCTACAGGGAGCTTAAATCTCTGATAATTACTTTGTAATTTAAATTTTTAACACATGAAACCCGAAGACCTGAAAAACTCAAATGATGAGTTAAAAGCAACATCCGATAATTCGGAAGCTGCTAATACGCCTGAAAAGACCCCGGAGACCAAAACTGAACAGTCGCAACCATCAGAGAAAAAAGCTGATACTGATGACACGAAAGAGGAGTCTTCCGTTGCTGAAGAAAAAGCTTCTGAAGAAAAAACTGAAGCTAAGGAAAGTGATAAAAAGAAAAAATCTCTGGCTGAAAAGCTAGATCAAACTGTCTCAAATAAAGAGTATCAGGTTGAAGAAACGGAGAAGGCGGAGTCCTCTACAGAGGATGAAGTCGTTCAGCCAAAAGAGGATGTTAATTCCTTAGAAAAGATAACTCCAGAAATTAAAGAGGAATCAATCGTTGACGAAAAAGAAGCTCCCAAACTTGTCGCAAAGGAAGTTGAAGAAAAAGAAGATGTTATTTCAACGGAAGAGGTAACTCCTGAAGTTAAAGAGGAACCAGTTGCTGATAAAAAAGAAGAAACTGTCTCTTCTGAAGAAAAAGAAACTCCGGAGGTTAAAGAAGAAGAGCCAGCCGACAGCGACAAAGAGCATAAGGGAGTTCAAAAAGTAGAAGTAACTTTTGAAGAACAAAATGAAAAGGTTGCTGAAAAATCAGAAGATAAACCATCTCGGGAATCGGTTGATTATACCTCTCTTAATGAAGTTGAACTGATTAATACCCTTCGTGATTTACTGGAAAATCATGCAGAGGAGAATATCAAAGCTGATGTGGATAGCATTAAAGTTAACTTTTATAAACAACACCGTGCAGTTGCTGACGAAGAGAAAAAGAAATTTATCGAAGAAGGGGGTGTTGAAGATGATTTTGAGCCATCAAATGCACTTTATGAAGAGGACTTAAGGAATTTGATGAAAGAATTCCGTATCATTCGGAGCAAGCAACATCGGGAGTTGGAGGATGAAAAAGAGGAAAACCTTCATCGTAAATATGAAATTATAGACGAAATAAAGAACCTTGTCAATCGCAAGGAGTCTATCAATAAAACTTTTCATGAATTTAGAGAATTGCAACAGGAATGGCGTGAGATTGGTTTAGTGCCGCAGTCAAAGTTAAAAGACTTGTGGGAAAACTACCATCATCATGTTGAAAATTTCTACGATTACATTAAGATCAACCGCGAACTGCGTGATTTGGATCTGAAAAAGAATCTGGAAGCCAAAATTATTCTTTGCGAAAAAGCTGAAGAGTTGGTGGTGGAACCTTCTGTGATTAAGGCTTTCAATATTTTGCAAAAATATCATGAGCAATGGCGTGAGATTGGTCCCGTTCCGAGGGAGAAAAAAGAAGACTTGTGGGAGCGTTTCAAAGCTGCTACTTCAAAAATAAACAAAAAACACCAAGCGTATTTCGAAGATCGTAAACAGGATCAAAAGAAAAATCTGGAAGCCAAAACTGCACTTTGCGAAAAAGCAGAGGAAATTGCCAATCTGAAAATTTTGAACCACAAAGACTGGGATAAAAAATCCAGAGAGCTGATTGAATTACAGAAGGTTTGGAGAACTATTGGTTTCGCACCCAAAAGAGACAATAACCGAATTTACGAGCGCTTTCGCAGTGCTTGCGACAAGTTTTTTGATGCTAAACGCGAGTTTTATGCCCAAAACAAAGAGTTGCAAATGAACAACATGCAAATGAAGACGGATTTGTGTGTGCAGGCTGAATCATTGAAAGACAGCACTGATTGGCGTAAAACAACCGAAGAATTTATTCATATTCAGAAAAAATGGAAAGAAATTGGTCCGGTTCCACGCAAACATTCTGATGCTATCTGGAAACGTTTTCGAGCTGCCTGCGATTTCTTTTTCGATAATAAATCCAAACATTTTAATCATGTTGATGAAGAGCAGGTTGAAAATCTGAAACTGAAGAAAGATTTAGTAGCAGAAGTTGAAGCTTATAAACTGACGAAGGAAGAAGATGATGATTTAGCTGTCATTAGAGAGTTTCAACGTCGCTGGACGAATATTGGACATGTGCCATTCAAGGATAAAGATGTTGTTCAAGATGAATTTAGAGATGCGATTAATAAGCATTTCGATAGCCTGAAAATTGATGACCACAAACGTAATTTGTTGAAATTTAAGACAAAAATGTCTAACATTTCGGGAACAACGCGCGGCAATAATAAAATGCGTTACGAGCGAGATAAGTACGTAAGCAAACTAAAACAAATGGAAAGTGACTTAATCTTGCTCAATAACAACATTGGATTTTTTGCCAATACTAAAAATGCAGAGTCGCTTATTGAAGATGTAAATAAGAAGATCGCCGATACACAGGAAAAAATAGAATTTTTAAAAGAGAAGATACGAATTATCGACTCGATGGAAGATGAAGATTAACTTCAAAATAAAAAACCCGTTATAATTAGCGGGTTTTTTAATGATTAATCAAATTATAATTGATGGTTTTAAAGCCCAATAATTTTTATTGATTAACTTTGTGCGTTTTTAGGAACTTATAAAAATATACGATTTTGTCAGCAACGAAGTACATCTTTGTCACCGGAGGTGTGACCTCCTCATTAGGAAAAGGAATCTTAGCCAGCTCATTGGCTAAATTATTGCAAGCCAGAGGTTACTCGGTTACCATTCAAAAGTTAGACCCCTACATTAATGTTGATCCCGGAACTCTGAACCCGTACGAACATGGTGAGTGTTTTGTGACGGACGATGGTGCTGAAACAGATTTGGATTTAGGCCATTATGAGCGTTTCTTGAACGTTCCTACCTCACAAGCCAATAATGTAACCACCGGAAGAATTTATCAATCGGTTATCAATAAAGAGCGTCGTGGTGATTATCTGGGAAAAACCGTTCAGATCATTCCTCACATTACTGATGAAATTAAGCGTAAAATAAAATTCCTAGGAAACAAGCGCAACTACGACATCGTTGTTACTGAGATTGGTGGAACTGTTGGCGATATTGAGTCGCTGCCATATATTGAAGCAGTGCGCCAGTTGAAGTGGGAGCTTGGATCGAATGCATTGGTAATTCACTTAACACTGGTGCCATTTTTGGCGGCCTCAGGTGAGTTGAAAACCAAACCTACACAGCACTCGGTAAAAGCCCTTTTGGAAAATGGAGTTCAGCCTGATGTTTTGGTATTGCGTACTGAGCATGACCTTGGAATTGGTATTCGAAAGAAAGTAGCATTATTTTGCAACGTCGATATTGATGCTGTTGTGCAATCTATAGATGTTCCAACAATCTACGAGGTGCCAAATAAAATGTTGGAAGAAAAACTTGATTTGACTGTTCTTAAGAAGTTAAAGCTTCATTCGAAAAATGAACCAGATTTAAAAGAGTGGAATGAGTTTTTGCGAAAACATAAAAATCCGGAGCAGGAAGTTGAAATTGGTTTGGTTGGAAAATATGTTGAATTGCAAGATGCTTACAAATCAATTGCTGAAGCTTTGGTACATGCTGGCGCATCTAACCGGGCTAAGGTTAAATTGCGCTGGATTCACTCAGAAGAATTAACTCCGGCAAACGTTGAAGAGCAATTAAAAGGTTTGGATGGAGTCATTATTGCTCCAGGTTTCGGACATCGTGGTATTGAAGGTAAAATCAAGGCTACTCAATATGTCAGGGAAAATAACATTCCATTCCTTGGAATCTGCCTTGGGATGCAAATCGCCGTTATTGAGTATGCCCGAAATGTGTTGGGTATGACTGCTGCCGATTCAACAGAAATGAATGATAAAACAACTGCCCGGGTTATTGACCTGATGGAAGATCAAAAAGGAATTACGGAAAAAGGTGGAACAATGCGACTTGGCGCTTACGATTGCCATATTGTTAACAAACGTTCCAATTTTTATAAGGCTTATG
The DNA here is from genome assembly GCF_963678245.1 of uncultured Sunxiuqinia sp. Taxonomy (NCBI): domain Bacteria; kingdom Pseudomonadati; phylum Bacteroidota; class Bacteroidia; order Marinilabiliales; family Prolixibacteraceae; genus Sunxiuqinia; species uncultured Sunxiuqinia sp. The sequence goes on from NZ_OY782767.1 coordinate 811,714, forward strand.
GAAAGACAGAAATTCGTGAGCGTCATCGCCATCGGTATGAATTTAACAACGATTACCTGGAAGCCTTTAAACAATCGGATATGAAACCAGTTGGTGTTAATCCTGACACTGAACTTGTTGAAGTTATGGAGATTAAAAATCACAAATGGTTTATTGGGGTTCAATTTCACCCGGAGTACAGTAGTACCGTTTTAAAACCGCACCCCTTATTTGTTGCCTTTATCAAAGCAACTTTGAAAAAATAAAGAAAAAACGTTTATATGGATAAAAATACGGTCATTGGGATAGTTCTGATTTTTACCATCCTAATAGGATTTAGTTACTTGAACAAACCTTCTGAAGAAGAAATTGCAGCTGCTAAGAGGCGTCAGGATTCCATTGCTCAGGTTGAAGCAGCAAGAGTACAAGAAGCTGAATATCAAGCAGAAAATGCCAAAGTTCAAAAATCATCGCTTCCTGCTTCCGAAAATGGAGAAGCAACGGATTCAACGGCAGTCGCTCAAAATGTGAAAGATCAATTTGGTGCATTTGCTGATGCAGCTATTGGTAATGAAGAATTTATCACTCTGGAGAATAACCTGATGAAAATTCAGGTTTCAACCAAAGGTGGTAAAGTTTATTCTGTTGAATTAAAAGACTATCAAACATACGATTCTTTGCCGTTGATGTTGTTTGAAGGAGAAGATAATCTCTTCGGATTAAATTTCTTTGCTCAAAACCGGAGTATTCGTACAGATGATTTATACTTTGTCCCTTCGGTAGGTAAAAAGGATATTGTCGTTAGCGGACCCGAAGTTCCGAAAGGAAAAGAAGGACGTGAAAGCTTTAATGAAGAAAATACAGGAGATAGCGAGACCCTAGTCATGCGATTGGATGTTGGCAACGGACGTTATATGGAGTACGAGTACAAAATGAATTACAATTCCTACATGATCGGATTTAATGTGAAAACAGTTGGTTTTGATCAATTGGTGTCTCAAAATGCGAACTATTTGAATTTTAACTGGGCTTTCTCTGCTCCTCGTCAGGAAAGGAAATCGAAATATGGTGAAGATCGCTACACAACGATTTCTTATAAGTATTTCGAAGACGAAGTTGATAAACTGAGTCCTGGCAAATCATCAGAAGAAACACTGAAGACTAAGGTCAAGTGGATTAGCTTAAAGCAATTGTTTTTTAATTCATCAATTATTGCAGATTCATCTTTTCCAACTGCCGATATCAAATTTGAGTATTTGGAAGATGATCCGAAGTACATCGCAAATTTTCATACTGATATTGCTCTTCCGTTCGAAAGCAAGCCAACTGAAAACTACAACATGAGGTTGTATTTTGGCCCGAACCACTACACCACGCTTAAACAATATGATATTTCGCTGGAACGTTTGGTGAATTTAGGCTATGCGATTGTTCGTCCAGTAAACAAATGGCTGATTATTCCTGTGTTTAATTTCTTGGGAAGGTTTATTGATAGTTATGGTCTTATCATTTTGCTTTTGACCATCTTTATTAAACTGATTGTTTTCCCATTTACTTATAAGTCGTATATCTCTCAGGCAAAAATGCGCGCATTAAAGCCTGAAATTGATGAACTCACAGAGAAGTATGGGAAAGACAAAGCAATGGAGAAACAACAGGCTACCATGGCTCTGTATAAGAAGGCGGGGGTCAACCCAATGGGTGGATGTTTGCCAATGGTTCTGCAAATGCCGATCTTATTTGCCATGTTCTTTTTCTTCCCAACATCAATTGAGTTGAGACAAAAAAGTTTCCTTTGGGCAAACGATCTATCTTCGTTTGATTCAATTTTCAGATTACCATTTGAAATTCCAGTATATGGGGATCATGTAAGTTTATTTTGTTTGTTGATGACAGTTACAACGATCTTCTCAACAAAACTTAATTCACAGGCAACTAGCAGCCAAGCAATGCCGGGTATGCAGACCATGATGTACATTATGCCTCTCATGTTCCTGTTTATCTTGAATAGTTATCCAGCAGGCTTAAGTTATTATTACTTTTTGGCTAACTTAATCACGATTGGTCAAATGTATTTATTCCGCACTCTCATTGACGAGGATAAGATTCGGGTTCAACTTCAGGCGAATAAAAAGAAGGCAGGACCGGCCAAGAAATCTAACTTCCAGAAACGGTTAGAAAAAATGGCAAAAGAAAAGGGAATGCAACTTCCAAAATAATATTTTAAAAATGCTGTCAGTTTTGGCAGTATTTTTTGTATTTTATCATTCGTAATCAAAATAAGCGAATGATGTTTCAATATCAATCTGAAATACAAAAAGTCATTGATGGCGACACTTATGTCATCGATATTGATCTTGGCCTTGGTGTTTGGGTACGCGGCGAACGAATCAGACTGTATGGTGTAGATACCCCCGAAGTTTATGGAGTAAAGAGAACCTCCGAAGAATATCAGCTCGGCAAAGCATCCTCCGATTTTGCCAAATCGTTAGTGAAAAAAGGAACTTTGGCAATCGTCGAAACCATTAAGGATGAAAAAGGCAAGTATGGTCGCTACTTGGCTGTTTTGTATATACGAGTTCCTGAAGATATTTTGGCTGGTCATGATCAAATTCGGGCAATTGCCGATTTTTATTGCCTCAATGATTTACTGATTGCTAAAGGGTTAGCCGAACCATACATGCTATAATTAATCCAATTTTATTGTTGGTTTGGATTAATTGGATTGGAATTTGTTAGACGAAAGCAATGATTGCAGAAACTCCAAAGCCTCCTTATTACGCCGTTATTTTTACATCTGTCCGTACACCGGAAGATGAGTCTCGCTATGCAAAAATGGCCAACAAAATGGAAAAACTGGCGAGACAGCAGAACGGCTTTCTGGGAATAGAATCTGTTCGTAATGACTTGGGTATAACTGTGTCCTATTGGAAAGACTTGGGTTCAATCAGAAATTGGAAGACACAAGCCGACCATTTGTTTGCACAGAAGATGGGACGCGAAAAATGGTATAAATGTTACAAAACCAGAATTGCATTGGTAGAACGGGATTACAACTTTGAAAGTTAAATAGTGAATACAACAATGAAGAGAATTATTTTATCGATGGTGATTGGTGCAGGTTTGCTTGCCGGATCATGTACCAATAAAACCAATGAACAGAAAGAAATGAAAAGTGAAATTGCTCAAAAAGCTGATGAGTTTATTGCTGTAAAATTGACCACTGATTTATCGGTTTTAAGCGAAAAGGAGAAGCAAATGCTGCCTTTATTGTTTAAGGCTGCTGAAATTATGAATGAAATTTTCTGGATTGAAGCTTTTGGAGACAAAGAAGAAATACTATCCAAAGCAACAAGTCCGGCGATGGAAAAATTCATTAGGGTGAACTATGGTCCGTGGGAACGCTTGAATAATAACGAACCATTTATTGTAGGTTATGGCATAAAGCCTGCCGGAGCAAATTTTTACCCCAAAGATATGACAAAGGCGGAGTTTGAGGCCTGGGATGAACCATCGAAAGCGAGTTTGTATACACTCATTCGACGTGATGATGATGGAAGCCTGAAAGCAATTCCTTATCACGATGCATTTAAAGCGAAAATCGAAGAAGCTGTTGTTTATATTCGTCAAGCTGCGGAATTGGTGGAAGATCCGGGGTTGAAAAAATACCTGGAATTACGGGCCGATGCGTTGTTGACAGATGATTATTACGAAAGTGATCTTGCGTGGTTGGATATGAAAGACAACACCATTGATTTTGTGGTGGGCCCCATCGAAAATTACGAAGACCAACTTTATGGTTACAAAGCAGCACATGAAGCTTTTATTTTGGTAAAAGACAAAGTGTGGAGCCAGAGGCTGGAGAAATTTGCAGCTTTATTGCCCGACCTTCAAAAAGCCCTGCCAACCAGCGAAGCCAATAAAAGTGAAATGCCTGGTACTGATTCTGACCTGAATGCCTATGATGTGGTATATTATGCTGGCGATTGCAATGCCGGAAGTAAAACCATTGCCATCAATTTGCCTAACGACGAACGGGTGCGAGCCAACAAAGGTAGTCGCAAGTTGCAGTTGAAGAATTCGATGAAAGCCAAATTTGATAAAATACTGATGCCAATTACGGATCTGTTAATTGCTGAAGACCAGCGAGGACATGTAAAGTTTGACGCATTTTTTGAAAATACCATGTTTCACGAGGCAGCACATGGTTTAGGAATGGGTAATACTATCGATGGAAATCAAACTGTTCGTGGAGCCTTAAAAGAAACCTATAGCTCGTTGGAAGAAAGTAAGGCTGATATTTTAGGACTTTGGGTCGTTTATAAGTTAACCGAGATGGGCGAGTTTTCCGATAAAAATCTAATGGATAATTTCGTCACCTTTATGGCTGGTATTTTTCGTTCTGTGCGCTTTGGAGCGGCTAGCGCTCACGGAAAAGCCAATATGATCCGCTTTTACTATTTTCAGGAAAAAGGAGCTTTTGAACGTGATGAAGCTACTGGAACTTACCGGGTAGACTTCGAAAAGATGAAGAAGGCGATGATTGATCTTTCAGATTTAATTTTAACCGTTCAGGCTGAAGGTGATTACGATGCGGCAAAGGCCATGATTGGACAAAAAGGCTTTATTCGCGATGAGCTTCAGAAAGATCTGGAGCGGATTTCAGAAGCCGGTATTCCGGTAGACATTGTATTTAACCAAGGTCCTGAAGCTCTAGGGGTGTGATCGAAATTAAAGCATTTAATTAAAAATGGCTGTGGAGATTAATATCCACAGCCATTTTTCTATTTCTTGACGTTACGTTATAAACTGATTTATTTGGTCGTTTCAGTTAAGCTTTACTTTTCTTTTTTAAACCACAGCCGATCACCAACTAGATAATAATCAAGTTCTAATTCCGGATTATTGGTCAATTCTTCATCGGTGTACGGATAGTGCTTCATCAGTAAATCATCACCTTTTTCCCAATTCGCAGGGGGCAGTATTTTTCTGTTGTCAGCAATTTGCAGGGCAATAATAGTACGTTCAATTTCCAAAATATTCCTGCCGACTTCAATGAGGTAAGAATTAATTGATCTTACAATGTTTCCAGGATCAATAATGTAAACACCTTTTATGCAATAGCTTGTACTTGTTGACGTATGAAGCATGCCATACATAATTGAAGCTTTTTTGTTGGAATCTTCCTTTATAGTCCAATTCTTCTACGTGCGCTTTCCACATACTGTGTTGGGAAACATTGTCGGTAAAAATAACGGCAAATTGTACATTCAAATTTTTTAGGTCATCTTGTAAATAAGCAAGTTCTAAAAGTTCCGATGAGCATACCGGAGTGAAGTCTTGCGGATGGCAAAACAGGACTTTCCAGCTTTTTTCAAAATCATTTGAAAAAGTAAATTTCCCATTAGTTGATTGTGTCGTGAATGAGGGAGCCTGGGATGCAATCAAAGGGATCTGTTTGTTTTGCGAGTGAAGTGTTCCGACAAAAAAAATAGCAATTGATAGGGTGTAAATTCTCATGGTATGTGGTGTTAGTAACGTGGTTAAATACTGGATAAAAGTTAATATGATGTTCGTTGTTGAAAAAGAGTGTATTCAATAAAGAGAATGGCAATAATAAGATATGTATATCTTGATTGTTGTCAATGTCGCAAGTGTACGACAAAGTATGTTGAGAGTTAAATGGTTGAATTTTAAAGTATTTATGTCTTAAGGATTGATTGCTGATAATATTCATGTGTTTAATGTGAGTTATTTATGCCGTCGTGTGAGTTGTTGAGAATTTAAAATTAAAAGGTTTATTTTTTTTGAAAAAAATAGAATTTGAAACATCTTAATAAGATAAACGAATAAACCCTTCTAATAGTCGGTTGTTTTAACAACGAATGATTTGATAACTTTACCGATTTACTATTGCCACTTTTCCTTAAAAATGTAATTTTGCCCTAAAATAAATTAATCATGATTCAACGTATTCAAACACTTTATATACTTATATCAACCAGTTTGATTGGTTTACTATTTGCATTGCCATTTGCCGAAATTGCAGTGAGCGATAAATTTTACTTGTTTAATATACAAGGGATACTGCACAATGGACAAGTCATTGAAAATGGATTGCCAATCACAATTTTTACAGGCATTATTTTAGTTCTGCATATTGCAGCTATCTTTTTGTTCAAAAAGCGTATTCTTCAAATACGAATATTGGTATTCTCCATTTTACTGATGCTGGGCTTATTTGGTATGTTTTATTTCTTTACCTATTACAGCTTTAAAGGGGCCGATATTAGCTTTAAAATTGCCGTTGTTTTCCCATTAATAGCTATTATTCTCGATTATTTAGCTATCCGAAATATTGGTAAAGATGAAGCATTGGTTCGTTCAATTGACCGGATTCGATAACTGAGTGAACTTATAGTATTAAAAATGGAATCTTCGTTTTGAGGATGCCATTTTTGTTCTATTGAGGTCTTGTTTCCTGTAGATGTTTCGCTGATGTGAAAAGATTGTCATTTCTTTCTTTCTTTCTTTCTTTCTACTGGTCTGGATTTCCAATAATGGCCTTTAAAATATTGAATTTAAAATCCGGAAAGAATGGATAGATTAGAAATATATTGACTTGCACATATACACACGCAATAGGTCATTTGGGGCTATACGGAAAATACAAACCTTGTTACCTATAGCAGAGTGAAAAATCTATGATATAATAGAAAACTACCGAATAAGTTGTGAAATGATCAATTCTGCAGAAATGTAAGTTGTTTTATATTTATTAAATTTGGGAGTTATATGAAGCAACATCACATATCTGTTATCGTTTCGCGTAAGCGATTTGCCAATAATATCAGGATATTAAAAAAATACGTTTATCCAGCAAAGTTGTCGGTGGTTATGAAGGCTGACGCATATGGTCATGGTCTCGCGGGTATGGTCGAAACGGCTATTTCGGCAGGAGCTGACTCTATTGGCATCTCTACCAACCCAGAAGCACATTTGGTGCGTGCCGTGTCGCAAGATTTTCCATTAATAAGGCTGCGAATGGCCTTGCCTGAAGAACTAAAGGAGTCGGTGACGGGACTGAATATTGAGGAACAGGTTGGAAGCTGGGAAACTTCGGAATATCTTAGTCGTGAAGGAATACGGCGCGGCTTACCGGTTTCGGTGCATATCAATCTCGATACGGGAATGGGGCGAGGTGGTTTCAGTATTAACGAAATCGACACGATCAGGCGGGTCATAGCGCTACCCGGGCTACGCATTGTTGGTGTAATGGCCCATTATGCAAATGCCGATGCCACAACGATGGATTATAGTCTTGCTCAAAATCAGAAATTTGATCATTTTGTTGAAGCATTGGCTTTGGAGCTACCAGACGATGTTCTTTTTCATACCCACAACTCTGCAGCAACGATGCGCCTGCCAAACTTGCGACGCGATATGGTTCGTGTCGGTGCTGCTTGCTATGGAGTACGAACATCGCATAACTTCAGTAATCTACCCGATCTGAAACCCTGTATGATAGTAAAAACCAGAATTACGCAAGTTCGAAACATCCCGGCAGAAACAAAAATTGGCTATGGAAGCCTCTATACCACCAAACGCCCCTCACGAATTGCGGCAATACCCGTTGGGTTTGGTGAAGGCTATCCACGTGCATTGTTCAACAAGGGTATCGTATTAATCGGTGGACATCGATGTCCGGTAGTCGGTCGGGTTTCTCTAAATATCACAACGATTGACGTTACCGAACTGCCATATGTTCCAAAATGGGGTGACGAAGTAGTGCTGATCGGTGATCAGGAAAATGAAACCATCACCTTCGAGGAAATGGCCGAGAAGTTTCAAAGCGTGCACACAGAAATCAATTTGATGGCGGGAAGTATGAATGAAATCAATTATCAGTAAGTCCTCGAGTCCTGATATTGCAAATATACCTTGGTAACTAAAAAGCATTCTATCCACGCTAGCCGACATTCGCAATCCCGACCTTTTGAATAATAGAATTAATATTTGGAAGGAATATTGGTTCAGCCGATGGGGCATTTGTGCCATAGACTGTATTATTAGATAGTCAAAGCGATATGCTGATAGTGCCTGGGTTGAACGTTACAGAAGGCTATTCAAATTACCATCTATTCTGAAACAGGCGATAGCCGTTTGTCTGTGGTCGGAACAGCTATTTTTCATGAAGAAACAACCACGTATGTGTGGATTTATAATCCTTCAACACATCAGGTTGAAAACCGTAAAGTAGAAATCACACTAGATGGAGCAGGCGGTCGTGTATCTGTAAGATCCGGGTTATCGAGAGGAGAGCAAGTTGTTACAGCAGGCGTACATTATTTGGTAGAAGGCCAAAAAGTAAAGCCGCTTCAAGAGCCGGCAGTAACAAATATTCGAGAGGTGCTGTAATGTTTGAGAAGCTTTTAAACCAAAAAGCAATGATCTCCAAAATATTGTTTGCAGTATTTTTCGGAGGGATAATTGCATATAATAATATCGGGAAGCTCTAGGATGCGGAAATTCCTATTAAAGCGGCTACAGTAGTCACAGTATATCCTGGGGCTACCCAGAAACTGGAAAACGTTGATGAAGTTACATCCGTTTCCCGTCCCGGACTTTTATTTATTACTATTAATATTCAACCATCAGTTAAAACTCCTCAGTTACCTCAGTTGCGGGATCACCTCCGCCGCAAAGTAAATGACGCCAAAGGTTCGTTACCATCGGGAGCAAGGGAACCAATTGTTAATGATGACTTTGCCGATGTGTATGGAATCTTATACGCTATAACAGCAGATGGATATTCGCACGAAGAGTTGGTGAAATACACCGAATATATTGAGCGTAAATGGAGTGAAACGCTCACAAATTTTTGGAGAGCATACCCGAACCATTGATATTGTTTTTTCTTCTGAAAAACTGGCAGGACTTAATGTGAACCCGATGTACGTTGCTACGGCTATTCAAAACGAAACGGCTATTATAAACCCAGGTCAACTGAAGTGGGCAAGGAGTCTGTTCGCAGTGGAGTCGGACAGAAAATTACGAGCATTAACGAAATTGAAGAGTTGTTAATTCAGGTCCCTGCAAGTGGAATTTCTCGTTTAGGTGATATTGTCACGATAAAACGATCGTATCTGGAACCACAAAACGAAGCATTATACTACAACAAGCTAGGTTTAACTCTTGGATTATCTAACGAAAGCGGAATTAACGTGGTAAAACTGGGCGAACGATTGGATGAGAAACTGGCAGAACTTCAGAAAGAACTTCCGGCGGGATTCGATGTCAACCAGATTTATTATCCGCCTGATCGCGTAGATGCAGCAGTGATCGATTTTATGCTGAATCTGGCAATGTCAGTGGGCATCGTGATTGTAGTGCTGATGTTTGCAATGGGGTTACGTTCGGGCTTGTTGATTTCAAATGGGTTAATATTCACTATTTTTGGAACATTGATTGTGATGCTGGGAATCGGTTTACCTCTACACCGTTTTACGTTGGCTGCCATTATTCTCGCTATGGGGATGTTGGTGGATAATGTCATCGTTGTGGCTGATGGTATTTTGGTTGATTTGAAATCTGGAATGATGTGATTGATTTGACTATCGAAAGACTGGAAGAGGAACTTGATCCTGATTCTTTTTTTCGTACTAATCGTAGTACTGTCATTCATATCAACGCTATCCGGAAATTTGAAAGTCATTTTGGAGGTAAACTGGTCTTGCGCTTAATCCAACCTTTCGACCGTGCGATAACCATAAGTCGGTTAAAAGCTACTGAATTTAAAAAATGGATTGGACGTTAATTGCTGTTTTTTTATAAAATAAAGTTGTACATTAATCGACTATGTATAAAAAAGCTTCGCTATTTTTACAGGAAACAGAACAGAAACGATGTCGGATAAAAAAACGAATTTGCTAGCAGAATCTTCCAGAAAACAAACGATGAAGCTATTGATCGGGTTGAAAATGAATCGGCTAATTTTTAATATTATAGCCTGGAATCTCAACTTGCATTTATTCTTGTTTTTGAATTATCTCGTGTATCCTCAGATTGTTGTTGAGGGTGCTAAAATTTTTCAGTTTATGTATGCCAACCATGCGGCTACATTCTCCCTGGGCACCTTAGTCGCTTTTAGTTCATGGATAGTTGAAGATGTTATTTTCTATAGTTACCTTTCCAAAAAGAGTTTGGGCTTATACTTTTTGTGGCGCATCTTTTTCGTGAGTGTTTTGTTAATTGTAGTTTTCCTGATCATATCCATTTATCATTATCACAATAAAATATTCTCTAACATTTCAGAGTTTTTCGATTTAGTAAAATGGTTTTTCTTTAACCGTACGGCTTTGTATCTATTTCTGGTCGGCATATTTATTTCTTCCAATATTAATTTTTTCAAAGCCATTCGACAAAAGGTTGGATTCGAAAAGTTTTATCCGATCATTTCAGGATATTATCGTTCGCCTAAAGAAGAAAACCGAATCTTCATTTTTATTGACCTGATTTCGTCTACACGGTATGCCGAGTTATTAGGACATGAGAAGTACAGTTCATTTTTGCAAGAATGTTTTAAATACCTGGGCATTTTGGAAATTAAATATCGCGCCATGCTTTACCAGTTTGTTGGCGACGAGGTGGTGCTAAGCTGGCCGGCCGAGGATGAGCGAAACTTTCGTCGTGCAGTTAAATTTTACTACGAATATGTAGCCATATTAAATAGCCATGTCGACTCTTTTTTAGAGAAGTTTGGTATTCGTCCGGAGTTTACCGCGTCGATTAATTCCGGGAAAATTATGGTCTCTGAAGTAGGAACGATTAAAAGCGAAATTGCCTTTCATGGCGATGTACTCAATACGGCTGCCCGCATTCAAAAGCAATGCAAAAGTTTTAAGCGGCCACTTTTAGTAACGGGACGTTTTGCACGGAACTTTGAACCGGTTTCAGAAGGTTTTCAGCTCGAATGGTTATCGGACGATCCGCTGATTGGAAAAAGCAAACGCGTAGCAATCTATGCCGTCGCTCTTTCTGGAGAAAATAAAGATAATCACACCTTATCTCCAGATGTTAGACCCGAAAAAAGAAGTAGGAAACAATGAAAAGCAAAGCAGCCAGGATAAAACCATACATGAAAATATCGTACGCTACCCTAAGCAATTTATATTTGCGGGTGAGCGACAAGCCTAAATGGTATTGATCTTTAATGAGGTTAGTATACAGGTAATCGTAATCATCCATCATCTCTTTCATTGATTTATCGTAAAGCGGATAAGGGATTTGGCTGAAATTACCGAAAAACAACAAGTTTGTTTTACGTTCTTTGATATCAGACTCAGAACATCGTTGAGGTTTAATTTTAGGGCGACAAGAGAGAATGGCAAAAACCAGCGAAATCAGGCTCGAAAGAAACAAGATAATCACCGCCGGAATTAATTGCTTCGTAGGCGAAAAAGGCTGGCTGGAAGCTGCGGCTGCCGAAACAGAAATTAAAATGGAGTTTGTGGAAATCAGTATGTTAGCCTTTTTATCTGCCATGGCACTAAGGCGCATTTGATTGTTGGCCGTTAATCTGAACATCGATTCAACACCGCGTGTAGTTGATTTCTCTTTGGGACGTACTCCTTTCTTTTGTTTGTCAATTAAGGCCCGAACTTTCTCTGTATTTGTTTTTTTGACAGGCTCATACTCACGTTGGGCAAAATCGGTAAAGAACTGCTGGTTTTCCAAAAACAAAAGTGTTTCTTGCCAGTATTTTTCCTGAGAAATAGCTACTCCTGTACAGTTTGAACGTTCTTTGCGGAGAGTTTTTGAGATGTTGATGAAATTTGAATTTCCCGTATGTGAAATATCTGCATCCATAATGATTTTTTCCGGAAGGCTTTGGGGTTCTCGGTTGCGCTTGGTTGCAAGTATACAGTCTTCAACTAATTGAACGAAAGCGGTGGCGCGCGGATGCTTCTTGAAAAAAGAACGAGCCAGATCAATGCTGGCAGCTTCATGGTTTTCGAGTTCAATAAGGTAGCCTGTATCGTGAAACCAGGCGGCCACAAGAACTGCCGACAGCTCATCTTCGTTCAGTTTTTCCTGCTGACCAATGAGAGCCGACTGCCTGACCACTTCAAGCGTATGTTCGAGCGAGTGAAACGTTAACTTTTGATTTTTCTGGTTTTCAAAAAGATTAATCACAAAAAGTTTTGCCTGATCAACAATTTTCATAATTCTTGTTTCTTTTATAATGATAATACGAAAATGTAACAATTATTTCACATGAGAAAAATACTTATTTTTTTTATAACCTGCCTGATTGTTTCTGTTAGTTCCGCCCAAATCGGTAATAAAATAGCTTTTAGTTTGTTTATGATCGGGAATGTGGGCGATTATAATCCGTCCGATTCGGCACAGGTTCGGCTATTTCAGCGAATTCTTCAGTATAACCAAAACCCCAAAGGGCTTCTTTTTCTTGGTAATAATGTATATCCTGGGTTATCGGATATTTTGTCGGAAGATTTTGATGAGCTGGTGAATGATTCGCAATTTGAACCGTTGCGCGAATTTGAAGGACCTATGGCCTTTATTGCCGGATGGACCGATTGGGCTTACGGAACGTCGGCAGGAAAAGATATGGTGAAGTGGGAATATAAGACGATTCATCAACAGTTGGAGGATAAAGAAATTTACATGCCCGAAGGAGCGTGCCCCGGGCCGGTTGAGGTGAACTTGAATGATTCGCTCACGCTCATTTTACTTGATACTCAATGGTGGTTGCATCCTTACGACACACGCATGGGAAAATGTGATCTGGAAGATGAAAACGATGCCTGGCTGAATCTTCAGGATGTTTTACGCCGCAACAGAAATAAGGAAGTGGTGGTGGCTGGTTTCTACCCCGTTGTTTCATATGGTGAATACGGCGGCTATTTTTCGAGAGCAAAAGATATTTTAGCATTCCCCCTGACGGCTTACCGAAAATATCTGGGGACAAGACTGGATTTGGCTCATCCAAACTACAAGGAGTTCCGCGAAAGCTTACAATCAATCCTTGAAGAGTTTCCGAACGTGGTTTACGTTTCCTCACACGAACGAAATTTCCAGTGTTTTTCACAGAATGATGTACACTACATTATTGGTGGATCGCTAAAAGCGGGTCAATATGTTGCAGAGAAAAAAGTGACATGTGGAAGTAAAAGTAGCGGATTTTCAAAGCTTGATTTTTATGTTGATGGGCGTGTGAAGTTGTCGTTTGTGCCGTTGGGACAAGACGAAGAACCTGAGTGTGAAGAGTTACTGTATCGATACACGAAAGAAGCAGATCCCGAGAGGCTTGACTTTATTACTCAAACCTTTCCGGATTACGTTTGGCATGCTGCCAGTCAGCAATATAAAACCAAGGAGTCGGCATACAAATGGATGGGAGAAAACTACCGCGCGGTATGGTCGACACCAATTAAAGCACCTGTTTTTGATATTGAAAAGGCATATGGAGGACTGGATATTGTCAAACGTGGGGGCGGACAGCAGACTCACTCGCTTCGGCTTGAGGCAGACCATGGGCACCAGTATGCTTTGCGCTCTTTGGAAAAATTTGTGGAAGGCGCTCTTCCCGATCAGGTGAGGAACACGTTGGCGCTTGATGTGCTGCAGGACAATATTTCAGCTTCGAATCCATACGCTGCTTTGCCTGTAGCCCAATTGGCAGAAGCTGCAGGAATCTATCATACTAACCCTGGTGTGGTGTATGTTCCGAATGATAAACGGTTGGATGAGTATAAGGATGATGTGGCAGATAACTTGTTTTTGCTTGAAGAACGGCCGTCGGGTGATTGGTCGAACCAAGCCAGCTTTGGTTTTTCAGAAGATATTGTTGGAACAGACGACGTGTTGGATAAAATTGAAGATAATCCGGACGATCAGCTCGATCAGCAGGCAGTGCTGAAAGCTCGTTTATTTGATACCTTTATCAACGATTGGGACCGGCACGACGACCAGTGGCGATGGGCTTCGTTTAAAAATGAGGGAAAAACGATTTACCAACCGATTCCCCGCGACCGTGACCAGGCTTTTTATTTGAATGAAGGCATTTTACCTTGGCTGGCAACCCGTAAATGGCTACTGCCCAAATTTCAGGGTTTTGATACCATTACAACAAATATGAATGGGCTGACTTTTAATGCCCGCTATTTTGATCGTACTTTTTTAACTGAGCCAGACTGGAAAGCATGGCAGTTAACCATTGATACTTTACAACAGGCGCTGACCGATGAAAAGATTGAGCAGTCGATGGAGGCTTTTCCTGATGCGGTGCAGCCATTGGTGGCCGACAAAACAGCTCGTATTTTAAAAGCACGTCGTGAGAACCTCGGTAAAATGGCGCGGCAGCATTACCTGGCGTTGGCCGAGAAGGTTGACGTGGTGGGAAGCGATGAAGAAGATTTGTTTGAAGTGACACGGCTGAATGATGAAGAAACGGAAGTAACTGTTTCCGAAATATCTAAGAAACATCGATTCAAACAACAATATTACCATCGTATTTTTAAAACGGGCGAAACCAGGGAGATTCGGCTGTATGGTTTTGGGAAAGATGATCTATTTAAGCTGGAAGGAGTGGTGAAGCGCGGGCCAGTGGTGCGCGTCATCGGCGGAAAGGGAAGAGACTCCATTCAAAATCAATCGGTGGTGAAGCAGTGGGGAAACCAAACGTTTGTATACGACCGAAAGAAGAATACGCATCTCGAAGAAACAGGTGATACGCGCATTCTCTTGTCGGCCAACAAACGCATCAACCATTACGACCGCATGGACTTTACTTACGATGTAGTGAAGCCGGGAGTTTTTATGGGATATAATGCCGATGATGGATTGTTTATAGGGGGCGGGCCTATTTTCTATAAACAGCATTTCCGGCGGCATACCACGCAATCCGTTTTGACCAACTTTGCTATAAATACCAATGCCTTCAATGTGAAATATGAATTTGAATCGGAAAGCGAAGTCAACGGATTTGACCATCATTTTGCGTATGAAATAAAAGCACCCGACTACGCCATGAACTATTTTGGTATGGGAAATGAGTCGGAGAAGGATGATCGTTTTGAAGATGATTATTACCGCTTGCGGGTGAACCAGCACATGGTAGCCTATCGGTTGGGGCACCGTTTCGGAAAAACAGCATTCAAAGAGTCGAGAGATGGTTCGATTAATGAAAGCGAACTGCAAGTGGGCCTGTCGTTCAAACGAACCAATGTGGAAGAGTTTGAGGAAAGTTTCCGGTTTATTGCCGACCTGGCAAACAACGGGCTGCAGCAAAAAGATCTGGACCGGCAGATATTTGCGGGACTAACGGTTAGTTATCAATTGTCGAATCTTGATCAGGAGGTGAATGCCAAGCGTGGTTATGTGCTGACGGTAGATGGGCAGCAATATTTTCAGTTGAACGACGGTGGCCAGAACTTTTTGAAGCTGAACGCTGATTTGCGAGCCTACCTCAGTTTCACGAAAGATCCGCGAACAGTGCTGGCGTTCCGTGTTGGCGGAAGCTCGGTATTTGGAAACTATCCATTTTTAGAGGCTGCTCAATTGGGAGGCAAAACCAACTTGCGTGGATACCTGCGCGATCGGTTCTATGGCGATCAGTCGGTATATCAAAACACCGAACTTCGGTACAAACTGTCCGACTTTTCATCATACATTATCAACGGAGAAGTGGGAGTGTTGGGTTTTTACGATTCGGGACGTGTTTGGCTTGACGGCGAAGATTCTGACGGCTGGCACAAAGGTTATGGCACCGGCATTTGGTTGTCTCCTTTCGATATGACTATTTTTACAGCAACTTATAACTGGAGCAACGAAGACAACATGCTACAGGTAACTTTAAACTTTAAATTTTGATCAGATATTTACTCTCTTTTATTTTTTTTGTGAATGCGGTTAGCCTGTTTGCACAGGAATCCGGCTCAACACCACGCGAGATTTACCTTGTACGCCATGCGCAGGTTGACCTTGAAACGCCGGGCTTATGCTTTTCGGGCAAAGCACAAAAAGTACACGAGCAGTACGATGAAAGTCCGGTAGTAGCTTTCGATCCTGAGCCTGTTCGCCAGCAAATTGATGCTCGTTATCCAGCGGTTTACACCAGTACGTTGCCCCGGGCGATCGAAACGGCCATCCGGCTTTTTCCTGATCACGATTCCATCCAGGCCTCGGCTTTATTTAATGAGTATGATTTATCGATTGTGTCGGTACCCATCTTGCCGCTACCTTATAAATTATGGACGGGCGTGTCTCGGGCTGTTTGGTTTCTTCATTTAAACCGACACGACGAAACCCGCTCGGATGCGAAACAGCGGATGCGCCAGGCAACCGACTTATTGGTTGAACAAAGCCAAAAACAGCGGAAAATTGTTTTGGTTGCTCATGGTTTTTTAATTGCAGATATGCGCCGTGAGCTGGAAAAGCGAGGCTGGGAAATTATTTTTAGCGAAGGAAACAAGAATCTGGCTGTCACTAAATTGGTGTATTCCCACTCATAACGGATCAGAATTTTATTCGTGCGTATAATCCGGCAGCTTTCCCGTCATAAGTTGGATAAAACGCGTATTTTCCATCATTTCGTTTGTGCCATTCCGGAACCAGCAGTCCGGTAGCGGTTCCAACAGCTATCCCCATCAGGATATCACTAGGGAAGTGTTTGGCAGCTTTGTAGCGACAATATCCGGTAATGGCTGACGGAATAACCGCTAAGCTATACCATAGCGCCCGGTTGTGGGCTTCGGGATGTAAATCGTAGTACACCTTCACCATAAAAAAGGTGGAGGTGGCCACCACCGAAGCATGCCCACTGAAAAATGAATTGGTGGTGTTGCGCCCGAGTTTTCGATCCATGGGTTCGTCGGGGTTGTACATAAATGGCCGCAGCCTCGATACCGGGATGGCGCCAGCCAGGTAGGCTGCTGCATTGATCGATTGGGCTTCGAAGTAAAGAACCGAGTAATCGAACCAAATTTTACGCACTTCAGCATCAAGGAACATTAGAGCAGGGGCAAACATGGCACCATGCATAAGCTTGTTGGAAACATTGATGTAATCATCTGCTTTGTCTGGATTTTGCCGGGCAGCTCCACGATCAAACCACCACACATTATAGGGGCGCAAGGTGGCAATGCGATCCAGATTCTTTGGGTCACGAGCACGTAAATAATCGGTGCCGTATTTGCTGGCAAGTAAACCTGCCAGTGTTATCGGAACATCAATATAGTAATTAACACGATATATTTGGTGCGATTCCTGAATTGTGTCGGCTTGAGAATAAGCCAAGTTGTTAAATATGATTGACACAAAGAGGAAAACGAATATTATTCTCATAGCTTTTTTTTATCCTGATAATTATTTGAGTGGTAAAAATAGCGAATAATTGAATGTGTTCTTGTACAAATCACGAAGTTGTACGCGTTGAGTTGGTGCTATTTCGTTATTAATAGGATGAAGAATGTTGTCGTGCCTACCCAAGTTCATGGTAGATTAAAAATAGCTCTTCGTCATTCAGCAAATATTAAAGGAAACTTAAAAGATATTCACCTGTCAAACTTTTTCAATCGAATTGCATGTAGAAAATTAGTGTAGCAACTTTCTGTCAAAGTTGACCAACTTTTTCTTCCAATTTTTTGATGGCTGTTAGTATTGTTTCCATTTCTGGTCGTGCTTCCGGAAACTCCCTGCTGGTATAAGCATAAAATTGCCAGATTTCCATGATATTACCAGATTCAACGGTGTAAGGTTTATACTCCGGATTGAGGGATTTAAACAAGATGTTTCCATCTGAGTTGACACTCACCATTTTAAATACAAAGTCCTGTTGTCCTTTTAAAATGACAATGCAGGGCGTATCCGTTTTCAGGGTTGACCAATCGGCCACATACTGCGCGATAATATCACTTCCTTCAGGAACCGGAAGCATGGAATCTCCTGTTGATGGGAAGATTCGAAATGTTCCTTGATTGGGCAGGTTCGGAATCGAATACTTTGGCAGGGCTGCAATAAACTCAGGATCGTTGTAGCCAGCCATGTATCCAGCTTTTGCCTTTATTGGCACATATTCCACATTTTCGTTATTCGATTTGTCTACCGAAATAGCCAGCACCCGCAAGTTGCCACCTCGGATATAAACATCGTTTCCGGCTTCCAGATCCCGCACCTTCAATTCACCTAATTTTGGAAGGTCAATTTTCAATAACGTATCAATACTTATTTTGAAGAATTCGGAGAATTTCAGGTAGTCTCCCGGTTGTGGCGACTTGGTGTTGCCGGCCTCAATGGCAGCAATCTTTGCCCGGGTTAACCCCAGCGTTGAAGCAAGTGCTTCCTGGCTCATTTTTTTTCGTTCCCGAAGGAATTTGATATTCCCTGCAAAGAAAATTTTTTGTGAATTATCTTTCATTTGTTATATTTAGAAACATATAATTGTTATTAATAATAACAAAATTAAGATTTTTTTTTAATTATGAAAGAGTTGGCTTGGAAAAAGGAAATTATCAAACAACTGAGAGACAGGATACTTTCGATGGAAGGATTCAGTACGGGGAAGGATAGTCAGCAACTTGATTTTGGACTAGGGAAAATGAATGCGGCATTTCCCGGAGGAACTTTCCCTATTGCTGCAATGCATGAGTTTGTGAGTCACACCGAAGCTTGTGCGGCCGCTTCAAATGGCTTCTTGGCGGGCTTGCTGGCTACACTCATGAAAAAGGGAGGCTTTTGCTTGTGGATAAGTACCGGACGTAAACTATTTCCTCCTGCCTTGAAATTCTTTGGCATCGAACCAGAGCAGCT
The DNA here is from genome assembly GCF_963678245.1 of uncultured Sunxiuqinia sp. NCBI lineage: Bacteria > Pseudomonadati > Bacteroidota > Bacteroidia > Marinilabiliales > Prolixibacteraceae > Sunxiuqinia > uncultured Sunxiuqinia sp. Next base: position 830,524 of record NZ_OY782767.1, read on the forward strand.
TATTTTTATTGATGTCAGGCGCCAGAAGGATGCCCTTTGGGCGATGGAGCAGGGGGTAAAATGCAATGCATTGACGGCTGTTGTGGGGGAATTGCGGGATATTAGTTTTGCCGACTCCCGTCGATTACAATTGGCTATAGAAGCGAGTCGGGTAACCGGATTTTTGCACCGGCTGCATCCACGTTTCGAGAATACGCTGACGTGTGTATCCCGTTGGAAAATCAGACCGATAGCCAGCAGGGAAAACGATGGTTTGCCAGGAGTGGGCTTTTCCTGTGTGGAAGTTGAATTAGAAAAAATAAGAAACGGGCGACCGGGGATTTGGCAGTTTGAGTGGCGAAACGGATCATTTTATCAGGTGGCTGTGCAAAGAGCGTTTGTTCCAAAATCCGGAGAAGTTAAAAAGAAGCAGAGTTATGCCTAAGCGTTATTTATATATTTGGTTTCATTATTTGGCAACCGACCGGCTGGCAAAAAATAATCCAGCTTTACGAGGGACACAATTTTTGTTATATGCTTCCGAGAAAGGGCGGATGCTTGTTCGGGCAGCAAGCCAGGCATTAGTGAAAGAAGGCATGGTTCAGGGGATGGTGGTGGCCGATGTGCGTGCAATACTCCCTTCGGTGAAAGTATTTCCTGATGACCTGCAGGCAATGCAGAAATTGCTGAATGATTTGGCTGAATGGTGTTTTCGTTACACCCCAACAGTGGCGGCAGATGCTCCGGATGGACTAATACTGGACATATCCGGCTGCCCGCATTTGTGGGGAGGGGAAGTCTCTTATCTTGATGAAATTACGCGCCGCCTTCGAAAAGGTGGATATGATGTACGTGTAGGCATTGCTGATACCGTTGGCACGGCATGGGCTATGGCTCGCTACGGAAATCAGGCTATCATTGAGCCCGGGAAGCATGGCGAAGCACTGCTTACGCTACCTCCGGCTGCTTTACGGCTGGATCGTATTACTTTGCAGCGTATGGAAAAGCTCGGCTTTCAACAAATCGGGCAGCTCATCCGTATTCCTCGGAGTAATTTACGGCGACGTTTTGGAGACAGCTTGCTTAACCGATTGGAACAAGCATTGGGAACAGTTTCAGAGCTTCTGGTTCCTGTTCAGTCTACTCCGGTTTATCAAGAAAGGTTGCCCTGCGTTGACCCCATTCGAACGGCTAAAGGGATTGAAATTGCATTGGAACGATTGCTGGAAAAACTGTGCGCACGCTTTTTTAGGGAAGGAAAAGGCATGCGCACTGGGATTTTTAAAGGTTATCGTCTCGACGGGAAAACCGTACAAATAAGCATTGGCACTAACAGGGCATCTCGCAATGCCTCACACCTTTTCAAGCTATTCGAGTTAAAAATACCTGAGTTGGAACCGGCGCTTGGGATCGAAGTTTTTACACTGGAGGCTACGTTGGTTGAAGAGCTTAGCGAAACACAAGAAGCTTTGTGGAGTGTTGGAAGCAACAATCAAACGGCCATTGCTGAATTGTTGGACAACATCGCCGGTAAGGTGGGAGCGCAGGCCATTCACCGCTATCTGCCGCAAGAACATTATTGGCCGGAGCATTCGATAATGGATGTTGGCTCGCTGGAAGCTAAGCCCCAAACCACATGGTGTACTGATCGCCCTCGTCCTCTTCATCTCTTGCCGAAACCGGAGCCTATTGAAGTGATGGTGATGCTTCCGGATTATCCTCCACTACATTTTCGGTACAACGATGAAGTTATTCGCATTGCTCGTGCTGATGGACCCGAGCGAATAGAGCAGGAGTGGTGGTTTCAGAGTGGACCACCAAGAGATTATTATCGGGTTGAAGATGAAAACGGGGCTCGCTACTGGCTGTTCCGGCTTGGATTGTACGGCCAGGGGAAAAATCAATGGTTTTTACACGGCTTTTTTGTGTGATTAGATAAAGAATGCAGAACACGTCGATGGAAATTCCAAAGAAAAATAAGTCACAACTAGACGAAGAGAGAATGATAACTGCAACTAAAACCAGGAAAGTCGAAACTCGAAACTGAAATGAGTTACACGGAATTACAGATAACATCAAATTTTACTTTTCTCCGGGGTGGTTCGCACCCTGAAGAAATTGTAGAAAAGGCAGCGCAACTGGGATATAAATCAATTGCAATTACTGATCGTAATACGCTGGCTGGTATTGTTCGCGCTCATGTGGCCGCACGAGAAAATTGTATTCGCCTTATTCCGGCCTGTTGTCTTGACCTGTTGGATGGCCCCAGTTTACTGGCCTATCCAACCAATAAGAAAGCCTATGCCAATTTATCGGCATTGCTTACCGAAGGGAACCTCCGGGCCGAAAAAGGGAAGTGTAATCTCTATCGGACTGACGTGTATAAATATGCTGCCAGTATAAAATTTATTGTAGTGCCACCGACTTCGCTCAATACGAATTTCGACTTTCACCCCGAATTTATAGCAGCTTTGAAAGAATATAAAGAAATGTTGGGCGATGAACTGTATCTTGCTGCTGCCTTTTCGTATCAGGGAAGCGACCATAAACGACTGTTTCGTCTTTCTCAACTCGAAGCCCGATTGGGAATTCCAATGGTTGCGACCAATGATGTGCATTACCATGAGCCTGGACGCAGGGAATTGCAGGATGTGCTGACCTGTATCCGTGAGAAATGTACCATTCATAATGTGGGCTTCAAACTACACCAAAATGCAGAGCGTTACATAAAACCAGTTTCTGAGATACGTAGGCTTTTCCGCGAGTATCCCCAGACTGTTTGCCGTACGCAGGAAATTGCTGATGTCTGTCAATTTTCGTTGGATGAGCTGAAATACCTTTATCCGGAAGAAATAACGAGCGAAGGACGAACGCCCATGGAAGAGTTGGTTTACCTCACCTGGAAGGGAGCTCATGAGCATTTTGGTGAACAGATTCCCGCAAAAGTTAAAGAAACCATTGACATGGAGCTGGAGTTTATTGGTGGGAAAGACTATGCTTCCTATTTTTTGACGGTGTACGATTATGTGCGAGAAGCCCGCTCGCGGGGGATTTTGTGCCAGGGACGCGGTTCTGCTGCGAACTCGGTCGTGTGTTATTGTTTGGGTATTACTTCTGTCGACCCCTCTAAATTCAAGTTGCTGTTTGCCCGGTTTATGAGTAACGAACGCAATGAGCCACCCGATATTGATGTGGACTTTGAGCATGAGCGTCGAGAGGAGATCATGCAATATATTTATGAGAAATACGGACGCGATCGGGCGGGGATTGTGGCTACCGTAACGCAAGTACATTGGAAGGGGGCTGTTCGCGATGTGGGAAAGGTAATGGGATTGTCTACGGATGCAATCAATGTACTTTCTAAATCTGCCTATGAATTTACGGATGATTGGTCTACTGGGAAAGCAGAATCATCCGTAAGTTTTAATGCGAAAGATCCTCTTCTGCGCAAGGTATTAGAACTCACCAATCAGTATATCGGATTTCCTCGGCAATTAGGACAACACACGGGAGGGTTTGTGATAACGCAGGGGAAACTGGATGAGCTGTGTCCTATTCTGAATGCCCGCATGGAAAACCGTACCTGCATTGAATGGAATAAAGACGATGCTGAAGCATTGGGTTTTATGAAAGTTGATGTGTTAGCTTTGGGAATGCTGACCTGCATCCGAAAAGCATTCGACCTTGCCAGGCAGCATTATAATTTGAATCTCACTTTAGCAAATATCCCGCAGGACGATCCAGCGGTTTACGAGATGATTAGTCATGCCGATACAATTGGGGTATTTCAGATTGAAAGCAGGGCGCAAATGTCGATGCTCCCACGCTTAAAACCGCGTACTTTCTACGATCTGGTGATTGAAGTGGCCATCGTTCGTCCGGGGCCTATTCAGGGCGACATGGTACATCCTTATTTAAAAAGACGAACTGGTGAAGAACCGGTGGTGTTTCCGTCTAAAGAGCTGGAAGATATTCTGGGACGAACATTGGGGGTGCCATTGTTTCAGGAGCAAGCTATGGAGATTGCAATTGTAGCGGCTGGTTTTACACCTGCTGAAGCTGATGGACTGCGACGAAGTATGGCCACTTTTAAAGCTAAGGGAAAGGTAAGTCGGTATCGGGAAAAACTGGTGAATGGTATGGTCGCGAATGGTTATGAGCAGGATTTTGCCGAGCGGGTATTCAAGCAGCTAGAAGGTTTCGGAAGTTATGGTTTCCCGGAAAGCCATGCGGCTAGTTTTGCTCTGTTGGTTTATATCTCATCCTGGTTAAAGTGTTATTACCCCGATATTTTTGTGACAGCTTTGCTCAACAGCCAGCCCATGGGGTTTTATCAACCTTCACAACTTGTTATCGATGCCCGAAAGCATGGCGTGATTGTTCGTCCGGTAGATATCAATTATTCGGAATGGAATAATACTCTGGAAGAAAAAGATGGCTGTTATTGTTCGGTTCGATTGGGCTTCCGACAAGTTAAGGGTCTCCGAGAGGAAGATGTACTGATCCTTGTTTCTGAGAGAAACATATTTTTTCGAAATACAAACGAACTGCTTGATGCCGGTGTTTCACCGTCTGCTTTGGAAAGACTTGCCGATGCCGATGCTTTTCGATCTATTGGTCTCGATCGGCGACAAGCACTGTGGGAGGTCTCGGCTCTAAACGATCATCTTGCTGGAATATTCACAGGAACGCCTTCGCAAAGTGCAACTGAAGAGTCTACCGATTTGCCAGTCATGACCGATGGAGAACACGTGATTCAGGACTACGTCAGTACAGCGCTTTCACTAAAAGCCCATCCGGTGAGTTTCCTTCGTCAAAAATTGAGCCGGCTGCAGGTTACACCCACATCGAAATTGAGCAAAATGAAAAACAGTCAGTTTGTGAAAGTATGCGGACTAATAACTGTGCGGCAACGTCCGGGAACTGCCAAAGGAGTGCTGTTTATAACCATTGAAGATGAAACCGGTTTTGCCAACCTGGTTGTTTGGTCGAAGGTTTTTGAAAAATATCGTAAAGCGATTTTACAATCCCGCTTATTGATGGTTGCAGGTAAGCTACAAATTGAAGGCGAAGTCATTCATGTGGTGGTCAATTCCTGCTTCAATTTAAATAACTTGATGAGGCTTGATATCGAGGGGCGTAATATTGGTTCGACACAGAAACCAGTGAATTCGGAGAAAAAGAGTGGGGAAGAAGAAAAATCGTCGGGTAACCGAATTGTCCAGGGAGAACTTTTTCGCTCACGGGATTTTAAGTAGCAAAGCCAGATGATAATGTTTTTATTCTGCTACTCAAATTACTATTGGATTGCTTCAGCTTTTGCATTCAGCAAAACCACGTTGGCAGGACGGACTCTTTATCCATCAGTTAAACGACTGCCGGAATTTAATACTAAACAATATTAAAACTGCTGCCTGTTTAAGTTATTGTGTTTATGCCGTAGTCTTACGCTACCCGAAAGGCCTGTCTTTATGAAATTGGGAAACCTTTATTTAAGACTTGGGAATCTACATAAAAGATATCAATTCTAATTTATCCCAAAACAGAGGGTATTAAAATTGGAAAATTCTAACATGATTAAGCTTGATATTCAAGCTTAATCATGTTTATTTGTTGCAAAATAAGACTATTATTAATGGAGGTTATACAATTGCTTCGATAAACATTTATTGATTCACATCAATTAATTACTATTGACATCATGATCATAAAAAAATAGTTTTTTGTATTTTTCGCAGCACGTTTTTGGGCAAGCGTAGTTGAAGCACAGCAGACACCGAAAGAGTATGAAAAACACCTGCAATGGTAGCGCGATGCCCGGTTTGGCCTGTTCATTCATTGGGGGATCGGTCACGCTTACGGAAGTGGAAATCAGTTGGTGTGCTACGTGAATTATCTGATGTCGCCAATGAAGCGGGGATGCCCTTTGGCGTATGTTTTTCACCGGACGATTGGCTCGATAAGGCCTGCCATTTCCGAATTTCAACTTTTTGCAGACAACTAAAAAACAATTACTATGAAAAGGAGAACACTTCTAAAACAATTAGGCTTTTCAGTGCCGGGTATGATCCTGGCACAGCAAACTTTAACTTCCTGTTTACTTAAAAGCAATAAGGAAAACAAAATCTCCCAGGAGGCGTTTAAACCCACTTGGGATTCGTTGCAGAAATATCAGGTTCCGGATTGGTTTCGCGATGCCAAGTTTGGTATGTGGGCTCATTGGGGGCCGCAATGCCAGCCCGAAGCTGGTGACTGGTACGCCAGAGGGATGTACCAGGAAGGCTCGCGGCAATACAAATACCATCTGAATAAATATGGACATCCTTCTGTTTTTGGATTTAAAGATGTGATTAACGAATGGAAGGCTGAAAACTGGGATCCGGAAGAATTGGTGGCTTTGTACAAGAGGGCAGGAGCTAAGTATTTCATGGCGATGGCCAATCATCATGACAACCTGGATCTGTATAACAGTACTTATCAGCCCAATTGGAATTCGACCAAACTTGGCCCCAAAAAAGATATTATTGGGGGCTGGGCAAAGGCTGCGAAGGGAAATGGGTTACCCTTTGGGGTCAGTGTTCATGCTTCCCATGCCTGGAGTTGGTATGAACCTTCACAACGTTCTGATAAAAAAGGTCCCTATTCTGGTATTTCTTACGATGGCAAAATGACCAAAGCCGATGGCGAAAGCAAATGGTGGGAAGGCCTAGATCCGCAGGAATTATATGCACAAAACCATCCGTTGAGTGAAAATAGCTTGGACAATGGGATGATTCACAGGCAATGGCATTGGGGGAATGGAGTGGTAAAACCATCGGAAGAATACGTGGAGAAATTTTTTAACCGGACGATTGAGTTGATCGATAAGTACGAACCGGACGTGCTTTATTTTGATGATTCGCAGTTGCCCTTTTGGCCAATCAGTGATGCTGGTCTACGCATTGCTGCACATTTTTACAACAAGAGCATTCGCGATCACGGGGAAGTGCGTGCGGTGATCAACGGAAAGATCCTCGACGAAGACCAGCGGAAGGCAATGGTCTGGGATATTGAGCGCGGTCAAAGTAATGGTATTGAGCCTTTGCCCTGGCAGACTGATACTTGTATTGGAGGTTGGCATTATGACCGTGAAATTTACAACAGGCGTAGTTACAAAACGGCAAAAATGGTCATTCATACTCTGGTCGATATTGTTAGTAAAAACGGCAATCTGATGTTGAATATCCCGGTTCGAGGAGATGGCTCTATTGACGAACAAGAACGACAAGTGGTGGAAGAAATTGGGATTTGGATGGATCAGAACAGTCAAAGCATTTACGGAACACGCCCGTGGAAAACATTTGGAGAAGGGCCTGCCCAAGAGAGTGCAGCGTCATTAACGGCACAGGGTTTCAACGAAGGTAAAGGCAAGCCGTTTACGTCAGAAGACATTCGTTTTGCTATCAAAGGAGATGTTCTTTATGCGACAGTTATGGGATGGCCTGAATCAGGAAAAGCTTTGATTAAAAACCTGTCGTTGGGAAACGAAAATTACCCCAGAGAAATTAATAAGGTGGAGTTGGTTAGTATCAAGCAGCCATTGAAGTTTGAACGGACAGCAGAGGGACTGATGGTCTATTTTCCCGAGAAGGAAGTTCCAGCAAGTTATGCTAATGCCTTGAAGATTGTCTAAACTTTTAAAGTTGCGAAATTGTAACGGTTAAGCGTTTTAGTATGGTGTGAATCATGTTATATTGCTACGGTCAATCTCGAGAGATATTTTATGCCCGCGATTTAAAGCGGGCATTTTAAGTACTGCTTAATTTAATTTTAGGAAATAGTTGAACGCATGACTTGTCATCCGTGTGATTAGCCTCACAAGTTGTTTTTTTTATCCTGCGACTGGGAAATTATCCAAATGAAGAAGCCACGGCAAATATTAATATCGATTAAGACAGATTAATTTAAGTATTTAAAAAATCGAAACTCGGCAGTCCATTCTTTCAATCGGCATACCGAGTTTTTGGGATTAATGTCGGAGGCATTAAACAGGAATTGGTATTTAATTAATTGAACGATCCAACTTAGCTTTTCAAAAACGATAGCTTACACGCTTCAATCAGTAGATGAACTCATTCTCTTATGCAAATTTGTTTGATGAAGCCTTTAAATAACACAAACGCGCGTTTGTGTTGTAGGAGGTATGCCTCACAGTCTTGTGGATGGGCATGAAATTAAAGCTGAGGCTATAAAATCAGTGTCTGTTTTTATAAGTAAAACCTTCTAATTTATTTCTGTTTATACTTTCGTATAACTGGCGGATTTCACTTTTTATCTTAAACTAAAGACCAAGTATCTAAAATTAAAACTCCCAAGCTGATATGTTATTTAGTTTTAAGGTGCATTAAAAACCAATTAAACACATATGAAAAGCCAACATCTTGCTCTACTCTGTATTTTCTTTTTATTGCGTATTTCTGCAATTTCTCAAAATCCCATTGACTTACCAAATGACGGTTTTGATATTTTTTTATCCAATGTTCCTCATGGTAATATTGACACAGTCACATACACCTCTAAAACCGTAGGTGCAGAACGAACCGCACTAGTTTATACACCTCCCGGATATTCTGCCGAAAAAAACTACCCTGTTCTTTACCTTTTACACGGAATTGGTGGCGACGAGTTTGAATGGCTGAAAAATGGTCATCCTGAGGTTATATTGGATAACCTGTATGCCGATGGAAAAGTGGAGCCTATGATTGTGGTGTTGCCAAACGGTCGGGCAATGAAAGATGATCGTGCCACAGGTAATATTTACAGTGCCGATAAAGTTGAAGCATTTGCCAATTTTGAAAATGATCTTCTGAACGATTTGATTCCGTTCATAGAGAATAAATACCCTGTTATTGCTGATCGTGAACACCGCGCTATTGCCGGTTTGTCGATGGGAGGCGGACAATCGCTGAATTTTGGATTAGGAAATCTGGATGTGTTTGCTTCAGTAGGCGGTTTTTCTTCTGCACCAAATACGAAAAGTCCCGAAGAGTTGGTCCCCAATCCGGAAGAGACTAAAAAGCAATTGAAACTGTTGTTTATTTCGTGTGGAGATAAAGACGGATTATTCAATTTTAGCAAACGAACACATGATTACGTAAGCGAAAACAACATTGACCATTACTTTTACGTGATTCCGGAAGGTCAACACGATTTTAAAGTATGGAAGGACAGCTTATACAATTTTGCTCAGTTCGTTTTCAAATAGCAAAATAAGCGTGTAGCAAAAGAGTTGCCGAATAAAATAGAAAAATAATTATATCGAATAAAATGAAGAAAATAATTTTTAGACCGAGTTTAATTTCTCAGCTAACCGTTTTAGCCATGTTGTTTACTTTTGGAGCTAGTGGTGCTCAGACCACAAAAAAAGCTAAAAGCACAAATGCTCCCGTGTTTTCCAATTTTGTTTACCAAGGGGATGATGATGTTTATAAAAATTACCCACTGGCCGATGATGAGTTCTACAACCCTATTTTGCAAGGTTGTTACCCCGATCCGGCAATAACCCGCAAAGGCGATGATTATTATTTGGTTTGTTCGTCATTTGCCATGTTTCCGGGAGTTCCAATTTTTCATTCAAAAGATTTGGTAAACTGGACCGACCTTGGAGGCGTACTTGATAATCCCGAAACATTCGATACACACGATTGTGGTATTAGTGCAGGTGTTTATGCTCCGGGAATTACTTACAATCCATATAATGATACATTTTACATGATTACCACTGCATTTACAGGTGGTTTGAATAACATTATCGTAAAAACAAAAGATCCTAAAAAAGGATGGGGAGATCCTATAAAGTTGGCTTTCGGAGGTATCGATCCATCGATTTTCTTCGATGACGATGGAAAAGCATATGTCGTTCATAATGATGCTCCTGAACGTGGAAAAGAATTGTACAACGGTCACCGTGTAATCAAGGTTTGGGAATACGATGTTGAAAAAGACCAGGTTATTGAAGGAACAGACAAAGTCATCGTAAACGGAGGTGTTGATTTGGCCAAAAAACCAATCTGGATTGAGGCGCCACACCTTTACAAAAAAGATGGAAAATATTACCTGATGTGCGCCGAAGGTGGAACAGGCGGCTGGCACAGCGAAGTTATCTTCAAAAGCGACAGCCCAACAGGGCCTTTTATTCCGGCACCAAGCAACCCGATTTTAACGCAACGTCACTTCCCAAAAGAAAGAGAGAATAAAGTAGATTGGGCAGGTCATGCTGATGTTGTTGAAGGACCAAATGGCCAATGGTACGGTGTTTTCCTTGCCGTTCGCCCTAACGAAGAGCAACGCGTAAATACAGGTCGCGAAACCTTTATTTTACCAGTTGACTGGTCGGGAGAATTCCCTGTGTTTGTTAACGGACTTGTTCCGATGGAACCCAAATTAAAAATGCCGAAGGGTGTTGAGAATAAAACAGGCAAGGATGGCTATTTCCCCAACGGGAACTTTACATATGAGGACGATTTTTCGTCTGACGATATGGATAAACGCTGGATTGGCTTGCGTGGACCACGTGAAGCTTTCATCGAAAAAACCTTAGGTGGTATTCAAATAAATCCTTTTGAAGCGAATGTAAAAGAGTTAAAACCAACTTCTACCTTGTTCTATCGTCAAATGCACAATAGCTTTTCGTATGCTGCTACAATGGATTATACGCCTGAATCAGAAAAAGATTTAGCCGGAATTGTGGCACTACAAAGCGAAAATGCGAACTATGTATTTGGAATTACCAAAAAAGGCGACGATTATGTTTTGGTATTACAACGCAATTTTAAACAACGTTTTCGTCGTGAAATGGATTCGAAAGTAATTGCCAGTACTAAAATTGATATCAGCAAACCGGTGCGTTTGCAGGTTTCGGCAAAAGGAGATAAGTATGAGTTTGCTTATGCTGTTGATGGAGCCGATTTTGAAACCCTTGGAGGAACTGTATCGGGCGATATTCTTTCTACGGATGTAGCTGGTGGTTTTACTGGTTGTTTACTGGGCTTGTATGCAACTTCGGCCAACGACGCGCTACCTCAATAATCTGTTTTTATATAATTTCTGCGATGAATTGACTTGTTTATATTCATCGCAGAAATATTTTTTTATAATCTAACCAATAATGCGAACCAATAAAATTCTAACGACCGGACTATTACTATTATCTGCTGTTGCTGCTTTTGCACAACAAATGATTGTTGTATCTCCTAATCAGAAAATAAAAGTCGAGCTCTCACAGTCGGAAAGCAGTGCTTTTTCAGCTTGGTTTTTAAAAGTAGATTACCGGGCTGATGAGAATTTTACTCCTGTTATCCCAGAAATCGATTTGGGATTAATTCGCAACGACCAGGATTTCTCAAAGTTGACTCTAACAAAGGTTGAACCAGGCAAATTAGTCAACGAAGATTATACCGCCATACACGGAAAACGTTTACACCGAAAAAATACTGCCAACGAAGTTTCCTTCTGTTTTGAGAACGAAAATAAATCGAAACTGAATTTAGTTGTTCGGACATGGAACGATGGAGTTACTTTTCGTTACGAATTTCCTGAAAAAGAAGGTGATTTTGTCATTCAGGATGAGTTAACAGCCTTCTCAATTCGCAATAAAACAAAACGCTGGTTGGAAGAATTCGATCTTTCAAATGAACGACTTTATGCCAACAGCGATAGTGCTGCTGTTCAGCAAAACTGGTCGTATCCGGCACTTTTCGAAACTTCGCGAACCGATTGCTGGTATCTCATTCATGAAGCTGATGTGGATAGAAACTACTGTGCAACAAAACTGAGCAACAACAGTGTTGCCGAACAGTATAAAGTTACACTTCCTCAGCCCGGAGAAGGCGAAGGCGAAGCATTGCCACAAATTACCCTCCCCTGGAAATCGCCCTGGCGCGTAATTGTTATGGGGAGTTTGGCCGATGTGGTAGAATCAACGCTGGTAGACGATGTTTCAAAACCATCAGTTCTTGAAAATACCGATTGGATAAAACCCGGTGTGGCATCGTGGAATTACTGGTCGCACAACCACGGCACAAAAGATTTTAAAACCGTTTGCGAATTTGCCGATCTGGCTGCCGAAATGAGCTGGCCATATACCTTGCTCGACTGGGAATGGGATCAGATGGAAAACGGTGGTAATTTGGAAGATGCGTTGGATTATATTCATTCGTTGGGAGTAAAACCACTGATGTGGTATAACTCGGGAATGTTTAAGTGGATTACTGCAACTCCCGTCGACCGAATGAAAACCCGTGAAAAACGTGTGGCAGAATTTGCCAAACTTAAAGAACTGGGTGTTTACGGAGTGAAAATAGATTTCTTTTTAAGCGAGAAACAATATATGATCGACTACTACCTCGATATTTTGGAGGATGCAGCGCAGTTTAATATCATGGTATATTTTCACGGGTGTTTGGTGTCGCGTGGCTGGCAGCGTACGTATCCGCACCTGATGACATACGAGGGAGTTCGTGGTGCCGAGTGGTACAACAATGGCCCTGAATTTACGAGTGCCGCTCCCGAACACAATAATGTATTACCCTACACAAGAAATGTTGTCGGGTCGATGGATTATACCCCGGTAACATTTACTAACTCACAGTATCCGCATATTACTTCTTATGCACACGAATTGGCACTGAGTGTAGTGTTTGAATCGGGCATTCAGCATTTTGCCGATCGTCCCGAAGGATTTCGAAATTTACCCGATGCTGCACGTACATTTTTAAAAGAAGTTCCGGTGGTTTGGGACGATACAAAATTGCTTGACGGTTATCCCGGTAAGTTTACGGTTATCGCACGCAAAAAAGCCGATAACTGGTATGTTGGCGGTATTAATTCAGCAGGAAGAAGAGAACGGCAACAAGCGCTTGACTTTAGTTTTCTGCCAGATGGAAAACGGTACCGCTTAACATTAATTGCTGATGGAGAACACGATAAAGCTTTTTCTACAAAGTATATGGTTGTTGATAATACTAGTGCCGTAAATGTAGAAATGCTTCGAAGAGGTGGATTTGCCGCCGTACTTAAACTAATTAATGACTGATTTACAAAAGAAAATGATTACAAATAGTATCAAAAAAACGATTTTGGTTGTGGCCGTTACGCTGGGTGTATTCTCTGCATGGGCACAACAATACCCTTATCAAGACCCTGACCTGAGTTCGGAAGAACGTGCAAAAGATTTGGTTTCGCGATTAACGCTCGAAGAAAAAGCAATATTAATGTGCGACCAATCGGATGCCATTCCTAGACTCGGAATCAAAAAATTTAACTGGTGGAGCGAAGCTTTGCATGGTTATGCCAACAATGATAATGTAACCGTTTTCCCGGAACCCATTGGAATGGCGGCTTCGTTTAACGACGAATTACTGCTTGAAATTTACGATGCCGTTTCGGACGAAGGACGCGCCAAATACAACGAGTGGATCAACGCCGGAAACGAAAATAAGCGCTTCCTGAGCCTCTCGGTGTGGACTCCAAACGTCAACATATTTCGCGATCCGCGTTGGGGACGTGGACAGGAAACTTATGGAGAAGATCCTTACCTGACTTCCAGAATGGGGGTTTCAGTGGTAAAAGGCTTGCAGGGACCAGCCGATGCCAAATACCGAAAGTTACTGGCTTGTGCAAAACACTATGCCGTGCACTCGGGGCCCGAGTGGAGCCGCCACGAGCTAAACCTGAACGACATTAGTCCGCGCGAATTATATGAAACCTATTTACCTGCATTTAAAGCGTTGGTTCAGGATGCCGATGTGCGGCAGGTAATGTGTGCCTATCAGCGCCTTGATGATGAACCTTGTTGTGGAAACACCCGGCTTTTACAGCGGATTTTGCGCGACGAGTGGGGCTATGAGTACATGGTTGTATCAGACTGTGGTGCTGTTACCGACTTTTTTACCATGCACAATGTTTCTTCTGATGCGGTACATGCTGCATCGAAAGCTGTTTTGGCCGGTACCGATGTGGAATGTGTTTGGGAGAATTATCCCTTTATGAATCTTCCCGAAGCGGTTGAACGCGACCTGATAAAAGAAGAAGATATTGATAAAAGTGTGGTGCGTTTATTAACCGGGCGTTTTGACCTAGGCGATTTCGACGACGATGCTATCGTTCCTTACGCTCAAATTCCACCATCGGTTTTAAACAACGAAAAACACCGCCAACTGGCACTCGACATGGCCCGGCAAACCATGACACTTCTTCAGAATAAAAATAAGGTGTTGCCTTTATCAAAGAAGACAAAAAAAATTGCGGTGATTGGTCCCAATGCCAACGACGAACCTATGCTGTGGGGAAATTACAATGGAACACCAGTTCGCACCATTTCAATTTTGGAAGGAATAAAAACCAAGATTTCCGATAAAAAGATTGTGTACGATAAAGCTTGTGATTTGGTAGAAGATAAAGTAACCGAAAGTTATTTTAATCAATGTAGTTTTGAAGGAAAACCGGGTATCAAGGCAAGGTATTGGAACAACCCCGACCGTGAAGGAGAAGTGGTAACAATTGACCAGATTGTAAATCCGATTAAAAAAACTACTGCAGGACAGCACGAATTTGCCTCGGGTGTTAAGCTCGAAGGTTTTTCGGCGATCTACGAAACAGAATTTGTTGCCCAAACAAGCGAAGAAATTGTTTTTAAAGGTGGCGCTACAGGACATTACGAATTGCTGGTAAACGGCGAAACAATTAGCCAATACGACAATTGGAGAACACTTGCTTCGCGAATTCCTTATAAGGTAGAGGCCGGCAAAAAATACAAAATTGAAATTCGTTATGCACAATTAAATAACTGGCAGGCCAATATTGAATTTAACTTCGGAAAAGAAGTGGATGTGGATTATACCGAACTCATCAAAAAGCTTAAGGATATTGAAACGGTGGTGTTTGTTGGTGGTCTTTCAGGAAACCTGGAGGGTGAAGAAATGCCGGTTTCGTACCCTGGTTTTAAAGGTGGCGACCGCACTAATATCGACCTTCCGTCAGTTCAGCGAAACTGTTTGAAGGCTTTAAAAGAAGCCGGCAAAAAAGTAGTTTTTGTAAACTGTTCAGGTTCTGCAATAGCGTTAACTCCCGAAACCGAAACCTGTGATGCCATTTTACAAGCCTGGTATGCAGGCGAATCGGGTGGGCAGGCCATCGCCGATGTGCTTTTTGGCGATTATAATCCATCGGGAAAATTACCGGTTACTTTCTATAAAAGTTCCGATCAGTTAAACGACTTTGAAGACTACTCGATGAAAGGGCGTACTTACCGTTACATGGAAGACGCTTTGTTTCCTTTTGGTCATGGACTGAGTTATACCGATTTTGAAATTGGAGAAGCTACACTCAGCAATTCAACGATCAGTGCCGATGAAACCATTCAAATAACAATTCCGGTTGCCAATAAAGAAACTTACGACGGAACAGAAATCGTTCAAGTGTATGTGCGTAAAGTAGATGATATTGAAGGCCCCATTAAAACGTTGAAAGGCTTTAAGCGTCTGGACGTGGAAAAAGGAAAATCGAAGGATGCAGTGATTGATTTACCTTCGTCTTCTTTCGAATTTTACGATTGGGCAGAACGTAAAATGACAGTAACACCGGGAGAGTACGAAATCTTTTATGGCAATAGTTCTGATAACAAAGATTTGAAAACTTTGAGAGTAAAAATCAATTAAAAAAATGAACCATGTAAATTGCCTGTTTATCTGTTCTTAATAATAGTTTTCAGAAAAGAAGTAAACGGGTAATTCAATAAATGAACTTAAAAAATATGCAACAGTACAAGAATACTTCACGATATAGTAGAAGATACAAGATTAGCTTTTTTTTGCTGCTAACAATCTTTTCTATGTTTTTGGGATTACACGCTAAGAGTCAGGAGAAGCCTTTGCGCCGACCGATCTCACCAGAACAGCCGATGTGGTTGATTCACGTTGATGTGTGGAATTGGCCTGATCCGCAGAAGATTATCGATTTAATACCGGAAGATATTCGTCCCTATGTCGTGATGAATCTTTCTCTTTCGGTTTCGAAGGGGGACGATGGACGATTCAATATTGTGGAGTACGGCTATGAAACGTTGAAGTCGTGGATACGGGTTTGTGGCGATAATCAAATGTGGGCTTGTGTGCAGGTTGCTAGTGGCGGAATAGCTCGTTTACCCGACGATGACCTGACTTTATACGATGAATTCTTTCGTGACTATCCTCATTTTCTGGGTTTTAATTATGCCGAACAGTTTTGGGGATTTGATGATGTTAATTGGATTTGGGAAAACCGTATGACTCATTTTGCCGATTTACTACAAATGAGTAACAAATATGGCGGTTATCTTTTCGTGAGTTTGTGCTGGAACCGATGGGGACAGTCCCTCAATCCAATAGGTATGCTAAAACGAGTCCCTGAGTTTGCAGAAGCATGTCGTAAATACACAGAGAACTATGTGGTGTTTGATAAACATACCCAGGCGGGCTTTTTGTCAGACCGGGAGGGAATGAGTTTAGGAGCATATCTTTCGGGGTATGCCGGCCAATATGGTATTCGTTACGATGGAACCGGATGGACTGGTCCTGATCCGGATGCTGACGATAATGCCTGGACTACTGCTACAGGAACTGCTCCGCACCTGGAGCATATGTTGTTAACCGGGCTAACAGTTATGGACGGACCGGAATTAATCTGGACGGAAGATTTCTATGAAACGAATAGAAAAAATATTGATAATGGTTACCAGACCAGAAACTGGGCAAAATTTCCGCAATTCGATAATGAGTATATGGATCTTTTCCGTAAAGTTATTGATGGAACAGTTCGGATTCCGACCCGGGAAGAGGTAATAACCAGAACGAAGTATGTTATTATCCATGATGTTAACTTGGGGAGTTCGGATGACATTTATAGTTCTCCTGAAACCTTGTATGAAGGGCTTTATCGTATGGATAGTGATGGAAGCTGGGCTGACAACAAATCTTTCTTCAAAAAAACAGGGCGTTATCCGACTATCCCGACTGTTTTTGATCTGGATGGAGATCTGGCAAATTCATTCGAATATCAAATTAAAAAATCAGAATATGATACCCGCTGGCCTTCTGTTTCGGATAAAGTAAGCGAGTTTAATAGTGTTTTCCCTGAAGAATATACCGGTGATATTTATGCCGGTCGTTACGATAATACCTGGGTAATTTATAACCCTTACAAATCGGGCTTGGTTGTAAACGGAACGCGCGAGAATAAAACAGCATCCGGGCATATTCCGTTTAAATACAACACTTGCGAAGCTATGGATTTGACCTATTCGAGGTATAGCTCAAGTATTGTTCGGGAATATGTAGATAGCGTAACATTTTATTTAGCCAATTTTGATAATGAATTAGAACCGAACACTCGGCTGACTGATGTCATTAAAATTATTGGGAGCACGAACAAACCAACTTACACTTTTAAAGAACGGGGAGATCAGCCACATTTGGCAAGTTTGGTTACAGAAAAATGGGAAAACGGGGAGTTTACCTTAACTATAGCACACAATTGTGCTGTGGATATAACGATTAATTGTGCTGGTACGGCAACTGATCGCTTGACGGATGCTGTTCAGCCGGTAGCATTAGAGGCACCTAAAAAACCAGCTCCTTATACCGGCCCTCACCAGTACGAAGCGGAATGTTTCGATTACAAAAACGGCGTGAACCTTATTACAAACGGATACAGTGGTGGCATTAGAAATTATACTGGTCAGGGATATTTGGAGTTCGGAAGCAACTCTGCTGCGGCAGCGCGGAGCTCTGTAACGGTTTTGCGCTCTGGGAAATATGTGTTGAAAACGAAATACTCTGTTACCGGCAGCAATATTCAATCGATAGACTTGTATGTGAATGGTGAAAAAGTGGTAACTCCGGTTTTCGCAAAAACATCATCTTATAGCGATTGGGGAATTAATGCACAGATGATTGATTTGAATGCCGGAAAGAATGTGATTGAGTTCAAGTCTACTTCAAGTAGAAACAATAAATTTTATATCGACAATATTGTGGCGACACAAGACTCGAACAATGGGGTTTATCACTTCGAAAACGATGTTGCAACATCAGCTGCATCTACTCCTGCTGCCGAGCTTATTTCGGTTCAAAGCGGAAGTGCGGGAGTTGTTGCATATACCAGTGCGAATAGCAAAACAAGCAATTGTTTTAAGTCGTATACTGTTGGCGAGATTAATAGTACCGGAGTGGCTAATCTGGATATGTTTCCTTCTGATGCAACCGATTATACCATTACCTGGAAAGAATATTATGGTACTTCCGGAGGTAAAAAAGGTGTATTGCTTAGGGGAACTGGCGACAACGGTTCGTGTACATATGCTGAAGGAATGAAACAAGGTTATTTGTTTATTGCTTTGAATAATAATGATGGTACAGTTTCTTTGCAACCATATGTAGCAGGAACTAACGGTATTACCAGTAAGCCAACTTATACCAGCAGTTTTACAATAAATGCCGGAGAGCCATGTTGGTACCGGGCTGTTTCAAACGGAAATCAAATTGTATTTGAATGTTCTGCAGACAGTGTTAACTGGGAGGGAGCTTCAACAACCTTATTCTCTGATGATACTTATACCGAAGGGTCAACCCAATTGGTTTGGGGATTGAATGCCAATAATTTCGATTGGCAAATGGATAATATCATTTATGCTTTAAATGGCAATATTGTTTTAACAAAATTTACGCTTAAAGATTTTACCTATAAGGAAGGTGATGGTCCTTCTGCCAGTCAGGCGTTTTCGGTTTCCGGTAATTCGCTCATGGGTGATGTAGAACTAACTGCTCCAGATAAGTTTGAGATTTCTTTGAATGCTGAATCTGACTTCGTTTCGCAACTTACACTTACACCAACACAAGGAGAATTGGCACCAACCAATATTTACGTCCGTATGAAATCCGGCTTAGGTATTACAACTCATACTGGCAATATTTTGGTGCATTCAGCAGCTGTAATCGATATGTCAGTAAGTCTGAAAGGAGATGTTTCGCGTAAATATGTCGCAACATCTAGGATTTATAATTTTACAGAAGACACTCCATCAACAAGTGCCCAAACACCACCTGCCGATAATGTTTCGGTTGGGGTAGGCAATGGCGCTACCGCCGGTGTGTTTTCATATACTGACGCCAATGGATTAACAAGTAATGTGCTGAAGCCATACAGTGTAGCAGGAAAAAATGGTACAGGTGTGCTTAATCTTGATTTGTTTTCAAAAGCAAGTACCGATTATTCTGTTACATGGAAACAATATTATACCACAAGCGGTGACTTTAAAAATGGTATGCTATTGCGTGGAGATGTTAGCAATTTAGGAGATGCATCTTCGGGCTATGAGAAGGGCTTGATGTTTGGTTATCTTTTCCTTCCTTACCGATATGGTAGTGGTATTCAGTTTCGCGTTTATAAAACAAGTTCAGCAACAAGTATGTATCCAATGATTAGTAAGGATGTTGGAATAACTGTAAGTACTGGTAACCCTATATGGTATCGGGCAACGATTTCAGGAACCGCTTCTGTTTCATTAAAACTTGAATATTCTACCGATGGTACAACCTGGAATGTTGGGGTTGAAGGGACAGATTCTGCTAACCCGTACCAATCCGGAGCAACCCAGGCTGTTTGGGGATTGTGGGCTTCTTCAACAGGATTCTGCATGGATGATATTACATTCGAAGGAGTGGAGTCAGAAGAAGCATCTACCATTAGTGTTTTGGCATCGTTAGGCGATTTTGTTTATGAAAGCCAGCAGGGGCCGTCAGAGGCTCAGTCATTTAATGTTTCAGGTAGTAATTTAATAGCAGATATTGAGGTTGTTGCACCCGATGATTACGAAGTGAGTTTAGATGAGGAGCAGGGATATTCTTCTTCGGTACTAATTCCTCAAATCAATAATACGGTTGAAGATATACCTGTATATGTACGGTTGAAAGCAGGTTTATCAGGAGGCGATTATTCAGGTGATATACTAATAACATCAGCAAATGCTGTTGAGAAAACAGTGTATGTATACGGACAGGTTGATTGGCCTACTGATGTAAACGTTGTCCCTGAAGCTACAGCAACTGTTGTTTCTGTTGAATACTACACCATAACCGGACAACGAGTGCTGAATATAGATAATAAAGAGGGGATATTTATTGAAAGGAAACAAATGTCGGATGGAACTGTATCGGCATCCAAAATATTTATAACAAAATAAAATTTGATTATGAAAGGTATTGTGAGATTACATACTTTATTATTGGTTTTTATATTGATGTGTTTTTCCGGTAGAAGCCAAAACCCCATCATTCAAACCTATTACACAGCCGACCCGGCACCAATGGTGTACGATGGTACGGTATATCTATATACGAGTCACGATGAAGATTCAACCGTAAATAACTTTTTTACCATGTACGACTGGCGGTGTTACTCGTCAACCGATATGGTAAACTGGACCGATCATGGTGCAGTGGCTTCGCTGAAAAGTTTTGCGTGGCTCAACAAATCAAATGGTGCCTGGGCACCACAGTGCGTGGAACGTAATGGGAAATTTTACCTTTATGTTCCCATTCACGGAGAAGGTATTTCTGTTTTGGTAGCTGACTCCCCAACTGGCCCCTTTACTGATCCGCTGGGAAAACGTTTAATTGAATCGGATCACATTTGGCAGGATATTGATCCTACTGTTTGCGTTGACGATGATGGTCAGGCGTATTTGTACTGGGGAAATCCAAAGTTATGGTACGTGAAGTTGAACGAGGATATGATTTCATACGACAAGAGTATCGGGCAAAATGGGGTTGTTTCAACAGAAATGACTACCGAAGCGTTTGGTACGCACGAAGGTCGCGATGGTAAGCCCGCTCCTTCTTATACCGAAGGCCCGTGGTTTTACAAACGCAACAATTTGTACTATATGGTTTATGCTGCTGCTGCTATTCCAGAGTACATTGCTTACTCCACCTCAACATCACCTGAAGGGCCGTGGACATATAAAGGATTTGTTATGGAAAGAGCGCCACACCTGGCTTTTACCAACCACTCTGGTATTATCGATTTTAAAGGGAATTCCTATTTTTTCTATCACAGCCAGTCACTTGCCGGCGGAGGCGGTTTTAGGCGCTCTACCTGTTTAGAGCAGTTTGAATATAATCCTGATGGAACCATTCCTGTAATTGTACCCACACAAGAAGGCGTTACCAAAAGTGTTGAAAATCTGAATCCGTTTAAACGTGTTGAAGCCGAAACCATTGCCTGGTCAGAAGGACTTAAAACAAAATCGGATGAAACGGTTGGTGTTTATGTAAGCGATATCGATAACAACGATTTTATAAAAATACGAAGTGTTGATTTGGGTAAAGGAGCTAAAAAGTTTAAAGCGAGTGTTGCTACCACTAAATCAGGAAGTATCGAAATTCGTATTGATGAAAAAGACGGAGAATTATTGGGAACACTTCCTATTAATCGCACGGGAGGAGAACAAAACTGGAAAACGCTTTCGTGTAAAGTGAAAAAGGACAAAGGTGTTCACGATGTTTACTTGGTTTTCACAGGAGAAGATGAAGACTTATTCAATTTTGATTGGTGGCAATTGAAGTAGAAAATGTTAAAGAACAATTATTATAAAGAAAAGCTATTGATCCTTTTTATTGATCGTCGTATATGTGTATTTTGTTGATATTTAAAGCGTTCGATCGAATGGTTTTTGAGTTGATAAATATTATACAAATTAAAATTTAAAATAAATACCATGAAACCTGGCTATTACCTATTGTTTTTAGTTTTTATTCTGACGCTTAGTTGTAATGAGCAATCATATGAAAAAACAGCCTCAGGGATAAAAACCACTATTGATTCAACTGTGGTCGAAATTCAGTTTGTTACACCTGAAATTGTAAGGGTCGTCAAATCGCTTCCGGGGGAAACAGTTGAGAAAAAGAGTCTTTCGGTTATAAAAAAGACTGAAAATGTGTCGTTTAAAGTAAGTGAGTCTGATCGTATTATTTCGTTGGTTAGCGATGTGCTAACGGTGAAGGTTAATTCAAAAACAGGCACTGTGTCGTATTTGTCGGCAAGCGGCGATGCACTTCTTTCAGAAAAGGCTGGAAGTGTTGCCTTCATTCCTTTTAACGATGCCGGAAATGAAACATATTCGGTTAAACAGTCGTTTTCGCTTGAGCCGGATGAGGCGATTTATGGATTGGGAATTTTACAGAATGGAAAAATGTCGCAACGCAACCAGCAAGTGCACATGGTGCAAAACAACACCTGGGACTTTTCAACTTTCTTTCAATCAGTAAAAGGCTATGGCGTATTTTGGGACAATTATTCTCCAACAGATTTTACCGATAATGAGGGCGGAACTGAATTTGCTTCGGAAGTTGGCGACTGCATCGACTACTACTTTATGTATGGTGAAGATGCCGATGGTGTGGTGGCTCAAGTACGTAATTTAACCGGAGAAGTGCCAATGTTTCCGTTGTGGACATATGGCTATTGGCAAAGTCGCGAACGTTACAAAACGCAGAAAGAAACGGTGGGTGTTGTTAAAAAGTACCGCGAATTGGGTGTTCCGTTAGACGGTATAATTCAGGATTGGCAATACTGGGGCGACAATTACCATTGGAATGGCATGTCTTTTCTGAATCCGGGCTTTCCAGAGCCGCAAAAGTTTGTGGATGATGTTCACAAACTGAATGCACACCTTATTATTTCAATTTGGGCATCTTTTGGCCCAGAAACGCCGCAATATAAGGAGTTGAATGAAAAGGGGATGTTGATGAATTTCCAAACCTGGCCACAGTCGGGAAAAGAAGGCTGGCCGCCGGATATGAACTATCCTTCGGGCGTTCGCGTGTACGATCCTTTTAATCCTGAAGCCAGAGATATTTATTGGAAATACCTAAATGAAGGGCTTTTCTCGCTGGGAATCGATGGATGGTGGATGGACTCAACAGAACCGGATCATCTTGATTTTAAACCCGAAGATTTTGATAATAAGACTTATCTTGGGTCATTCCGAAAAGTACGTAATGCATTTCCTCTGGAAACGGTAAGAGGCGTGTACGAGCACCAGCGAAAAGTATCTTCCGATAAGCGTGTGTTTATCTTAACGCGCTCTGGTTTTACCGGGCAACAACATTACGGGGCGAATGTATGGTCGGGCGACTTAAACTCTTCGTGGGATGCGCTTCGTAACCAAATTCCTGCAGGCTTAAACTTTACCCTCACCGGAAACCCAAACTTTAACTCCGATATAGGCGGATTTTTTGCAGGTGCTTACAATAACTCGTGGAATAATGGGACAGCATCTAATAACCCGCTTTTTCAGGAATTGTACGTGCGTTGGCTTCAATATGGCGTGTTTACTCCAATGATGCGTTCGCATGGTACCGATCTGAAACGCGAAATTTATTATTTTGGCAAGCAGGGTGAGCCGGTTTATGATGCTATCGCAAATGCAATAAACCTACGCTATTCGTTGCTGCCTTATATTTATACTACTTCGTGGAGTGTTACCAACAATAATTCCAGCTTCATGCGAGCGTTGGTAATGGATTTTCCGACCGATAAAAAAGTGTGGAACATGAACAACGAGTACATGTTCGGCCAATCGTTGCTGGTTGCTCCTGTTCTAAATGCTCAGTATACTCCCGAGAAGATTTTGAAAGGAGATGAATTGAGTGGTTGGAACAAAGAAAGTGCAAAAACAAAAGCAGGTTATCCCTTGGTTGATTTCACCGAAGTAAAATCGTCGTCTGTATATTTGCCGAAAGGCGCAGCATGGTACGATTTCTGGACCAACGAAAAGTTTGAAGGAGGGCAGAATATCTCGAAAGAAACCACCATTAACACAACTCCTGTGTATGTTAAAGCAGGGAGCATCCTTCCAATCGGGCCTAAAGTGCAGTATGCTACAGAGAAAAAATGGGATAATCTTGAAATCCGTATTTACGAAGGCGCTGATGGTGAATTCATCCTGTACGAGGATGAAAACGATAACTATAATTACGAAAAAGGAGTGTATTCAACCATTAGCTTTAATTGGAACGATACCGACAAAACCCTCACAATTGGTAAACGTAAAGGCGAATTTCCCGGAATGTTAGCCGAACGAAATTTTAACATTGTACTTGCATCGAAAAACAAGGCAAAAGGTAATGAGATTGCAAGTCAGCCGGATAAAATTATAACTTATTCGGGAGAAGAAATAGTTGTTAAGTTTTAAAACAGCGATAAAACAGATAAAAGAACCTAATGAACTTTAACTTTCATAAAAACAGAGTAGGAACAGTAACCCTTGTGCTGCTGTTTGTTATTTCCATACATGGTTTTGCTCAGAACAATAATTCTGAAAACAGCGAAAGCATTTTCCGTGATTTTAAAACCGAGTTGATGTGGAAAGCCAATGTGAATATTGGTACGATGATAAATGTTGGCGAAAGTAAACGCGGAACACGTCGTGTGATTCCCATTACAGGCGGCACATTTAGCGGACCCAAAATAAATGGTGAGGTGTTGCCCGGTGGGGAAGACTGGCAATTGGTTCGTCCCGATGGCGATACCGAACTGTATGCCCGTTATTTAATGAAAACAGATGATGGTACTGTACTACAAATATTAAACAAAGCGTTAATGCATGCCCCTGCACCAGGAGAGCAAGGTGGCTTTTATGTGAAATCGGTAATCGACATTGAAGCGCCAATAGAAAGTTCTTACGATTATTTGAACCACGCGATATTTTTGGGAACACTCGAAATGCCTCAGTTAAAACCCAACGAAGAGCCTTATGTAATAATTGGGGTTTACAAGGTTTTGTGAGATGAATTGATAGAGGCAAAAAAATAAATTAAAATGAAGAATAAATTAAAATTAGCTGCAATAATTGGAGGAATGGCAATGTCCTTTGCGGCAATCGCACAAAAACCGGTTATTCAAACGAAATACACAGCCGATCCGGCGCCGATGGTTTATAATGACACGGTATTTCTTTATACCAGTCACGATGAAGATGATGCAATGGGCTTTAAGATGCATGATTGGTTGCTTTATACTTCAGTTGATATAGTAAACTGGACTGAACACGGCGCAGTGGCATCATTAAAAAATTTCGATTGGGTACCCTACGACAATGGTGCATGGGCAGTGCAATGTATTGAACGTAATGGAAAATTTTTCCTCTATTGCCCGATGCCCGGAGGAGTTGGTATTGGAGTTTTAGTAGCTGATAGTCCGTATGGTCCTTTCAAAGATCCAATTGGCAAACCTCTTATTAATCAGGGCAATCACGACATAGACCCAACTATATTGATCGATGATGACGGACAGGCTTATATGTACTGGGGAAATCCAAAATTATATTACGTGAAGCTGAACGAAGATATGATTTCCTATTCAGGACAAATTAATGAGGAACCGACAACACCCAAAAATTATCAGGAAGGACCATGGGTTTGGAAACGTGATAATCATTATTATCTGGCTTATGCTTCCACCTGTTGTCCTGAAGGAATTGGGTATGCCATGAGCGACACCCCAACAGGGCCCTGGGAATATAAAGGTATGATTGTAGATGCATCGGAAAAAACTCGCGGCAACCATCCGGGGATAATTGAATACAAGGGGAAATGGTATTGTTTCGGGCATAGTTATGACCTGCTGAAAAGAACCACACCAAAATTTTATGAACGCCGCTCGGTTGACATGGATGAAATGGAATACAACGCGGATGGTACCATCAAAAACCGGCAATACTGGTCGGTGGAAGGACCTGAACAAGTGCAGACCTTGAGCCCATTCAATCGTGTTGAAGCAGAAACAATGGCCTGGAGTGAGGGAGTGAAGACTCGTTTTGAAACAGAATGGGAAGGTGATTTCGATTGGGCCAGAGGGAAAAAAATCAATGACCATTTATTTGTGACAGCCATTAATCATGGTGATTATATTAAAGTCAGGGGCGTTGATTTTTCTGAAGGAGCCGAATCGGTAGAAGTGAATGTTTCTCCAATTTACGGAGGAAAAATTGAAATACACGCAGATAATATTGACGGGCCAATCATCGCAACAGTTGACGTAAATACTGCACGCGAAGAAGGTATTTGGAAGTTATTTACTGCACCGGTTAACAAAAACATCAAAGGAATTCATGATATATACTTTGTTTTTAGGGGAGAAAAAGACTTGTTTTATTTTGACTGGTGGAAATTGAATGCTAAATAAAACCAGGGTTGATATATGTACTAAGATTGGCAATGAGATAAGTAGATACATAACAACAAGATAGGGAAAGTTAAATGAGGGTGATTTTTGAATATGGATTGAAATAAATTGACTGAGACGCAGAATTAGTAGTGGTTCTGAAAAAATGAAGATAAACTTACAATTAGACCAATAAAACGTATTAACATGAATAAACTGATTTACCTGATTCTGATAACTTCTTTTGTACTTGGTACAAGCAAGTATTCAAAAGCCCAATCTAAATTATATTCCAACGAATTTCCGTTGAGTGATGTAAGCTTGTTGGATGGCCCGTTTAAAAAAGCACGCGACCTGAATATTGATGTTTTGTTGCAATACGATGTAGATCGTTTTCTGGCGCCATATCGTAAGGAAGCCGGTTTGGAACCCCGTAAACCAACCTATCCGAACTGGGAAGGATTGGATGGCCATGTTGGTGGGCATTACCTTTCGGCTATGGCAATGAACTACGCCGCAACCGGCAACAAAGAGTGCAAGCGCCGAATGGATTATATGCTGAAAGAACTAAAAGAATGTCAGGAAGCCAATGCTATAAACAATCCCGAGTGGGGCGTTGGTTATGCCGGCGGTTTCCCGAATAGCGCTAAGCTTTGGTCAACATTCAAAAAAGGCGATTTCGGAACTTACTTCGGATCGTGGGCACCGTTTTACAACCTGCATAAAATGTTTGCCGGTTTGCGTGATGCCTGGCTTTATGGCGAAAGCGAATTGGCGAAAGATATGTTTCTGAAATTCTGCGATTGGGGAATTAATCTGACAGCAGATTTGTCTGACGAGCAGATGGAAAAAATGCTGGGCATGGAACATGGCGGAATGAACGAGGTTTATGCCGATGCTTATCAGATTACCGGAAATAAAAAATACTTGGTTGCGGCAAAGCGTTTTTCACATCATAAATTTTTGGAGCCTTTATCAAAAGATATCGATAATCTTGATAATCAGCACGCCAATACGCAAATACCTAAGTTTATTGGTTTCGAACGCATTGCTGAACTTAACAACGATGAGCAATACCTCGAAGCAGCGCGCTTTTCGTGGGAAACCATTACCCGGAACCGTTCGCTGGCTTTTGGTGGAAACAGCCGCCGCGAGCACTTTCCAGGCGAAAGTTCGTGTATCGATTTTGTGCATGTAAACGACGGTCCCGAATCCTGCAACTCGTATAACATGCTAAAACTCACCGAAGATTTATTCCGTGTTTCTCCGGAAGCCAAATATGCTGATTATTACGAACGAACCCTATTTAACCACATTCTTTCCACACAACATCCCGAGCATGGTGGTTATGTTTATTTTACTCCGGCGCGCCCACGTCATTACCGCGTGTATTCGGCACCAAACGAGGCCATGTGGTGTTGTGTAGGAACCGGAATGGAAAACCACGGGCAGTACAACCGTTTTATTTACACGCATGCTAATGACGATTTATACCTGAATTTGTTTGTAGCTTCTGAACTTAACTGGAAAGAAAAAGGCATTCAGCTAAAACAGGAAACAACTTTCCCTTACGCAGAGCAAACAAAACTCACCATTACAAAAGGTACTTCAGCCTTCAATTTAAAAATAAGGTATCCGGCGTGGGTAAAAGAGGGAGCACTAAAAATTAAGGTTAATGGCGAAGCGGTAGAATATGCTGCTCAGCCTTCCTCATACATTACTATCGAGCGAACATGGAAAAAAGGCGATGAAGTAGAAATTGAATTGCCCATGCAAAGTACCATCGAACATTTACCCAATGTGCCCGAATACGTGGCGTTTATGCACGGGCCAATTTTACTGGGAGCAAAAACCGGAACCGAAGATTTGAAAGGACTGATTGCCGGTGATGGTCGCTGGGGACAATATTCAAGTGGCGAATATTTACCGGTTGACAAAGCACCAATTTTGGTGGAAGACGATATGGAAAATCTGGGCGACAAACTTGAGCCGATTGATGGGGATCCGCTTCATTTTAAATTGAATGTGAAGATGGTGAATCCGATGGATTTGACGCTTGAACCGTTCAATCAGATTCACGATTCAAGATACATGATGTATTGGCTGGCGTTAACCAACGATGGTTACCAGGCATATGTGGATTCGCTTGCCGCCAACGAACAGGCAAAGCTGGCCATCGAAAAGCGAACAGTTGACTATGTGGCTACCGGTGAACAACAGCCTGAAACCGATCATGACATGCAACAGGAGAAATCAAGATCGGGAAATAACCAAAACGAATTTTACCGCGAGGCCGTCGGTGGTGGTTATTTTAGTTACGATTTTGCTACCAACTCCGAAACAAACCTAAGCTTGTTGGTACGTTATTGGGGAGCAGAGTGGGGAGGCCGCAAATTCAATATTTATATCGACGACGAAAAACTGGTAACCGAAGACAATACCGGGCGCTGGGAGATCTCCGCTTTTCAGGATATTGTGTACCCAATCCCCAATTCAATGGTTGAGGGTAAAAACAATGTACGAATAAAATTTGAAGCACTTCCCGGAAGTACGGCTGGAGGAGTGTATGTAGTTCGGTTGTTACATGCTGAATAAAACACTAAGAAATTTAATTGTAAGATCATGAAACGAGTCCCGAATTATCGGGACGAGTTCCATATTATACCTTTTAAAACAAACAATTTTAATAGTATGAAAAAATACACCACTATTCTACTGATTCTAGTACTGTCGGCATTTCAATTTGGTGTGGTACAAGCACAAAAAGCCACTAATCCCATAATCTATGCAGATGTGCCCGATGTTTCGATCATTCGCGTTGGTGATAATTATTACATGAGTAGTACCACCATGCACATGGCACCGGGAGTACCGATTATGAAATCGAAGGATCTGGTAACCTGGGAAATGGTAAGTTATGCTTACGATACATTGGGAGACATCGATGCTCTCAAACTCGACAATGAAAAACGTGCGTATGGAAAGGGATCTTGGGCGAGCTGTATCCGTTACCACAACAGCATGTATTACGTGTCAACCTTTTCGAGCACAACCGGCAAAACCTATGTTTTTTCGACAAACGACATCGAAAAAGGTGATTGGAAGCGGCACGAGTTTTCTCCGAGTTTGCACGATCATACCCTTTTTTTCGACGATGATGGCAAGATTTACATGATTTGGGGAGCCGGAAAATTAATGATTGCCGAACTGGAACCTGATTTTTCAGGAGTTAAAGAAGGAACCGAAAAAGTACTGATTGAAAATGCCAGTGCTCCGGCTGGCGAAAATATTATGTTGCCCGCAGAAGGTTCGCAACTTTTTAAAGTAAATGGAAAATATTACCTGTTTAACATTACCTGGCCGCGCGGAAGCATGCGTTCGGTTGTAATTCACCGCGCCGATAATATTAATGGCCCGTGGGAAGGTCGCCTGGCTTTGCAGGATAAAGGTGTTGCGCAGGGTGGAATAATTGATACTCCGGATGGAAAATGGTTCTCGTTTCTGTTCCGCGATAATGGTTCGGTAGGCCGCATTCCGTATTTGGTACCGGTAAAATGGGAAGATGGCTGGCCTGTTTTGGGTGTTGACGGTAAAGTTCCCGATGAGCTGGATTTACCGGCAAGCAAAGGTTTGATTCCCGGAATTGTAAACTCCGATGAATTCAATCGTAAAAAGAAAGATGCGGATCTGCCTCTGGTTTGGCAGTGGAACCACAACCCGGTGAATAAGCTTTGGTCAGTACGCGACCGCAAAGGGTATTTACGGCTTACCACCGGCCGTGTTGACGACAGTTTTGTGTATGCCAGAAATACCTTAACTCAGCGAACTTTTGGCCCGGTAAGTTCGGCCAATACATTAATGGATGCTTCGAATATGAAGGACGGTGATTTTGCCGGACTATGTGCCTTACAAAGAAAGTACGGACAAGTGGGGGTAAAAATGACTGGTGGCGAGAAATTCATTTACATGATAAGCAATGAGACCGATACCCCGGTTGAAATGGAAAGTCTTCCGCTAAAGCAAAATGAAGTGTACTTTAAAATCGATTGCGATTACAGAGACAGAAAAGATATTGCGCGGTTTTATTACAGCCTCGACGGAAAAACATGGACAGCAATTGGAGGCCCGCTAAAAATGGAATATACCCTAATGGAACATTTTATGGGCTATCGTTTTGGGTTGTTTAACTATGCCACAGAGAATACCGGAGGATACGTCGATTTTGATTATCTCAGAATCAGTGATCAGATTTCAGCAAGCACTAAAAATAAATAGACTGCATCATAAAAACGAAATCAAAATTATAAAACAATGAAACTTAAAACTTACATTCTTATACTGGCTGCCCTTTTGGTGGTTCAGTTAAAAGGTTTTTCGCAGGATCCTAATTTTCATATTTATCTCTGCTTCGGGCAGTCGAATATGGAAGGAAATGCACGCCTGGAACACCAGGATTCACTAAGTATTGATGATCGGTTTCAAATGATGTCTGCGGTTGATTGTCCGGATTCAGGGCGTGAAAAGGGTCACTGGTACACAGCCGTACCGCCATTGTGTCGTTGTCGTACCGGATTAACTCCTGCTGATTATTTTGGCAGAACACTGGTCGAGAATCTGCCAAAACATATTAAAGTTGGCGTAATTAAT
The DNA here is from genome assembly GCF_963678245.1 of uncultured Sunxiuqinia sp. Lineage (NCBI taxonomy): Bacteria > Pseudomonadati > Bacteroidota > Bacteroidia > Marinilabiliales > Prolixibacteraceae > Sunxiuqinia > uncultured Sunxiuqinia sp. Next base: position 861,388 of record NZ_OY782767.1, read on the forward strand.
GTGGCTGTTGGCGGTTGTAAAATTGAATTGTTCGATAAGGATAGTTGCGAATCGTATGTGGAAACAGCTCCATTTTGGATGAAAGGTATGTTAAAACCATACGACAACGATCCTTATGCCCGTCTGGTTGAAATGGCAAAACTGGCTCAAAAAGATGGCGTAATTAAAGGTATTTTATTGCATCAGGGCGAGTCGAATACCGGCGATTCATTATGGACAGAGAAAGTTAAGGGTGTATACGATAATCTGATCGCTGATCTTGGACTTCAGGCTGAAAATGTGCCCTTGCTGGCCGGTGAAATGGTTAGTGAAGATCAAGGGGGTAGCTGTGCAAGTATGAATAAAATTATTGCCACACTGCCCGATGTAATCCCCAATGCGTATATAATCTCATCGGTTGGATGCCCACAACGTGGCGACCGCCTGCACTTTACTGCCGAAGGTTACCGCATGTTAGGGAAGCGTTATGGCGAAAAAATGCTGTCGCTTCTACTTGAAGATCATCAGTAAATTTTCTTCTACCCAGTACCCATTAACTAATTTTAACCGAACGTTATGAATTTGAAACGATCAACATCCCTCATTTTAATACTGTTCTCTTTGTTTGCGCTGGCTTTTATTCCACAAAGCCAAATGGCAAAGAAACCGATTTATCTTAACACGGCCTACTCGTTTAAAGAGCGGGCTATCGACCTTGTTTCGCGGATGACTCCCGAAGAAAAACAAAGTCAGTTGGGAAATACCATGCCGCCAATTCCGCGGCTTGGCGTAAACCATTACGATGTGTGGGGCGAGGCGCTTCACGGAATAATGGGGCGAAACAACAACAGCGGAATGACTGCCACTTCGTTTCCAAACAGTGTAGCTGTGGGCTCAACCTGGGATCCGGAGCTAATCAAACGCGAAACAAAAGTAATTTCCGACGAGGCGCGTGGCTTTAACCACGACCTGATTTTTACACTTACTTACTGGTCGCCGGTAATTGAACCGGCCCGCGACCCGCGCTGGGGAAGAACTGCCGAAACTTTTGGCGAAGATCCTTTTTTGGTTTCTGAAATCGGGAAAGGTTTTATTCAGGGTTTAATGGGTGATGATCCCACCTACCTGAAAACGGTACCTTGTGGGAAACACTATTTTGCCAACAATACCGAGTTTAACCGGCATTCGGGCAGCTCGGACATGGACGACCGCGATATGCGCGAGTTTTATTTACAACCCTACCGCACCTTGATAAGAGATTACGACCTTCCGGCAATTATGACGGCGTACGGTGCTGTTAACGGCGTTCCCATGTCGGCAAGTAAATATTTGGTGGATACTGTTGCACGTAAAACCTACGGAATGGACGGATACGTTACCGGCGATTGCGGAGCGATTGACGACATTGTGCGCGGTCATCATTTTACTGATAGTTATGAAGAAGCAGCGGCACTGGGCCTAAAAGCCGGTGTTGACACCGACTGTGGCGGAGTGTATCAAAATCATGCTCTGGGTGCTTTGGAAAAAGGCATGTTGACGCAAGCCGATATCGATAAAGCGCTGATTAATATTTTTACCATAAGAATGCGTTTGGGCGAGTTCGACCCAGCTGAAATTGTTCCGTATGCAGGTATAAAACCGGACATTGTGAATGATCCGGCTCACAACGATCTGGCCATTGAAGTGGCTACAAAAACACCGGTTCTGCTAAAGAACGAAGTAACGGTTCAACCCTCTGAAAAGGCATTGCCGCTGAATCCAAAGCACATCAAAAAAATTGCATTGCTGGGGCCACAGGCCGATAAAGTGGAGCTGGGAGATTACTCTGGCCCAATTGAACCTCATTTAAGTATTTCGCCGCTTTTGGGTATTCAGAATTATATAAAAGAGCATAACCTCGACATTGAAGTGGTTTCTGCATCAACAGGAAATACCGACAGGAATACGGATTTCTTAACTATGAACAGTTTCTCCACCGTGCGTAATGGCGAAGTGGTAGCCGAATTTGATGCTACAAAATACGATGCTTCGGCTCCCGGATTAATTGTTGCTGCCCGTTTTGGCCGTACGTCAATTCGTGGCGTAAAAGATGGCGACTGGACAGCTTATGATAATGTTGATATTACCGACGTTGATTCCATCCGTTTTAATGTTGCTGCCTCGGGCAACGGTGGTTTGGTAGAGGTGCGTGTTAGCTCGGCAACAGGAAATATTCTGGCAACGCAAAAAATCGATGCCGTTCAACAAGGCGGTGGATTCCCCGGATTTGCACGGCCACAAAATATATCGGTGAAAATAAATACGCTGGGAATTACCGGGCCGCAAACGTTGGTGCTGGTATACCGCGAAGCCGAAAGCCCTGCAACCGATGCCGCAACACTTGAAATGGCTGCTACTGCCGATGTGGTGCTGGTTTTTGTGGGTACCGATCAAAGTACCGGCCGCGAAGAGTCTGACCGTTTTTCGATTACCTTACCCGGAAATCAGAATAAACTGATTGAAGCGGTCGCTGCTGAAAATCCAAATACTATTGTGGTGATGCAAACCATGGGAATGGTGGAAGTGGAGCCGATTAAAAACAACCCGAATATTCCGGGAATTATCTGGACCGGTTACAACGGACAGGCACAGGGAACCGCCATGGCTCGCATTTTATTTGGCGACGTAAACCCTGGCGGAAAATTGAATGTTACCTGGCACAAATCCTTAAACGACCTGCCCGGTTTTAACGACTACACCCTGCGTGGCGATGGCTCGAACGGAAGAACGTACTGGTATTTCGACAAGCCGGTTTCTTACGAATTTGGCTACGGTTTGTCGTACACTACTTTTGAGTACAAACGGTTCAGTATCAGCAAAACAAGGCTAACGCCAAATGATAAAGTAACCATAAGTGTTGATGTGAAAAATACAGGAGCGGTTGACGGCCACGAGGTGGTGCAGGTGTATGTAAAAACACCCGACAGTCCGGCAGAATTGGAGCGCCCGATAAAACGTCTGAAAGGATTTAAACGTGTAATCATTCCGGCTGGACAAACAAAACGCGTTTCCATTGATATCGATTGCGACGACCTTTGGTTTTGGGATGCCGAAGCCGGTAAAATTACCTTCGACCAGGGACGTTATATTTTCGAAGTTGGGGCATCGTCAAAAGATATAAAAGCCGAGCTGGAGGCGATTATGAGTGGCGAATACAAACCGGTGTTAACAACTGTTGTTGCCGAAAGCGACAAGATGATATTGCGCCCGGGAAATACAGCTCAAACAAGTGTAACTGCTGCAATGTCCGACGATAGTTTCTTCGATATTTCGAAAGCTGAAATTGAATACAAAAGCAACAACCCGGCGGTGGTAAGCGTGGATGAAAACGGCAAAGTAACCGCTACCGGAGTGGGTGTAGCATCGGTATTTGCTTATGTAACCATCGACGGTGTAACTGAATCAAGCAGCTATCCTGTAAAAGTTATGCCCGACCTAAATCCAAAATCAATTTTGGTAAACGGCAAATCCATCGAAGGATTCAATAAAGAGGTAAAAGCATACAGCTATCTGTTAAAAGATAAAACCAAGGTACCGGAACTGAAAGCAACGGCTGCCGGAAAAGGAATTACTGTTGATATTCAGCAGGCAAAACAAATTCCGGGAACTGCCGTGGTGAAATTCATCGATAACATCACGCTGGAAACCAACACCTATTATTTCAATTTTGATGTGGAAGCGGTAAGCGACGAGTTTAACGGTGCAATTGGAAGTCAGTGGCAATGGATCAGGGAAAATGCTGCAACACACAGCCTTTCGGCAAACGATGGCAGCCTGACGATTACCAGCGAAGTTGGCGATGTTTCGGAAGGTACCAACAATGCCAAAAACATACTGCTGCAAAGTGCCAATAACGATTGGACAGCAGAAACAAAACTGACAGCTTCACGAATGCCTTCTCAACCTGAAAATGCCGGAGTTCTGGCTTACCAGGACGATGATAATTTTGTGAAATTCATGTTCCGGGCAGTAATAAAAACCACGCGTCAAAGAGAGCCGCAACCCGGTACCATCGATTTGATGATGGAAGAAAACGGCATTGCAAAATCGTTGGCTTCTTTCAATCTAAAAACTGGAATTACCGGTGAGCAGGCTTTGATACTCAAACTCGATAAAAAAGGAAGCATTTATACGGCTTCGTATTCGTTGGATGGCGAAAATTTCGAAATTCTGGGAACAGCAGATCTGGCATTAAAAGACATAAAAACAGGCTTAATGGTAGGCGACGGAATTATTACCGGATATATGAAAAGCACTTACTGGTTTGATTCCGACACAACAAAACCGGATTCGCCGTTTGATGTGGCCTTCGATTATTTCCGGATAACAAATAGTGGACTAAAACAATAAAATATAAACTATCAACAAACAAATTATGATATCTAAAATTCTAAACGTATTCGTTATTATTTTGATAGCCAGCGGGATTTGCTCGGCACAATCAAAAGTAGTAGAGGATTTCAAACCCTCTTCAGTAAATCAAGAGGGGAAAGAATACCCAATGGTAAATTCTGAAGGCCGGGTACGTGCTCAAATTTCTGCGCCTGAAGCTGAAAAAGTTCAGCTTGACATTAGTGCAGTGAAATACGATTTGGTAAAAGATGAAAACGGAGTGTGGACCGGCGAGTCGGCACCACAGGATGTAGGTTTTCATTACTACCAGTTGTGGGTTGACGGAGCTGCGGTTCCCGATCCAAACAGCCTGTATTTTTATGGAGCAGGTCGTTGGGGAAGTGGTATTGAAGTTCCTTCCAACGATCAGGATATTTTTGCCTTAAAAGATGTTCCTCATGGCGATTTGCGCGAGGTGCATTACTATTCAAAATCATCGGATAAAGTGCGTAGAGCATTCATATACACGCCTCCTGGTTCCCAGAAAGACCAGTCGAAGAAATATCCGGTACTTTACCTGCAACACGGTATGGGAGAAAACGAAACCGGCTGGGGAAGCCAGGGACATGCCGGACTGATTATGGATAATTTAATTGCCGAAGGAAAAGCGCTTCCGTTTATCATTGTAATGGAAAACAGCAGCGTAAATTTCCAAAGACCACGCGGTCCTCGTCCTGAAAGAGGTGCACAAGCCGATTCAACACAAAGAAGACGTGGCGGGCCGATGGGCGGTTTTGACTTTTCTGCCGATTTCAAAAAAGTATTGCTTAACGACCTGATTCCTTATGTGGAAGCCAATTACCGTGTAATAGCCGATCCTGCACACCGTGCCATGGCCGGATTATCAATGGGAGGTATGCAAACTCGTTTGATTACTTTGGCTAATCCCGAAGTGTTTACGCAGGTTGGTATGTTTAGTGGCGGAAGTATAAGCACTGAAGATATTGAGAACACTCCCGCTTTTAAAGAGAATGTAAAACTGTTGTTTGTTAGTTATGGCAGTCGCGAGCTTGAAAACCGCGGGATGAGTTTTGGTGGCGATCCGAAAGCCAACACCGAAGCTTTAAAAGAAGCCGGAATGAATACCCATTTTTATGTGTCGCCCGGAACTGCACACGAATGGCATTCATGGCGTCGCAGCCTTTATCAGTTTGCTCAACTGGTATTTAAAAACTAAACGATTTCGAAACAATCAATTCCAGAGATATGAAACGAGCATGAATTTTTATTCTTCAAATTCACAGGAAAGAAGAATTAAAATTCATCGGGACTTACATCGAATACAAATGAACTAAACAATTTTAATGAGATGAAACGATATTCTTTTATTTTAACGGTATTGCTGGCCTTTTCTGCATTATTTGCCATAGCGCAAACAGCAGTTGAGGATTTTAAACCTTCTTCAACAAATCAAGAAGGAAAAGAATACCCCATGGTGAATTCCGAAGGACGGGTACGTGCTCAGCTATCAGCTCCCGAGGCGAAACTGGTTCAGTTGGATATTGGCGGGGTAAAGTATGATTTGGTTAAAGATGAAAATGGTGTGTGGACCGGCGAATCGGCACCACAGGACGAAGGTTTTCATTACTACCAGCTTTGGGTTGACGGAGCTGCCGTTCCCGATCCAAACAGCCTGTACTTTTACGGCGCCAGTCGTTGGGGAAGTGGTATTGAAATTCCGGCGCACGACCAGGAGTTTTATGCTCTGAAAAATGTTCCGCACGGCGAGGTGCGTGAGCTTCACTATTTCTCGGAAAGCAACAATACCATGCGCCGTTGTTTCGTTTACACGCCTCCGGGTTACGAAAAAAATTCTGAAAAACGCTATCCGGTGTTGTATCTGCAACATGGTGGTGGCGAAAACGAAACCGGATGGTCGAGTCAGGGACATGCTGGATTGATAATGGACAACCTGATTGCCGAAGGTAAATCCGTTCCGTTTATTATTGTAATGGACAACGGTAACTGGACGATGGCGAGGCCTCCGCGTAACGCACAACAAGGCGAACGTCCGGCACAATGGCCTCCAGAAGGCTGGGCTGATGGTTTTATGAATACTTTGCTGAAAGAAATTATTCCGATGATTGATTCGAAATACCGTACGCTGGCCGATTCCGGTAATCGTGCTATGGCAGGTCTTTCTATGGGAGGTATGCAAACACGTGTTATAACACTGGCCAATCCCGATGTTTTTTCGAATGTGGGGATTTTTAGCGGAGGCAGCATCACCACGGAAGATATTGAGCAGCATCCTGATTTTAAGGAAAAAGTGAAGTTGCTTTTTGTAAGTTACGGAAGCCGCGAGATTGAAAATCCGAGACCGGGACCATGGGGAGATCCAAAGAAAAATACCGAAGCACTTAAAAAAGAGGGTATGAACACCCATTTTTATGTGTCGCCCGAAACAGCCCATGAATGGCAAAGCTGGCGCCGTAGCCTTTATCAGTTTGCACCTTTGTTATTCAAAAAATAAAAACATGCCGGTAGGATTAGTAACGAAAAGCTAAAACCAGTTTTCGACTTCGTTCTGCCTGATTATTACAGAGAACGGAGTCGAGCTGTTTATCAATGGCGTGTGATTAGTTCTGCCAAAATTAGTAAGCTATCAACTGTAAATTAATAATTAAAAAACATGAAGAAATACATCTCTACGTTAGTCGTGTTCTTTGTTTTCTCACTTACGCTGTGTGTCGCTCAAAGCGAAAAACCGGCCATAAAAGAAGACTTTAAACCATCAACATTAAACCAACCCGGACAAGAATATCCAATGGTAAATTCGCAGGGGTACGCGCGTTTCCGTATTGAAGCGCCCGAAGCACAAAGTGTTGTAGTAAGCCTTGGTTTGGGAGGAACAAGAGGCGGAACTCCGCTTGCAAAAAACGACGAGGGTGTTTGGATGGGAACCACTTCAGGTCCAATGGACGAAGGTTTCCATTATTACCACGTAACCATCGATGGTGGTGTTTTTAATGATCCTGGAGCGTTAAACTATTATGGATCGGTACGTTGGGAAAGCGGTATTGAAATTCCGGCTCATGATCAGGATTTTTATGCCCTGAAAAATGTTCCACACGGACATGTTCAACAAGTGCTGTTTCCTTCGCCAAGTACAAAAACTTCGCGCAGAGCTTTTGTTTACACGCCTCCGGGTTATGATAAAAACCAGGCAAAACGTTACCCTGTGCTTTACCTGCAACACGGTTGGGGCGAAGACGAAACTGCATGGATGAACCAGGGACGTGCCAACCTGATTATGGATAACATGATTGCCGAAGGTAAAATTGATCCGTTTATCATTGTGAATACCTACGGAATGACCAACGAAATCAAATTTGGCGGTCTGCGTAATTTTGATGTTACTCCGTTTCAAACGGTTTTGGTAGATGAGCTGATTCCATATGTTGATGAGCATTTCCGCACTATTCCTGATCAGGCACACCGTGCAATGGCTGGTCTGTCGATGGGTGGTATGGAAACAAAAGATATCACATTGAACAGACCTGAAGTGTTTTCGTATTATGCGCTGTTAAGTGGTGGTATTTATGCACCTGAGGATATCAAAGATCATTCGAAGCTGAAACTGGTATTTATCAGCTGCGGAAGCAAAGAACGTCCTGATGGAGTAAAAAATGCTGTAAATACTCTAAAAGATGCCGGTTACAATGCCGTTTCGTATGTGTCGGAAGGCACTGCACACGAGTTTCAAACCTGGCGCAGAAGTTTGTATCAACTGGCTCCGCTACTTTTTAAAGATTAAGTGGGAAATGGGATAATACTAAAAAATGGTTAAAATTATTACGATGAAAAACAGATTTGGACTAATTGCGATTATAATCGTTTTTATTATGAATTCTTGTTTAACCCTGCCTCTGGAGCAGGTAAAAGTCGAACAGGGAATTGTAGAAGGAACCATTGAGGATGGTCTTCGGGTTTTTAAAGGAGTGCCGTTTGCTGCACCTCCGGTAGGTGATTTGCGCTGGAAAGCACCGCAACCTGCTGAAAAGTGGGAAGGAGTAAAAGAAACTAAAGAATTTGGGCCATCTCCCATGCAGTGGGGTAATCCTCCGGCAGGGAAAAGCGAAGACTGTCTGTACCTGAACATCTGGACTCCGGCAATGACGGCTGAAGAAAAACTACCCGTGTTGGTATGGATTTACGGTGGCGGTTTTAGTGGCGGAGCAACTTCGTATTACGATGGAACCATACTGGCAAAAGAGGGAGTAATTTTGGTAAGTGTTGCTTACCGTGTAAATCAGTTTGGCTTTTTGGCGCACCCTGAACTGAGTGCTGAAAGCCCGAATCATGTTTCGGGAAACTACGGAATTCTTGATCAGATTGCTGGTTTACAATGGATACAGGATAACATTGCCGCTTTTGGTGGCGATCCTTCCAAAGTTACCATCTTTGGCGAATCGGCTGGAGGTATTTCAGTAAGTATGTTGTGTGCTTCGCCTTTGACAAAAGGCCTTTTTAGCGGTGCTATTTCGCAAAGTGGAGGTTCGTTTGGACCAACCCGTCCTACAACTTTTCCGGGCGAAAATATGAAAACACTGGAAAAGGCAGAAGCCGATGGCTTGGAATACATGCAAAAAGCAGGTGTTTCCAGTCTGGCTGAACTCCGCGCTTTAGATGCCGAAGAGGTGCCAAGTGGTTTTGGTATGGCCGGAGGATGGCCAATTGTTGATGGTTATGTAATTCCTGACGATCAGTATAAACTTTACGAAGAGGGAAAATACAACGATGTGCCTGTGCTAATTGGTTACAATTCGGATGAGGGAGCAAGTTTCTCGCGCGAGAGAACACCCGAAGAATATTATGCGGGGGTAAGAGCGCGCTACGGAAAATTTGCTGACAAGCTGATTGAAGCTTACCCTGCAGGAGAAAACACGGTTCCCAAAACTGCACGCGACCTGGCTCGCGATGCCGCTTTTGGCTGGCAAACCTGGAGTTGGGCACGTTTGCAATCGGAAACCGGAAAATCGGATGTTTACTTGTATTATTTCGATCAGCACCCCGATTATCCGGAAGATTCACCTCGATACGGATATGGTTCGCCACACGGACAGGATGTAGCTTTTGTTTTTGGACTGAAGCCCGAAGATAAACATGAGAATGAGTCGGATCTGGCACTTTCGGAAGTAATGGTTGACTACTGGACCAACTTTGCAAAATATGGTAATCCAAATGGAGAAGGAGTTCCTGAATGGCCGGTTTTCAGTAACGAAAATCCCGATGTGATGTACTTAAAAGGGGCAACACCTTTTGTGGGCGAGGTTCCAAGCGCAGCGTCGTTAGAGGTGCTTAACGAGTATTTCGAATGGCGACGTTCGCCCGAAGGCAAAGAATGGGTAAATAGCCTTGAATAATTAAAGATGTATAGATTGTAAATCAGAATTAAAATGAAGAAAATACAGAGAGCTTTATTTTTACTTGTTGTGTTAGCGGTAACATTTGCCAATCCGCTTACGGCACAGGAAAGTGCTTCGCGTATTGTTGAAGACGGCGGAACAGGCGAATACAAAGCCATTATGATTTCTGAGCCTTCGTTGGCTACTCACACTGTTTTTCGGCCACAGGATTTGAGCGTTTTTGGTAAGAAGAACAAATTGCCCGTTATAGCATGGGGAAACGGCGCTTGTGCCAACTCGCCATGGGAACATATTAATTTTCTGAACGAAGTAGCATCGCACGGATTTTTGGTAATTGCCATTGGCCCTATGCCTGCAGAAGGCGAGCAAGGCGGTGGCCGTTCGCAATCGTCGCAGCTAAGCGATGCCATTGATTGGGCTATCGCACAAAACAGCGACAAAAACAGTCCGTATTACAAAAAAGTAGATGTAGAAAACATTGCGGTAAGCGGAATGTCGTGTGGTGGATTACAAACCCTTGAAATTGCTCCTGATGCTCGCGTAACAACTTTAGTTGTCTGTAACAGTGGTATTTTCATTGACCCCATCTCTGGTTTCCCGGGGATGCCTGATCTGAAAAAGGATGATCTGATAAAGTTACACACTCCAACGTTGTATATTCTTGGTGGCGAATCGGATATTGCCTACAATAACGGCATGGACGACTACAAACGCATAAACCATGTTCCTGTGTTTGTAGCAAATCTGGATGTGGGGCATGGCGGAACTTATCGCGAACCACACGGAGGCGAATTTGCTAAAGTGGCAACTGCCTGGTACCAGTGGCAAATGAAAGACGACCAGGAAGCATCGAAAATGTTTGTTGGCGACGACTGCGGTTTGTGTAACGATGATGAATGGAAATACGAGTTCAAAAATCAATAAGCTACTAAAAGCGATCCGGAAGATAAACTATTTTGAACTTGTTATGTGTTGTAAATGAGTGAGTTGGTGTCTATTTTTTGCGTTTTTGCAATTAATATCTAAAATGATAATTAGAATGTCTAAAATGCGAAATATAAGTAAATGAACATGGATAACTTTAAATTTGTAAGTGGTGTCGATTTTTGTAGGCTACGATTTCGGAATAAAGACGATGCCCGGTCGAGCCGGTAAAGATTAAAAAACTGTATTAAACCTAATTACATGAATAAAATAAACATTATTTCGCTGTTTTTGATTTTTAGTTTTTTTCAATTACAAGCACAAAATCAGGGGGTCTCAAGTCCTGACGGGAAACTAGTCGTTTCAGTGAAAATTAATAACGGAGCACCTGTTTACAGCGTTGTGTTAAACAGTAAAATCTTTATCGATGAATCTCCACTTGGAATAGAAACCAATATTGGTGATTTTACACAAGAACTTACCCTTTCCGAATCTGTTGAAACAAATCAAATAAAAGATTCTTACGAACTCCGAAACATAAAACAAAGCAAGGTAGATTACACGGCTAACGGAGCTGTTTTTTCATTTCTGAAAAATGATAAAACAGTTTTAGATGTTGTCTTTCAGGTAAGCAATAACAATATTGCTTTTCGCTATAAAGTGCATCCGCAAAAAGAAACCCGGAGTTGTGTGGTAAACAGCGAATCAACAGGTTTTGTATTTCCCGAAGGAACAACAACCTTTTTGTGCCCGCAAATGAAACCTATGACAGGTTTTGCACGCACTGCTCCCAGCTACGAAACCGATTATACGCTTGACGACGAAATGGGAAAAAACGGATGGGGATTTGGATACACTTTTCCCTGTTTGTTTAAAGTGAAGGATGCGGGTTGGGTACTGATTTCGGAAACAGGAGTTGACAGCCGTTATTGTGCCAGTCGCCTGGTCGGCAATGAAGACAAAAGCTACTCAATTGCATACCCTTTACAAGAAGAAAACAACGGAAACGGCACAAACACGGCCGGTATTCCTTTGCCAGGATTTACTCCCTGGCGAACCATTACCGTTGGCGAAACACTGGCTCCAATTGTAAAAACTACTATCCCCTTCGATGTTGTGGAGCCACTTTATGAGGCCTCGCAAGAATATAAATACGGAAGTGGTAGTTGGAGTTGGATCATAAAAATGGATGGTGCAACAACTTTTGATGTTCAAAAAGAATACATTGATTTTAGCGCTGCAATGGGATTTGAAACCGTTTTGGTAGATGCCTTGTGGGATACGCAAATTGGCCGCGACAAGATTGAAGAGTTGGCGAAATATGCTGCCTCAAAAGATGTTGCCTTGTATTTGTGGTACAATTCCAACGGTTACTGGAACGATGCTCCACAAGGGCCACGCGGAATTATGGATAATACCATTATCCGGCGCAAAGAAATGGCCTGGATGAAAAGCATAGGAATCCGCGGGATAAAAGTTGATTTTTTTGGCGGCGACAAACAGCTTACCCTCAAATTATACGAAGACATTTTGTATGATGCCAACGATTATGGCCTGTTGGTTGTTTTTCACGGTTGTACCTTGCCACGTGGCTGGGAACGCATGTTCCCAAACTTTGCCTCTGCCGAAGCAGTGCGTGCCAGCGAAAATCTACATTTCGGACAGCACAGTTGCGACATCGAAGCTTTAAATGCTTGTTTGCATCCTTTCATCCGCAATGCCGTTGGCAGCATGGATTTTGGCGGAAGTGCCCTAAACGAGTTTTACAATGCCAACAATACGCAGGGAAGAGGAACAAAACGAATGACTTCGGATGTTTATGCTTTGGCAACAGCCGTATTGTTTCAAAGTGCAGTACAACATTTTGCACTGGCGCCCAACAATCTTACAGATGCCCCTGAATGGGCCATCAATTTTTTGAAAGAAGTACCAACTATATGGGACGAAGTGCGTTTTATCGACGGTTACCCCGGAAAATATGTGGTGTTGGCGCGCAGACATGGCGATACCTGGTATGTGGCTGGTATTAATGCACAGAAAGAAACCATGGAATTAACGATAAAACTGCCAATGATAGCTGCCGGAAGCAACTATCGAATATATACCGACGATGCAGGTTTGAATGGAAAACTTGAAACTGAACGATTAGCTAAAAGTCAGGAAATAAAGATTTCGATTCCTGGTAACGGCGGACTACTGATCGTGAATAATTAATAGAACAGACAAAAAGAAAATTAGATAGAATGACCAAGTTACTGACAGCACTTTTAACTTTTGTTTTAATAAGTACCGGAATAAGGGCCGAAAATGGACACAACTTGTGGCTGCGAGCCAAAAGCACGATCCCTGTTGAAGTAAAGTGTTCAAAAAAATCACCCACCATCGATATTGCAATTAACGAACTAAAGAATGGTTGGCAGGGGAAAGCCGGTCAGGTTATTGAGTTGAAGATCGTAAAAGATAAACTTTTGAGAGAGGATGGCTTTCGTATAAACGGTGAAAGTATACAAGCTAAAACTGATGCCGGTTTATTATACGGTGTTTTCGAAATGATACGCAGGCAACAAACCGGGGAATCGATAGGTGAAGAGATCGTAAATCCGTCGTATAATTTACGTTTGTTAAACCACTGGGATAATCTGGATGGAAGCGTTGAACGGGGTTACGCCGGACGTTCTATCTTTTGGCGAGGAATCGATTCGATGGAAGTATCCTCAGAAGATATAAAACTTTGGAAAGAATATGCCAGGGCCAATGCTTCGGTAGGAATTAATGCAACAGTATTGAACAATGTAAATGCTTCGCCAACCATGTTAACCACGCCTGTTTTAGAGCGGGCAAAAGCTGTTGCCGATGTACTGCGCCCCTATGGAATAAAAACCTACTTGTCTGTAAATTTTGCTTCGCCTGAAGTAATTGGTGCCCTTGAAACTGCTGATCCTCTTGATCCTGCTGTAAAAGCATGGTGGAAGGAGAAAGTAAAAGAAATATATGATTTGATTCCCGATTTTGGAGGCTTCCTGGTAAAAGCAAACAGCGAAGGACAGCCCGGACCGCAAAACTTTGGGCGGAATCACGCCGATGGAGCGAATATGATGGCCGAAGCACTCGAACCCTACAACGGAATTGTTATGTGGCGTGCCTTTGTTTACGATCCATCAGATGAAGACCGTGCCAAACAAGCATACAATGAATTTGTGCCACTGGATGGACAATTTCATGATAATGTGATTATTCAGGTAAAAAACGGTCCTGTCGATTTTCAGCCGCGCGAACCGTTTAGCCCATTATTTGGCGCAATGAAAAAGACAACTGTAATGCCTGAACTTCAGGTTACAATGGAATATTTAGGCCAATCTGTACATCTGGTTTTTCTGGCTACCATGTGGGAAGAATTTCTAAAAAGCGAAACCTGGCAGGAAGGTGCCGGAAGTACGGTTGCCCGTTGCACCGATGGCAGTATTTTCAATCAGAAATACAGCGCTATTGCCGGCGTAGCAAACATTGGGCTCGATGCCAACTGGTGTGGTCACGATTTTGCTCAAGCCAACTGGTATGCATTTGGCCGTCAAGCCTGGGATAATTCAATTAGCAGTGCTCAAATAGCTGATGAATGGTTGAAACTTACTTTCGGACCAGAAAATTTAGATATAGAAACAAGCTCATATGATCTGGAGTGGAATTTGTCGTTTTTGCAGCCCGTAAAACAAATGATGCTCAACAGTCACGAAGCAACTGTTAATTACATGATGCCTTTGGGGCTTCACCATATATTTTCGGCACACGCACATTACGGACCAGGCCCATGGTGGGCTCCGCGTGGTATGCGTGCAGACTGGACTCCTCCGTATTATCATCAGGCCGATTCGCTTGGAATTGGATTCGATCGTACGGCTACGGGCAGCAATGCAATTAGTCAGTACCACGAGCCGCTTGCCAGCCAGTTAGCCAACCTGAATACTTGTCCTGAGGTACTTTTACTTTGGTTTCACCATGTTTCGTGGGATCATAAAATAAAAAACGGTAGAACACTTTGGAATGAGCTATGCTACCGCTATGACGAAGGTGTGAGACAAGTGCGGGAATTTCAACAGATTTGGGCCAAGGCCGAGCGTTTTGTCGATGCAGAACGATTTGAAGCTATTCAGCATAAACTTACAGAACAGAGTATGAATGTACAGGAGTGGAAAGATGCCTGTACGCTGTATTTTCAGCAATTCAGTAAACAACCAATTCCTTATGAGCTGGAGCGCCCGATGTTTAACCTGGATGAGCTACTTGAGCGTGACAGACACCGTGTTCGAAGAAGTCAGTAGTTAGAATATCAACTTGATAAAAACCATATAGAATGAATATCAAAAAATCCTTTACTCTTGCCATAATCTTTGTCGTATCGGCGTTTACGGTTTTGGCGCAAAATCCGATAATCAGAGATCAGTTTTCGGCCGATCCAACGGCTCGTGTATTTAACGGTAAGGTATATGTCTTTCCTTCGCACGATATTCCTGCTCCGCCCAATAAAAACCTGCGTGAAAATTGGTTTTGTATGCCCGATTACCATGTGTTTTCATCAGAAAACCTTGGCGAATGGACCGACCATGGTGTAATTGTTAGTCAGAATAAAGTGCCATGGGTTGATTCTACATCATACAGCATGTGGGCTCCCGATTGTATCGAACGTAACGGAAAATATTATTTCTATTTCCCAGCCAACAAAAATGCAGCTGGCCCCAACGGTCGCAAGGGCTTTGGAATTGGAGTTGCCATTGCCGATAAACCTGAAGGCCCTTACGTTCCGCAGGAAAATCCTATTGAAGGTATTTTTGGTATTGATCCAAATGTTCTGATCGACAAAGACGGGGAGGCCTATTTGTATTTTTCGATGGGCAACATTTATGTGGCCAAACTAAAAGACAACATGACAGAGCTGGAGTCGAAGCCGGTAGCCATTGCCAATTTACCCGAAAAGGGGATGAAAGAAGGACCATTTGTTTTTGAACGAAATGGAAAATACTACCTTACATTTCCACATGTAGAAAATGATACCGAACGGTTGGAGTATGCCATGGGCGATAGCCCTGAAGGTCCGTTTACCATGACCGGAGTGATTATGGACGAATCGGAAACGGGATGCTGGACTAACCATCATTCACTGATCGAATACAACGATCAGTGGTATTTGTTTTACCACCATAACGATTATTCGCCGAATTTCGACAAAAACCGATCGGTATGTATCGACAGCTTGTTTTTTAATACCGATGGCACCATTCAAAAAGTTACTCCAACAAAACGAGGTGTTGGTATAACCCAAGCATCCGGTAAAATTCAGCTCGACCGTTACAGCGCGATAAGTGAAAATGGCGCAAAAATAGCTTTTAACGATGCCAAAAATACTTTTGCAGGTTGGAAAACTATACTTGATAATAAAGGGGCGTGGATTTCATACAACTCGGTAAATTTTGAAAAGAAAAATAAAGGAAAAGTAGTGGTGAGTGCCGGTGCATTAAACGGAGGCAAAGTAGAACTGAGAATTGATGCATTGGATGGTCCTGTTTTGGCAGAAATTAATGTGCCGAAAAGTAAAGAAATGACTGTCTCGAAAACAAAAATAAACAAAGTAGAAGCCGGCATTCACAATATTTTTGTGGTGGCTGCAAATGATAATCCCGTAGAAATCGACTGGATAAGTTTTGAATAGAATAGAACAAGGAGAAATTCCTCTTAGCAAGAAGAGGGCTAATAATCAGGAAAGATGAAGAGATTTGTATTTTTAATATTCGTTGCCTTTTGTGCATGTGTACAGCAACAACCCGAAGACAATACGCTGCTAAAGCTACGTTACGATAAGCCGGCTGAACAGTGGGTTGAAGCACTTCCGGTTGGGAATGGCCGTTTGGGGGCAATGATATACGGAGACCCCGAAAATGAAATTATTCAGTTAAACGAGAACACGATTTGGGCCGGACAACCCAACCGGAACGATAATCCGGATGCCAAAGCATCGTTAGAAAAAGTGCGTCAGTTGATTTTCGATGGAAAATACAAGGAAGCGCAAGATCTCGTTAATAGTGATTTTATAAGTAAAAAATCGCAAGGAATGCCTTACCAAACTGCGGGCAATCTGAAGTTGAGTTTTGAAAAACATGATAGTGTTAGCAACTACTCACGCGAATTAAACCTGGAAAAGGCTGTGGCTACAACAAGCTACCGGGTTGGCGAAGTAAACTATAAAACTGAGGTGTTTTCATCTTTCCCCGATCAAGTTATTGTTGCCCGTATTTCTGCCGATAAATCAGGTGCTTTAAATTTTGCGGCAACGCTCGACCGCCCGGCAAAGGTAACTGTTACTTCTAACGAAAACAACGAGTTGGTTATGACAGGTGTTACCAGTAGTCATGAAGGAGTAAAAGGAGCTGTAGAGTTTGAAACTCGGGTAAAAATACTAAACGATGGTGGTGAAATAACAGCTGATGAAGGAGTACTGACTGTGAGTGACGCAAAAGCAGCAACTATTATTATTTCAATGGCCACCAACTTTAACAATTACAATGATATTAGTGGAAATGCCAATGAGCGCGCGAGCCAATACTTGCAAGCAGCTATCCATAAATCATATAAGGATTTATTAAAAGATCATATTGCTGACTACCAAAGCTATTTTAATCGCGTTGATCTGGATTTGGGAGAAACCGAAGCAGTAAATAAAACGACAGATGTACGGGTGGAGGAATTTGCAACGGGAAACGATCCGCAATTAGTGGAGCTCTATTTTCAGTTTGGAAGGTACTTGCTTATTTCATCATCGCGCCCTGGTGGTCAGCCTGCCAATTTGCAGGGAATTTGGAACGACCAGTTAATGCCACCCTGGGACAGTAAATACACGGTAAATATTAATGCTGAGATGAATTACTGGCCATCGGAAATTACTAACCTGAGCGAATTAAATGAACCACTGATTCAGATGGTAAAAGAATTATCGGAAACCGGCAAAAAAACGGCAAAGGATATGTACGGAGCCAATGGCTGGGTATTACATCATAATACTGATATTTGGCGTATCAACGGGCCAATTGACGGTGCTACCTGGGGCATGTGGCTAATGGGTGGTGCATGGTTGTCGGAACATCTTTACGATAAGTATGCTTTTAGCGGAGATACAGAGTACCTGAAAAGCGTTTATCCTGCTATGAAAGGTGCGGCATTGTTTTTCCTCGATTTTTTGATCGAAGAGCCCGAGAACGGATGGCTGGTGGTTTCACCTTCAGTTTCTCCTGAGAATACTCCGACAGGTCATGGTTCAAATATTTCGGCCGGAACAACCATGGACAATCAGTTGCTTTTCGATTTATTTTCGATAACCGTTAAAGCTGCCGAGGTTTTAGAAACTGATACAGCTCTGGTGGAAAAAATTAAAGCCACCATGCAAAAACTGCCGCCTATGCAAATTGGGAAATGGGGCCAATTGCAGGAATGGATGTACGATTGGGATAATCCAAACGATCATCATAGGCACGTATCACATTTGTTCGGACTTTACCCTTCTAACCAAATATCGCCTTATCATTCGCCCGAATTATTTGAGGCTGCACGCACTTCGTTGGTAGCGCGTGGCGACGAATCAACCGGCTGGTCGATGGGATGGAAAGTAAATCTATGGGCACGTTTGCTCGATGGCGATCATGCCTACAAACTAATTACTAACCAGCTAAAACCTGTTGCTCGTGGCAGCAGAAGAATGAGCGGTGGTACTTACCCGAACTTGTTTGATGCGCACCCGCCTTTCCAGATCGACGGGAACTTTGGTTGCACAGCAGGAATTGCCGAAATGCTGATGCAAAGCCAGCATGGAGCCATTCACTTACTTCCGGCACTTCCATCAAAATGGAGTAAAGGATCGGTGAGCGGATTAAGGGCTCGCGGTGGTTTTGAAGTAGATATTAAGTGGGAGAATGGCGAAGTACAAAACGCAATTATTCGTTCCAAACTAGGTGGTAATTGCCGCATTCGTTCTTATGTTCCTTTAACTTGTGAAGGTTTGAAGGAAGCTAACGGCGAAAATCCAAATTCGTTTTATTCCATTCCTAAAATAATGAAGCCAAAAGTAAATACCGAAGATGTAAAACTACCGGAGCTGAAAAAAGTGTATGAGTATGATTTGGAAACAGTTGCCGGAGAGGAAGTTCTTCTGATGAAACTATAAAAGGTAACGAGTGAAACGAGCGGTAAAACATTCACTCCCATACGTCGGGTTGAATTACAGCGAGTTGGCTACTACCAATAGAAACAAACAATCATAAAAAACATGAATTATAACTTAGAACCTACGATGAATAAAATAATGAGAAGAGCACTCTGTTTCTTCATCACATTATTGCTGCTGTTTCCGGCAACCAAAATGTTCGGACAGCAGCAAGAAAAGAAACAAGGAGCCTATTATACCGGTAAATACCGAAATCTTTTTGCCGAAGCCGGATACGCACAGAAAGATATTGATGCGAAGTTAGAGAAAGCATATCACGATCTTTTTGAAGGACCCAATCGTATCTATTTCGAGGTTGAAGATTCGTTGGCTTACGTTTCGGATATTAAAAATAATGATGCACGAACTGAAGGCCTTTCGTATGGCTTGATGGTGGCTGTTCAGTTTAATAAAAAAGAAGTATTTGATAAACTCTGGCGATGGACAAAAAAGTACATGCAGCATCAATCAGGGGCACGTGAAGGGTATTTTGCCTGGAGTATTAATCCGGAAACTAACCGGCCGAATTCGCCAGGCTCAGCCTCGGATGGCGAGCTGTATTTTGTAACATCACTGCTGTTTGCATCCAACCTTTGGGGCAACGATACCGGAATTGACTATTACGCCGAAGCACGCCGTATTTTAGATGCCATGTGGGAAAAAGATGGCTCTAACAGAGTAAACAACATTATCAACGTCGAGCATAAACAAATAAGTTTTGTTCCCGAAGGTGGTGGTTACAACTGGACAGATCCATCGTATCATGTACCGGCGTTTATGGAAGTTTGGGCCGATTTTGCCAACGACGGACACGAGCAGTTTTACCGCGATTGCGCCGATACTGCCCGGGTTTTTCTACATCGGGCATGTCATCCTGAAACCGGCCTGAACTACGATTATGCCAATTTTGATGGCTCAAAACACGAATCACCCTGGATGCCACAGGCGTTTCGCTACGATTCGTGGCGGGTGCCTATGAATATCGCCATGGACTACATTTGGTTTGGCAAGGATAAAAACTGGCAGGAGGATTATGCCGGTCGTTTCCAGGGATTTTTACGATCAGAAGGAATTAACGATTTTGTCGATCAGTACAACCCCGACGGAACCAAACCGGAATGGATACTTCAGGCAGGTGGCTTCCGAAAATTACGCCACTCGTTGGGATTAGTATCTACTTCGGCAACGCTGTCGATGGTGGACGACGTTGATCCTGAATTTGACTTTGTACACAAAATTTGGAATGCTAAACTGGAGCCCTACGAAGATGGCTACTTCGACCCTTATTACGATGGTTTGCTGTATCTGTTCAGCTTAATGCACCTGAGCGGAAATTACCAGGCAATTTTACCTGAATAATTAATTTTATCGTTGGGCCAAATCTCGATCTATAATTTGGGGTAAGTTTTTCTTATACCGTCGGTTAATTTTGATTATCTAGATTCGAAAGTCATTTATCTATTATCAAATATCAATCTGAAATCCAAAAATTATCATTGTTAGGTAGAATATCAAGCAGAACCTTATTTAACCTAGCTTATGAAAAAAAGAATGTTAAGGCTGTACATTTGTCTTTTTATATCTTTGTGTGCATACTCAAACTACGCTTGGCAAGGAATGCCGACTCCAAAACTGCACATTGATGTCCGTTATTTAAAGAATCCACACGGCAATATTGTAACCTTACATGGTTTTGCGCAAACCTACAGACCATGGTTTAACAAACGCGGAAAGTTTTGGACTAACTACAATATTAACGATTGCTTTGAGTACAACAATGGAGTTACTGATGATATTATTGATGTAGGATCGAAGATTAACTTCTTGCAACTTCATATGGATCCCTATTGGGGCAATACTCCTGAATGTACATCGGATGGGCACGAACTTCCAAATTGTTTTGATAAAAGACGGTTTAAAAAATACCTGTGACAGAACAATACTATTAATTTTTAATTAGCTTGCTTATTAAATTAACTCTAATGTTTTTTGCACCATGCAATAATGTCAAAGAACATTTTTATTATTACTGGAAAAACGGATATAAAATCCTTTTTTAGAATTGTTAAAAGAGGTTGTAACTAAAATGGTAAAGCTTGACTTGATGTACGAAGAACCGATGAGATATAAATATTTCCTTCTAATTTTTATTACAATTATTGAGTTAATCATTCCATTTAAATCTGATGGAAAAATAGATAATGTACAATTCTACAATTTGAACGAAGAATATGGGATCTCAATTCGGGAAACCAATCAGGTTTTGAGAGACAATTATGGATTTGTTTGGATTTCATCAAAAATGGGGGTTGTTCGGTATAGTCAAGATGATATTAGAACCTATCAGCTTCCGTTTGATTCAGAAGATATTATTACGGTTAATCTTGTGTATAAAAATGAAACCCTGTTTGCTTACACCAATAATGGTCAGATTTTGAAGTATAACTCGATTCAGGATAAGTTTAAGATGATTGTGAACATATCTAAGCTATTGAAGAATCCATATATTGTAGTAAATAAGATATTAGTTGATGAAAGGGATCGGATTTGGTTGTCAACTACTTTTGGCCTATATAGCTACAGCAAGGAGACAGGGCTGAAATCTCATGAACAAGGGCAAATTCAGCATGTGGAATGGTTTGATGAAACTCATTTTTTTTATGCAGTGAATGGAAAAATTAAGCTTTACAATGTAGAAGACTTTTCAAATTCCGACTATTACGCTTTTCCTTCGGAAACTAAATACAATGTTTCCTATTTATTTTATGATTATGAATATAGTACCTTGTGGATTGGGACGCTTGCTGATGGGCTTTTCTATCTGAATAAAGAGGATGGAAATTTCAAACTCAAAAGTATACCAGAGATTCCGGATCAGCCTGTTTTAGCGATCGAGGAGAATTCCGATTCGACATTTTTGATTGGGGTTGATGGGCAAGGAGTTTGGGAAGTCAATAAGTTTGAAGGTAGGATTTTAAATATTTACAAAGAAGATGCAAATGACCCGACTTCCCTAAAAGGAAATGGTGTGTATGATATATATTGTGACCAGGAAAATCGTGTGTGGGTATGTACTTATAGTGGAGGAGTGTCATTCTTCGATCAGGCTAATCCTTACGTAACTCAGATAAGTCATGTTATTAATAATCCAAACTCCTTAGTTAATAACGACGTTAATAGCGTTTTTCAGGATAGTGACGGGAAAATTTGGTTTGCGACTAATAATGGTGTTAGCTGTTGGGATGTTTCGAGCAACCGTTGGAAGTCATTTTTCCATAACAAGAAGGAGCAGGCACAGGTTTTTCTCTCCATCTATGGAGATAAGCAGGGGCGCATATGGGCCGGAACATATTCTTCAGGAGTTTATGTTATTGATAGTAAGACTGGTATTCAGTTAGCTCACTATTCTTCAAGTGAAACAGAAAAAGTATTTGATTGTGATTTTGTTTTCGATATCTATGAAGATAGTCAAGGAAATATTTGGATTGGAGGAGTTCAGTCAGATTTAATTTGTTATCAGGTTTCAGATAATAAATTCATTTCATACCCCGATTTATTTGCTTATACAATAAGGGAATATGAAACGAATAAAATATTAATAGGAACGACCTATGGGTTAGTGTTGTTAAATAAAATCTCAGGAAAGGTTATTAACTTGGTTGAGGGGTATATAGTCCGTGACTTTCATGTCGATGATGATTTAGTTTGGCTTTGCACAAGTGGAGATGGGCTTATCCAATACAATTTCAAAAGTAGGGAAACGAAAAAGTATACTGTAGAATCCGGATTACCTTCAAATTTTGTAAACGGTATTACGAAATCCGATGGTTATTTGTGGATGGGAACGGAGAATGGGATGTGTCGTTTAAATCCAGCCGATAACAGTATTCATACTTTTAATTCAATAATACCGCTTGCGAGCGTATCATTTAATGCAAATTCTCATTTCTGTTTGGACAATGGAAGGTTGTTGATTTGGGGAACGAGTAACGGAGCTGTCATATTTGATCCTAAAGCGATTCAAGTGTCGCAGTCTAAAGGACAGATTTATTACCAGGATTTACTCATATCCGGACAATCAATTCGTGATTCAGCAGTATACAATTTAGAAAAGCCATTGGATAGCTTGAAAAACTTGTCTCTTAAGTATTACCAGAATACCATAAGCATAGAATTGATTCCTATAGAAGTTAACTCTTCAGGATCAAAATTTTCGTGGAAGCTAGATGGTTTAGATCAAGAGTGGAGTAAACCATCAAGTAATAGGATTCTGTCGTATTCTAACATTCCGAGCGATCAATATTCTCTTCGGATTCGCATGTATGATAGTTCTCTAAGTAACATTATTGCAGAACGTTCTTTAAATTTAAAAATAGTTCCACCATTTTGGAATACATGGTGGTTTAGAGCAGTCGCATTTTTGTTCGCAGGAGGAGTGGCGTTATTGCTTTTAATCTATTACATTGATCGCTTAAAAAAAGAACACTCAGAAGAGAAAATTCGATTCTTCGCGAATACTGCCCACGATATAAGGACTTCACTTACCCTTATAAAAGGGCCTGTTGAGGAGTTGAATAAGGAATCGGGGTTGTCGAATAAAGGGCTGGACTATTTGCACCTTGCTACCGAACAGACACAACGACTAGCGAAGGTTGTTACTCAGTTAATGGATTTTCAAAAAGTCGATGTGGGTAAGGAGAGATTAACATTAAAGTTGACGGATATTGTTGAGATTATTGAGAATAGAGTCATGATGTTTGAATCGTTAGCAAAAACAAAAAATATTCGACTGAAATTTGTCTCAAATCAGACTAAATTTGTCACTGCGGTAGATGAAGGAATGATTGAAAAAGTGATCGATAATCTTATTTCTAATGCAATAAAATATTCCTTCCCGGAAACGCAAGTCAAGGTAAAACTAGATTGTTTAAAGAGTAAGTGGACTTTAGTGGTTCAAGATCAGGGTATCGGGATTGGTCGAAAAGCTCAAAAACAATTGTTCAAAGAGTTTTATAGAGGAGATAACGCGATTAATTCAAAAATTGTGGGGTCTGGAATTGGATTGCTGCTCGTAAAGAATTATGTGAATCTGCATGGAGGGAAAGTTAGTTGCGAAAGCCAAGAAAATACTGGTTCTACATTTGAGGTAGTGATTCCAGTGAGTACAATGGACGAAAGAAAGGATTATAATACAGAGAGAGAAAGACGAGTTATATTACGAACAGCTGGTAGTGATAAACTCGTCTCACAAACATTAAGCGAAGTCGACACGTCATCTGCACAAAAAATGAAAGTACTGATAGTCGAAGACCACGAATACTTGAGAGAGTTTCTAAAGTCTGCTATGGATTCTGAGTTTTTCATAAAAATAGCAGAAAACGGAGAAGCTGCATGGCAACTGATTCAAAAAGAGGCACCAGATCTTATCGTTTCAGATATCATGATGCCCAAAATGGATGGATACGATTTCTGTAGAAAGATTAAAGAGACTTATGAAACTTCACATATCCCAATTATATTGTTGACAGCCCTAAGTGGTAAAGCAGAACACTTAAGAGGTTTAGGGTTAGGAGCAGATGACTACTTGACAAAACCATTTGACGTTACATTACTGAAGCAACGAATCAAAACGATCATTCAAAATAGAGAGCTTATCAGAGATCGGGCATTGAAAATTATCAAATATAACGAAGAGGATAACGCAATTCTGGACAATGAGTTGAATGATCAGTTTGTAAAAAAGATGGTTGAGATTGTTCGTCAGAATATAGGAAATTCTGAGTTTTCCAAAGATGATTTTGCTTCTGCAATGAATGTAAGTCCTTCGCTGCTATATAAAAAGGTAAAATCACTAACCAATCAATCACCTACAGATTTTATAAAATCGATTAGACTCGATTACGCTCTTGATTTGATCCATTCTAAAAAATATACGATTACTGAAATTAGTGAGCTGTGTGGGTTTTCAAGTGTTGGTTATTTTAGTACGGTTTTTCGTAAACACTATGGGAAATCTCCAACTCAAGTTGTGTAGTCTTTCTTCTTGGCTGAGTTGATAAAGTAGGTCGATATTCCAAGTTGCCAGTTAGTTGGCTTATTTCAATCGGTTATATTAGCCCCAGAGTATCTGAAATATCTCTTATAGATATTTATAAGCAAATCAATCTGCCTTTATACTGAGGTGTAGAAATACTGTTAATTACTAGCCCCATGTCTTCGACTTTA
This sequence comes from uncultured Sunxiuqinia sp., assembly GCF_963678245.1. Lineage (NCBI taxonomy): Bacteria > Pseudomonadati > Bacteroidota > Bacteroidia > Marinilabiliales > Prolixibacteraceae > Sunxiuqinia > uncultured Sunxiuqinia sp. The sequence continues at coordinate 886,558 of NZ_OY782767.1, forward strand.
AAATATTGCTTCTTTTTTATTCGGAATTTTTAGAATAACGAGTCGTTTTATTGTGTTTTTAGACTTTCTGTTTTTTAACATGGTGCAGTTAATGTTCTGATATATAGGTTTTTGAATGTTTTTTTTGTACTCGTATCCGATTCCTAAAATCAAATATTCAAAATTAAAAGTGGGTGAATACTTGAGACTCTATTTTTGGGTAACGTGAATGATGAACTTCACTATTGAAGATAGTTAGATGGATTCATTCAGGGAATTAATACTAACGATGTACCTAAATTTAGAATAATGAAGAAGGAAATCTCCATTGCTATTATTAGTGGAGTTGTGCTTATGATTGGGTTTACTGCCTCTCTTTTATCTTGCCAGTCAATTTCTGCCGACGACAACCCACAATTTGTGTCGGATAGTTTAGTCGCTCATTTTGATTATTTTACCTATAAAGGGGAAGATGATTTTTATAAGAATAATCCATTGCCGGATGATGATTATTATTATAACCCTATTTTGCCTGGCTGGTATTCAGACCCTAGTATCTGTAGCAACGGGAAAGACTATTTTATGGTGACGTCTACTTTCTCGTACTATCCAGGAGTACCCATTTTCCACAGTACGGATATGCTTAACTGGAAGCAGATCGGTCACGTGCTCGATCGTCCCTATCAACTACCTCTTATTGGACAGCGGACAAGTGAAGGGATTTTTGCTCCAGCGATCAGTTATAATCCTCACAATAAAACCTATTACATGATCACAACTAATATTCGAAAGGGTAATTTCTTTGTCAAAACCAAAGACCCGTTCGAATCATGGTCTGATCCTATTTGGTTGCCCGACGTCCATGGGATTGATCCTTCGTTCTTTTTTGATGAGGACGGTAAGGCATACATTGTAAACAACGATGTTCCGGATGGCGGTTCTTCTTATGAAGGGCACCGGGCTATAAGAATTATTCAATTTGATGTCGAGAAAGAGAAAACATTCGGTTCAAGCATTATGTTGGTGAATGGCGGTGTTGATTTATCTGAGAAACCTATCTGGATTGAGGGACCTCACTTGTATAAAATTAACAATAGTTATTACTTGATGTGTGCAGAGGGTGGCACCTCTGTTGATCATCGTGAAGTCATATTTAAGGGTGATTCACCTCTAGGGGAATTTGACCCCTGGGATAAAAATCCAATGTTGACTCAAAGACATCTGGATCCTAATCGCGCACTACCGATTACTTGTGCAGGACATGCTGACTTAATTCAAAAAGATAACGGACAATGGTGGTCGGTATTTCTAGCTTGTCGTCCGATTGATAACCAATTTGAAAATCTGGGTCGTGAAACATTTATGTTGCCTGTGCGCTGGGGGAATGATGGTTTTCCTTATTTAACGAAAGACGAAGAGGAGATACCGCGGATTGTTCGAATGGAAGGAGTAAAAAGAGATTCTACTGCCACATTTGGGAATTTTGAAAAGAAGGAGGATTTCAACAAACCTCAATTGGGATTGGACTGGATGAGCTTAAGAGGTCCTGGCGATCAGCTATATTCCCTCAAGCAAAATCCAGGATTTCTAACGCTAAAGTGTGCAGATATAGCATCGAACGAGTTAAGAACTCCATCTTTCATCGGTCGGAGGCTACAACATCATAAATTTGAGTGTACCACGAATATGTATTTCAATCCCAAAACTGATTCTGAGTCAGCGGGCGTTTTATTATATAAGGATGAAGGTCATCAATATTTTTTAGCGGTAGGGAGAACTGACGGAAAAAAGAAAATCAACTTATTAAAAATTGAATCTAATCAGGTTGAATTGTTGGCCTCTCAGGATTTAATTGAGGAAAATACTCGAATGAAAGTTAAAGTAGTTTCGACTGGTGGTGACTTTCGTTTCTTATATGCTTCCAGTAATCAAGACTGGAAACTTCTTGCAGAAGGAGTTGATGCTTCCTTTTTATCAACGGCAGAGTCCTATGGCTTTACAGGGACTGTCATCGGGGTATATGCTTCAAACAAACCTTACTTTCAAAAAACACTAAAACATCAGGAATAATAAATTTTTTAACCAAAACTATGTACTTATGATTAAAATGTATTTGAATGAAAAACTGTTGCGTTATCGCTTATTTTTTCAAATTCTCATGCGAACTGAGGACGTCAGGTTCAACATTGTCTTTAAAAGAGATGACTGTAGAACTTTTAATTGAAATTAGAACTCGTTTGCCAATTTAATTTGAGAATATAATGGAAAAAGTCAATTATTTATTGTCCAAACATCTATCCTTCTCTATAAGATTAAGGATAGGGCTACTGAAAAAGTTGATGCTTTTAGTAGCCATGATGTGTACTATGTCTGTTTTTGCGCAGGATACAAAACAAATAGAAGGTGTGGTACTAGATAGCCAAAGAAATCCTGTGATTGGAGCTACCGTCAGAGTCAAGGGGTCAACTACAATTGGAACTGCAACTGACTTTGACGGAAAATTCACTTTAAGTCTTCCTACAAATAATCGTGTTTTGGTCGTTTCTTTTATCGGGATGCAAGGACAAGAGGTTAATATAGGAAATAAAAATAGTGTAAAAATAATTCTGGAGGAGAGTACAACCGAATTAGAAGAAACGGTTATTGTTGGTTATGGCCAGCAGAAAAAAGAGAGTGTTGTAGGTGCTATTACTCAAACTACCGGAGATGTTCTTGAGAAATCGGGTGGTGTAACAAACGTTGGTACTGCGCTTACTGGAAGATTACCAGGTGTTATTACTTATACATCAACAGGACAGCCTGGTTCTGAAGATCCAAAGATTATTATTCGTACACAATCATCGTGGAATAACAGCGATCCGCTTATTCTTGTTGACGGAATTGAGCGTTCTATGAACGATGTTGATATTTCATCCGTGGAAAGTGTGTCTGTACTTAAAGATGCTTCTGCTACTGCTGTATATGGAGTGCGGGGTGCAAATGGAGTGATACTTATTACTACTAAGCGCGGAAAGCAAGGAAAGGCAAATATTCAAGTAAGGGCTAACGCTACGATGAAGATACCTTCAAAACTTCCATCGAAATATGATTCTTATGATGCGTTGATTTTACGCAACAGAGCTATCGAAAGAGAATTAGGCGTTTCTCCTGTAAGTTGGGAAGAATATACGCCATTGTCTATAATCGATAAATATCGCAATCCTACTAATCTTACAGAATTTGAAAGATACCCAAATGTTAATTGGGAAGATGTATTGTTTAAGGATTTTGCAATGGCGTATAATGCAAGTATAAATGTTTCCGGTGGAACAAAAATTGCCAAATATTTTGCGGCTGCTGATTTTGTTAACGAGGGGGACTTGTTTAAGACTATTGCAAATGGTCAGGGGTACCAACCTGGTTTTAGCTTCAATCGTATTAATGTTCGTAGTAACCTTGATTTTCAGTTGACAAAAACGACCACATTTAGTTCTAATCTATTTGGATCAAATGGAGTACAGCAAATGCCATGGCACTTTCAAGGTAACGCTCCATGGGCAGCGGCCTATTTTACTGCGCCAGATGCGATGCAACCCGTTTACGAATCTACGGGTATTTGGGGATTTTATTTCCCACATGATGCAAACCAACCAAACTCAGTATTTCAACTTGCTCGTAGCGGAATAGAAAAACGAACGCAAACAAAAGTTACAACTGATTTTATACTTAAACAAGACCTCAGGTTTATTCTAGAGGGTTTAAAATTTGAAGCATCATACTCGATTGATAATACTTTCAAGGAAGTAGATCGAGGAGTAGAAGATGGTACGTATAAAACGGCTCAGCGTATGTGGGTTGATCCTTCTACTGGTGAAATAATTTATGATTTACCGATAAGTGCATCAACACAATTTGATTATACCGACCAAATAACATGGGGTACCCAGGCGGGGAGCGTAGATATCAATGCTACATTTAGGCGTCAATATTATTCAACGCGCTTGAACTACGCTCGTGATTTTGGAAAGCACAATGTTACAGCCTTGGCCTTGTTTAGTCGCGAAAAATATGCTCGCGGTAGCGAATTTTCTCATTTTCGTGAAGATTGGGTATTTCGTGGCACCTATAATTATGCAGGAAAATATTTCTTTGAAGTTAACGGTGCGTACAACGGATCAGAAAAATTTGGATCAGAATATCGTTTTGCTTTCTTCCCATCATTCTCCGGTGGATGGATGATTTCTGAGGAAAATTTTATGGAATCTGCCTGGTTTTTGGATATGTTTAAAATAAGAGGTTCCTGGGGTAGAATTGGAGATGATGCTGTTGGTGGCCGTTGGTTGTATGCTGATCAATGGAGTTACGGAGGGAGTGCATTGTTAGGTGCAATATCTTCTAATGAGTCTCCATATGTATATTTTAGAAACACATCTACTGGAAACCCCAACATTTCTTGGGAAACTGTTGAAAAAAGAAATATTGGAGCTGATTATTCATTTTTTGATGGTCTAATTGCAGGTTCGTTTGATTATTTTAACGATCACAGAACTGACATTCTTATTGGTGGTTCATCTCGCGCTATACCTACATATTTTGGAGGGGCTGTACCAACAGCTAACCTCGGTGAGGTGAAAAGTTCGGGTTACGAACTTGAAATAAGGTTGAGCAAAAAAATTAATCAAGACCTCAGATTGTGGGCTAATACAAACTTTACACATGCTACGAATGAAGTTGTGTTTGCAGATGACCCTGAATTGTATCCTGACTATCAGAAAGGGGCTGGATATGCGATAAATCAAACGATGTCTTACATTGATGCCGGATATTTGGCAAGTTGGGATGATGTGCTCGGAAGTACCAATCGTCAGATCAACAATGGAGTAAAGTTGGCAGGCGATTACAATATAATTGACTTTAATGGTGACGGACTTATTGATGATTACGACAAAGCACCCTATGGGTTTACAGGTGTACCTCAAAATACTTTTAGTACAACATTAGGTGTTGACTGGAAAGGGTTAAATTTTTCGATGCAATTTTATGGTGTTTCTAATGTTACCAGAGAAGTTCTTTTTCCTACTTTTTACCAAGCAAAAAACAGTGCTTATCTCGAGGGGAGTTATTGGTCTGTTGATGATGGAGGCGATGTCCCTTTACCTAGGTGGATTGCAGCTAAAGGAGATGAAGCCCGAGGAACAAGGTACTGGTATGATGGTTCATATATGCGTTTGAAAACAGCCGAAATTGGATATACTTTTACTGGTGGTTGGATAAATCAGGCAGGTATGAAATCATGTAAATTATACCTAAGTGGTAATAATTTGCTCTTATGGACAGATATGCCCGACGATCGTGAAAGTAACTTTGGTGGAGACTCAAGGGGAGGTGCATATCCAACAATGCGTCGTGTTAATTTAGGTGTTGATATAACTTTCTAAAACTAATGCAATGAATTTGAGAATAAAATATATGAAAATGCTTGTTACTACATTGCTTTTAGCAGGCTTATTAGGAATGGTTTCCTGCGAGGATTATTTGGACAAAGCACCCAATAGTGATATTAGCCCGACGGAGCCTTTCGAGAATTTTAGAAATTTTCAGGGATATGTAGAAGAACTGTATAACTGTATTCCGGTTTATACAGCTTACACTTGGCATAATACCTTCAATATGGGAGATGAAGAACATTGGGATCAATCAGCAACCGAAGTATTAGCTTTTGATATTGACAGGGGGAACTATTGGGACTGGAATGCTTACGGGTCACCATTTGCAAGTGGAACTACTGCTTCAAATGGGTGGGAATCTGCAACAACATCAAACGATTCAAAAGAAAAAGGACATGCATGGGGATTTTCCTGGTATGCAATAAGAAAGGCAAATATTGGTCTGGAAAATATAGACCTGCTTATTGATGCCACACAAGAAGAAAAAGATTTAATTGAAGGACAGCTTTATTTCTTTAGGGCTTGGTTTCATTTTCAGTTAATGAAATATTGGGGAGGGCTTCCATATGTTGACCAGGTAATCCCTGTTGATGAGCCTATTCGTATACCTCGTTTAAACTATCAGGAAACTGCGGAAAAAGCTGCTGCTGATTTTCAGAAGGCTGCTGATTTGTTACCAATTGATTGGGATGATACGAATGCCGGTAAAGCGACTCTTGGGAATAATAAGCAGCGAGCAAATAAAATCATGGCCCTTGCATACCTTGGAAAGAACTTGTTATATGCCGGTAGTCCTCTAATGAACGAAGCATCCGGAGGTGCTGCTATTTACGATGATGAATATTGTAAACGGGCATCAGAGGCACTAGGTATGGCTTTGGCCTTGTCCGAATCTACAGGTAGATACGAATTAGCCAATTTTAGTGAGTATACCCAATTATTTTATACGCAAAATAGTAGTGGCAGAATTCCTGGTTTAAAAGAAACTATATTTTGGGAGAATACTGTAGGAGCCGCAGGTCGATTTAGATGGAATCAAATTAATGATTATATCCCTAAAGATTTAAGTCAAGGAGGATATTATATCAGTCCGACTGCAAACTATGCATTTTTCAATTACGGAATGGCTAATGGTTTGCCTATAAATGAAAGTAGGGATATAAAAGAAGCTGATGCAGAATCGGGGTACGATCCTGAATATCCATGGAAAGATAGAGATCCCAGGTTCTACAAGGATTTTATACTTGATGGAGAAAGGTGCAGTGCTTCTGAATCGCTTCAGGAAAATATTCAGTTTGCCAGCCTTTATTCTGGAGGAAGATATAGGACCGTTAATGGTGGACGTTCAAACCTAACAGGCTTGATGCTCACAAAATGGAAACCCCGATTAGCAGAACGAAACACAGAAAGTACAACAATGGCAAATAACTGTACTGTGCTTAGTTTAATGCGATTAGCCGATGTTTATTTAATGTATGCCGAAGCTACGGCTGTAGCATACGGAGTAAATTCAAAAGCAAATTCTTATTCTTTGTCTGCGTTGAATGCAATTAATGTTGTGAGAAACAGAGCTGGGGTAGGGTCTGTTGCGGATAAATACAGTACATCATTAGAAGGTTTTATGAGCGAGTTACAAAGAGAACGTGCAGTTGAACTGGCTTATGAAGGACATCGTTTTTGCGATTTACGCAGATGGAAGCTGCTGGACAAACCTCCATATACATTGAAACAAGCTCTTGAATTTGAGAGAGATCCCGGAGGCTTGTCAGGAGCCGAACTGGCAGAGGATTATCAAAATGCAAAAGTATTGAATTTGCGTCTGACCACTATTTTTGAAAGACACTTTACTTCAAAGCATTACTGGTTTCCATTTTTACGCGATGATATTAATCTATATCCTGAATTTCAACAAAATCCAGGGTGGTAATATGGTTAATGATGATAAAGTTTCTATCGATTATTCAAACTTTAATTTGCAATAAAATGAAGAAAAAAATTATATATGCCTGTTCAGCTCTATTGGCCATACTAAGTTTTGGTGTGGGAAGGGGGCAAGCGCAGGAAAACCCAGATAGCATTGTATCTGTCGCATTAGAAGCACAGCCTGAAAGCAGTTTTCTAATGGCAGACTCAATTGTTAATGTTGCATTTAGCAGTCAGGCTCAAAAAGATATTCTTGGCGCGGTTTCATCGGTGAATGTTAAGGCTTTGCTGGAAAAGAGTTATCAAACATATTCGCTTGATGGGATTAGTGGCTTGGTAGGTGGGTATACCTGGAATATTTGGGGACAATCGTCGCCCTTAATTCTGGTGGATGGTATCCCCCGAAGTGCGTCTGATCTTCATGCTACCGAAGTTGAGTCTGTTACTGTGTTGAAAGGAGCCAGTTCAGTTGTGCTTTACGGTAGTAAAGCCGCAAACGGTGCCATACTAATTACAACAAAACGGGGTAAGGAACAACCTTTAACAATTAAAGCCCGTGTAAATACAGGAATCTACGTACCTAAAAGTTATCCGAAGTATCTTGGTGCTGCTGATTATATGACATTGTATAACGAAGCATCAGACAATGATGGTGTAGCTCGTATTTACGACGACGCAACAATATATAATACTGCTGAGGGAGTTAATCCTTATAAATATCCGGATATCAGTTATTTATCTTCCAAATATTTAAAAGAGTTTTATAACAAAACTGATGCTACTGTAGAGATATTTGGAGGAGACAGTAAAACCAAATACTATACAAACTTTGGGATGAGTTATAACGACGATATTGTAAATTATGGCGAGCAAAGTAAAAATCACGACCTTAATTTTAGGGTGCGAGGTAATGTTGATATGCAACTAACAGATTGGCTTTCTGCTAAAACCGATGCCGCAGTTATTTTCAACAATAGCTATATTGGACGTGGCGATTTTTGGGGGAGCAGTGCTACCATGCGGCCAAATTGGTATACTCAATTTGTGCCTATTACTATGATTGATGCTAACAATACCGACTTACAGAGTATTATTGAAAACAGTAATCATATTATTGGTGGTGAATATTTGTTAGGAGGTAATAATGCTGTACAAACAAACGCATTTTCCGATATGCTGGAAGCAGGATATGTTCGCTATAAAACTCGTGTTTTTCAATTTAAAGTAAATGCAAACGCCGATTTAAGCGGAATAACCAAAGGCCTTTCTTTTAAAAATGTATTTGGTATTGATTATAATAATTACTATTCAGAGGCCTTTAAGGTTGGTTATGCTACTTATCAGCCTACTTGGTCAACCATGAATGGTGAGGACATCATTATTGGACTTACGAAATATGGAGACGATACCAATTCGACAAACGAGTATATTGGTGATTCGAGTTACAAACAGACAATCTCATTCTTTTCGCAACTTAATTACCTCAGAACATTTGCATCAGTGCATAATGTTTCAGGTAACTTAATTGCATGGGGGTTTCAATCCAGTAATTCGGTAGACGAAGGGCATGATGGTAGCGATTATCACAGACAAAGTAATGCAAACATTGGCATACAGGCTACTTATAATTATGCACATAAGTATTATCTTGATTTTTCGGGAGCTATTATTCATTCAGCAAAATTGCCGAAGAATAACAGAAATGCGTTTTCGCCTACTGTATCTCTAGGTTGGAGGATTAGCGATGAGAATTTTATGAAAAATGCATCGTTTGTCGATAACTTGAAATTTAATGGATCTTATGCAATTATAAATCAGGATATTAATATTGACAACTACTATATGTATAGGGGATATTATGATGATTCAGCATGGTATCAATGGAGAGATAATGCAATGGGAGGCTGGTCTGTTGTTTCTGTCAGAGGCTCTAATCCTGATTTGGATTTTGTTACACGTGAAGAATACAGATTTGGTTTGGAAGGTGCATTGTTTAACAACAAAGTAGCGTTTGATGTTAATTATTTCAATGTAAAAACAGATGGTTTGTTAACTCAGGGGGCCAATACTATTTATCCTTCGTATTATTCAAGGTCTGATTACTCCTATCTGCCCTATATTAATTTTAATCAGGATGAGAGGAACGGATTGGATTTTTCTGTTTCGCACAATAATAAACTTGGCGATTTCGAATACAATATTGGTTTTACTGGGATGATTTATAACTCGGAAGCAAAAGTTCGAGATGAAGTATATCAGGATGATTACCAATATAGAGCAGGTAAACCCATTGATGCATCTTTTGGTTATGTTGCCGAAGGTTTCTTCGTTGATGATGAAGATATTGCCAGCCATGCAACGCAAACATTTGGAGATGTTTATCCGGGCGATCTGAAATATAAAGATATGAACAATGATGATATTATTGATTCTCGTGACCAAGTTCAACTTGGAAAATCCGGTTCATCAGCTTCTCCGCTTACATACGGTATAAACCTGACATTAAAATATAAGAATTGGACGTTGTTTGCGATGGGACAAGGACAATCTGGAGCAATTGGGTATAAAAGCTCTCCTTATTACTGGGTATACGGAAATCGTAAATATTCAGAAGAAGTATTGGGGCGCTGGACTTCTGAAACAGCAGCTACAGCAACTTATCCTAGGTTAACTACTACATCCAATACTAACAATTTTAGAAATTCAACTTTTTGGAGGTACAAGAATGATCGTTTCGATCTAACTAAAGTCCAGCTATCATACAATTTCCCTGAAACGATGTTTAGTAGCAGATCGTTGATCAGCGAATTAGGGATATACGTCAACGGGCAAAACCTTTTGACAATATCAAAAGAACGTGAAATGATGGAAATGAATGTTGGAAATGCTCCTCAGTACCGTTTCTATAACATAGGTATAAAAGCTGCATTCTAATTTAAAATTTAAAAACTATGACAATGAAAAGATATATTTTATTCCTTTTGGTCAGTTTATTCATTCTGTCAAGCTGCGATGACCTGCTAGAGCCGGCAATTGAGAACTTTAAAGATCTCGACCTAATGTACACTGACCCTATTTTCGCACAGGGTGTATTAACGGCGACATATCGTTATATTCCGAACACATACAATAACATTGACTATGCGACGGATGATGCTGTGACAAATGACCGTGCTAATTCATATTTGGTAATGGCAACTGGTTCATGGACAGCCTCAAGTAACCCTGTTAACATGTGGGTTGACGGTTACGGTGCAATTCAATCTATAAATACATTTTTGAAAAGATGTGATGATGTTGATTGGGCTGATGATCCGGAAGCAGCAGAACTTTTTAATTTAAGATTGAAAGGCGAAGCATACGGTTTAAGAGGCATATTCATGTACTACCTTTTAAGAAACCATGGTGGTTATTCAAGTAGTGGCGAATTATTAGGTGTCCCTATTATAAAAGAGTTTCAGGACGCCAATGCTGATTTTAATGTGCCGCGTTCCTCTTATCAGGAGTGTGTAGATCAGATTATCAGCGACTTGGATAGTGCCATTTTGTTACTTCCTGTTAGATATAAAGATGTTGCTTCTTTAGATTTGGTTCCTGAAAAATACAGAGATAAAGTCTCTATGTCGGGTACATACAACAGAGTGATGGGCGATTTATTTAAACAGCTAGTAGATGGACAAATTGCAATGGCTTATCGTTCAAAGGTCTCGCTGTTAGCAGCAAGCCCGGCTTTTCAGGATGGGGCAAACACTACGACATGGGAAGATGCTGCTGAATATGCTGCCGATGTGTTGGAGCAGATAGGTGGTTTGTCAGGACTCGATCCAAATGGAAATACGTATTTTGCAAATAATGAAGAATTGGATGCTTTGAAAGAAGGAAATAACCCTGCAGAAATACTGTGGCGAAATAACATTGCGAGTCTAACTTCTTCTCAAGAAGAAGCCAATTTTCCTCCGTCGTTATTTGGTAGTGGAAAGATGAATCCTACCCAAAACTTGGTTAGTGCATTCCCTGATAGCAATGGTTATCCAATTACGCATGCATCAAGTGAATATGATCCTGCTAACCCGTATACAAGCAGAGATCCTCGTCTATCGCAGTACATTGTATACAATGGCAGTCCTATAGGGGTGAATGATACACCAATACTAACAGGTAGTAACTCCGGAACTGATGATGGAATTAATATTCGAGAAACATCCACTCGTACAGGCTACTATATGAAAAAGCGTATGCGAATGGATGTAAACTATGACAATGCCGGTGGGTCGTGGCAAGGTAAAAACAATTATACACCTCGAATCAGGTATACAGAAATCTTTCTCAACTATGCCGAAGCTGCTAACGAAGCATACGGTCCTACAGGTATGGCTCCAAATGCAAGCTATTCTGCTGTAGATGTAATTAGAGCCATTAGAGAAAGAGCACTAGGAATTACCGAAGATCCATACCTTGACGAGGTGTCTGGAGATAAAGAAAGAATGCGAGAATTGATTCGAAATGAAAGAAGACTTGAGCTTTGTTTCGAAGGATTTAGGTTCTGGGATTTAAGAAGGTGGAACGTTGATTTAACCGAAACTGCAAAAGGTTATGATGCTAGCACAGGAGAGGTATTCGACGTCGAAGCTCGTTCTTATGCCGACTATGAAAACTATGGTCCAATTCCGTACAGTGAAATACTGAAGTATAGCAATCTTGTACAGAACAAAGGCTGGGAATAACAATTAATAATTTAGATTATGAAAGTATATAAAATATTATTGGCGGTTCTTGCAGCAGGAGTTTTGTTTTCCTGCGATAATCAAGACGTCTCTTTTCCTGATTTCGATTATACTACTGTATATTTCGCCAATCAGTACCCGTTAAGAACCTTAGAGTTAGGAAACGATCCTCAGGTAGATAATTCCCTTGATAATGAGCATAAAGTTAAGATTACAGCTACCATAGGAGGAGTGTATGCTAACAATGAAGATCGAATTATCGATATAAGTGTTGATGAATCACTATGCGATGGAGTTTCATTTGTTGACGGTCCAGAATTACTTCCTATGCCGGCCAGTTACTATAGCTTGGAAACAAACCAAATTGTAATTAAAGCAGGAGATATTCTTGGCGGTGTTGTGGTACAGTTGACGGATGCTTTCTTTAACGACCCACTTAGTATTAGCAATAAGTATGCAATTCCTTTGGTGATGACAGGTGTAACTAATGCAGATAGTATTTTGTCAGGTAAGGCGATTGTTGCCAATCCAAACCGAATGGTAGGTGCCAACTGGCAAATTACTCCAAAAGACTATGTTTTGTATGCGGTGAAGTATGTAAACCCCTGGGATGCAAACTATTTAAGAAGAGGTGTAGATGTAATTACAAATGGTTCGAATAGTTCAACAGTAGTTAGACATAAGGAATATGTAGAAAAAGATGAGCTTGTTGAATTGACAACTGTGTCATTATCCGAGGTAAAATTTATGCCAGACGGGTATACGAGCCATTATGGTATTCACTTACCATTGTCTGTAAAATTTGCTTTCAATGAAAATCAAGAGTGTAGCATAACTTCTGAAAATCAAAGTATCCAAGTCAATGACAGTGTTAGGGTTTATAATATTGTCGCTCAGGGTAATGGCGAGTTTATGCCAGACGGCGAAGAAAATAGTATTGGCGGTTTTGACCGGGATGCTATCTATTTGGATTATGAGGTCGCTTTTGAAGTTGAAACAACTTTTCCAAAATCCGGCGATGCACCTGTTTATGAGGTACAGCACTATGTAACCAAAGACACCTTGGTTTGCAGAGATAGAGGTATAGTGCCGGAGTACTATGGTATTACGGTTGAGTAGCATAGGTTAAAATTATTCAGATCAACTCTTTAGCAGTTAAAGGTTAAAGGGCTGATCTGAAAATAAAAACAAAAATTATGAAAATATTTAACATAAAAAACATAGCCTTGTTGACCTTTATATTGGTTTTATCTTCTTGCGCAGAGCTCGATTATAAAGTTGATTCTGGTATTGAGATTGATAAACCAACGAGTGTCATCGATGAGGAAGAACTAAATACTTACGATGTTCTAAAATCATATGCCGGAGAACTTGCTTTAGGTGCGAATGCAAATTCCGACAATATCTCTGGAAACAATCCGCTGTCTACTTTATTAGAGACAAACTTTGTTGAAATAACACCTGAAACAGAATTGAACCCGAGCGTAATAGTGTCAAACGATGGAATTTACGATTTTTCTGCTATTGAAAGTTACTTCGAAAAAGCAAATGAAAGAGGATTTTCGATTTACGGAGATGCGCTGATATCAAGTACAAATCAAAATTCAACTTATCAGAATTCACTGATTGCACCTCTTACTTTTTATACACCTCGATTGCCTAACTTTGTCATTCCTGTTCCTTTAAACGATGGGACATTTGCAAACTGGGGTGTTGAAGGAAATCTCTCCGTAGAAGATTATTTGGGGAATCCGTGTATTAAAATGGTAAATGGTGCATCAGAAGGTGATGGCAATGCAACATCGTTACAATCGCCTGAATATAGAGTAGATGAAGGAGCCAAATTTGAAATAACCTTCTATATACTTTCTAAAACCGTAGGTGAAGGACGGGTCGTTTTTTCTGGCTTAAATGAAAACGAACCAGAGTTGGATTGGATGGGGACAGGAGTTGCTAGCCCTACATTCACAACTAAGCAAGGGTGGAATATGATCCAGTTTCAGGTTAATGACTTTGACGAAAGTGGACTTTTTTCATTTAGAGTTGAAATGGGATATACGCCGAATGCTACTTATTTCATGAACATTGAAGGCTTATCACTAATCAATGTGAATGGATCGGTAGAAAACCCGGATGAGATCTTCCTTGAATGTGAAGAAGCTCAGCAAATTGGGCAATGGATGATGTTGGAAACTGGAGATGAAACAAGTATTTCAGGAGGAAAGTATCTGGCAGGTTTAATTGATGGTGTAACAGAAACAGTCCATGTAAATACTGGTTTACCAACAGATGAAGCTAATGCCGATGCGCAGTTTATTTATACTTTTAATGTACGCACATCCGGAACTTACTATGTATGGTTAAGACACCGTTGTATGGCACCTTTTGGAGGTGATGATTCCTGGTATTTCAGTATCGATAACAATGAATATTATTATCCAAATGGTATCGAAAACCAAAACAGCGATTCTTGGTCTTGGTCGAAACATTTTGATGGAAATGGTGATGCTTTTGAATTAGAAGCCGGAGAACATACCATTGCATTTAAAATTAGAGAAAGTGGTCATTATTTCGATAAAATCTATATCACGATGACCGTAAATGAGCCTACAGGCCTAGGTAGTGCGGCAATTGCACAAAAGGAGGTAAATCTTGATCTTACCAATGAAGACAAGGCTAAGATTGTCCGTAAAAGTATGAAAACATGGATCTCGGGTGCTTTAAATACCTGTAAAAATGAAATAAATGCCTGGACTGTGGTAAAAGAACCTATGGCCGATTTTAATCCACAGGAACTTAAAACAGGAAGAAATACAGAGCAGGAGGATGGCGAATTTTACTGGCAGGATTACCTGGGGCCCAATTACGCCGCAGAAGCCTTTATTATGGCAAGAGACAGTGCTAAAACCGGAGACTTGTTGTTCATCAGCGATTATGGCTTAGAAAAAAATCTTATAAAATGCCGGGGCTTGTTAGCCTATATTGCTTATGTTGAAAGTCAGGGAGCTATAATTGATGGTATTTCAACTCAAATGCACCTTAGTCTTTCATCCGACAAGGATAAGATAGGCTCAATGTTTCAGTTGCTTGCTGAATCTGGAAAAATGGTGAGAATATCGGAGTTGAAAGTTTCATTAGACACGTCAGAGCCTACGGCTGAAATGCTTTTAGAGCAGGCAGATATGTATGAGGCGGTTCTGGATATGTACAATGATTATGTCCCTGCATCGCAGCAGTACGGAATTTCTCTTGCCGGAGCGAATGACGCTAACAATGAGAAATACGGATTATGGAATTCCAATTATAATCGTAAACCGGCATATGCTGGCTTTGCTAACGGTTTATCTGGCGAATAGGTGAAAAAAAGGAAGGGCTGGTTTTAATCAACCCTTCCTTTTATACCAGATAGAATAATTGTTTAGACGAATTAAATTCTAAAATTATGAGAAAAATATTTACAATAATAGCAGCATGTTTGTTCTCTGTATCGGCAGCCTTTGCTCAACCCGAGTTGCCAGATGGTTTTGTTTCTGTTTATTCGGTCAATAGTGAAGCTGAGGGGGCACCTATAACAATTGATGGAGGAACAAGTGCACAGGTATTAGGACCTGCGCAAGGTTGGGGCGAATCTACAGCATATGATTTGTCGAACTATGAGAAACTAGCGTTTAAAATAACCTATGATCCTGCGGATGCGGGTAAGCAGGTAGCCATTCGCTTTAATGTTAACCTCAGCGTAAAACTACAAATTGTTACACTTCCCGAAACAGGTACAAGTTTTGTAGAAGAAATCTTTTTATCGCAATATGCCGATGCCGATGGAAAAGTGCTTGTTGGTGGAATCGTTTTTTACAATGGTGCGTCGCACTGGAGCTTTTCTTACGATGGCACAGCTGCCACTGAGGCATGTACTATCGATTATATTGCAGTTAACGAGAAAATAGAACTTCCATTTGGGTATGTCTCTTTTTATTCCGTGAAACCGGAATCAGAGCGGGCTCCTATGACCGTAGATCTCAGTAAAGATTCTCAGCAGCTCGCAGGACCTGCTGATTGGGGGAATTCAACGGATTACGATTTATCGGATTACTCAACAATTGCATTCAAAATTTCTTATGATCCTGCTGATGCCGGTAATCAAGTAGCGATTCGTTTCAATATTAATGGTAGTGTAAAATTACACATAATAACACTTCCAACTGAAGGAACAAGTGTTGTAGAAGAAATTGATCTTACTCAGTATGCTGACGAAGAAGGAACTGTCGTTAATGGTGGGATCGTTTTTTACAATGGAAAAACTCACTGGAGTTTTTCCTATGATGGAACACCTGCTACGCAGCCATGTAAGATAGATTATATTGCACTTAAAAAGAAATTGGATCTTCCTGAAGGGTATGTTTCTGTTTATGATATAGGTGAAGAAACTGAACGTGCACCATTACTGATTGAAGGAGGAAAAAGTTTGCAGGTGTTAGGTGCTGCCGAAGGTTGGGGATCATCAACCGATTATGATTTCTCTAATTATGAAAAGCTGGTTTTTAAAATAAATTATGCCTCGGAAGATGCAGGTAGTCAAATGGCCATCCGGTTCTCGGTAAACGGTACCGGAGCTTCCTTACATATGGTTACACTTCCTACAGAGGGGACAAGCGTAATTGAGGAAATCAATCTGGAAGAATTGGCGGATGCCGATGATAAAGTTCTTTTTGGAGGTATTGTTATTTATAACGGTGAGGGGCATTGGAGCTTTTCTTATGATGGCACAGCTGCCACTCAGGATTGTACGATAGATTACATTGCTCTAAAACCAAAGCCGGCTGTAAACGTACACGATATTCCTGAAGGCTATGTTTCGGTTTATGAAGTAATAGGAGATACGACTATGCTTGCACCTTTGTCAGTGGCTGGGGAAAAAAGCTATCAGCTATTGGGATCATCGGAAAACTGGGGTTCAAGTTTAGATTACGATTTTTCGGCCTATGATACTTTGGCGATACAAATTGTATTTGATACACTTGATATAGGAAAAGAAGTTGCACTTCGGTTTTCTGTTGATGGATGGACCAACTTGTATATATTTCCCCTTGATACAATGCCTGATGGACAAACAATCGTCAGGGAGAAAATCTATCTTCCTGAATATGCTAATTTGGATGGAGAGGTTTTAATGGGAGGAATTGTTTTCTATAATGGCGAGCCCCATTGGAGTTTTTCATATATAAATCCGGCAACTCAGCCTGTCACCATAGATTTCGTTGCACTTAATCCGTCAACAATTACAGGTATCAGAGACGTAGTCAGAACTAAAGATCCGAATGCTTTGGTAAATGTTTATACGATTACAGGCCTTGTGGTACGTCAAAATGTTAAATATTCGGAGGCTACAAACGGACTAAAACAGGGATTGTACATTGTTGGTCACGAAAAAGTTTTTGTAGCAGGTCCTGGATATTAATGCTATTAGCCATCTTCTTGGTATAGGGAGATGTTTATAGGTGGAATCGCAGAAATCAATAAATGAAATAAAAAGAGGAGACGGATAATTTCCACTCCTCTTTTCTTGGAATAAGAGCCTATACAGGTAATTCACAACGTGAATAGTATTTCTTACTTGCCTGATAATATTTTTTAACGATTCTTTTCCGTCGACGAATAGTTCGTTATGAAATTAGTAGCCAGTCAAATGTTTATTGAAAATATATATTGAAAGAATTCGAGTGGAAGGTAGATGTCTTATCAGTAGAAACAATAACCTAATGGATTGTTATTAAAGCAAAAATGTGTGTCTTTTCAGGAGACAATGAAAAGGTCTGGTTGTAGTTGGATACCGGGTTGATCTAAGAACTATTTGCCCATAATCAATAGTATCATTCAAGTTCGGAAAAGATATAAGAAAACAATACAGACCTTGATTAGGTTTCAGGATCAGGATTAAATGTAGCGATTAATTGATTGTCAGGGAAGAACGTTTTGTGCTGTGCGATGTTTGGTTATGCAAATAAAATTGCAGTAGACAAAATCTTGATTGGGAGAAAACGATATAAACAGCTTATCAAAAAGTTTGGATAGCTTTAGATCGTATTGCTGCAAAAGAGGATTCACAAACATCAGTAGAAACCTGCAGTGTATTCGCTTTATACCAGTTTTAGGTGAGGTATTTTATTGAGCGTTTTATTCTTTAGATAACAAAAATAAATATTATTATGAAAACTGAATCAAATAATCATAACGCAAGCTTTCCCGTAAGAAATTCATTTCGGTTTCAACTTTTAGCTATATTAATTGGATTAATAATTAGTTCAACAGGTCTTTTAGTTTGTGCGAACTCCGGATTAAAGACAAAGCCGCACGAAAAAACAAAATGGGTTGGAACTTGGGCTACTGCTCCTCAATTGGTGGAACCCCATAATATGCCTCCCGAACCAGGATTGAGCAACAATTCTATACGACAGGTGGTGTGTGTCTCTATTGGTGGAGAAAGAGTGAGGGTACGCTTCTCTAATGAGTTTAGTGAAAGTCCTGTTACGATGAAAACAGTTCAAATTGCGGTTTCAATAGAAGGTAGTGCAATTGATGAATCATCTGTTAAAGAACTGGAGTTTAACGGAAAACATGAAGTTACAATGCAGCCGGGCGAAGCAATCACTTCGGATCCGTTGACATTCGATTTAAAACCGAGAATGGAAGTGGCTGTTACGATCTATTTTTGTGAAACATCTCCTGATGTGACTGGCCATCCCGGATCGCGAACTACATCTTATTTGATTTCAGGAAACAATATCTCGGAAGATGCGGATTTTTCGGACGCGATAAAAACCGACCATTGGTATGTAATCAATGGTATTGATGTTGAAGCACTCAAATCAGCTGCTGCTGTTGCAATAATAGGTAACTCCATTACAGATGGACGCGGATCGGGGACGAACAAGCAAAACCGATGGCCCGACATACTGTCACAGCGCCTCTTAGAAAATGAAGAAACCAAAGAGGTGGCAGTTTTAAATATGGGCATTGGCGGTAATTGTGTGCTGAGAGGAGGACTTGGGCCGACCGCACTCAAGCGGTTTGGACGCGACATCCTGAAACAGCATGGAGTATGTTGGTTAATCATAATGGAAGGAGTAAATGACCTTGGAGGTGCCAGAAGCAAGGAGATGGCAGAGCTGGTTGCTAAAGGATTAATTGAAGCTTACAAAACAATGATCGACGAAGCGCATGCTCAGGGAATAAAGGTTTATGGTGGAACCATTACGCCCATTATGAAATCATTTTATTATACCGATTACCGTGAAGTTGCACGTAATACAGTTAACGAGTGGATTCGAACGAGCGGTCGTTTTGACGCAGTTGTTGATTTTGATAAAGCAATCAGAAATCCTGAAGACAATTTAACCATTTTCCCTGAATATCAATCAGGAGACTACCTCCATCCGAACGAAACCGGATATATCATGATGGGTAAATCTATTGATCTTTCCTTATTTGAACAAGATTTATAATAGCAATTGTCTGAACCGAGTAAAGTGGATCAGTTAATCGAAATTCTAAATTGACTGGCAGAAGCCGGTTGTTAAAATAGTAGCAATTCAAAATCATTTTATTCTCCTACAATAACGAAAGATGTTCAAAAATAGAAATTAAATATTCAAAAACTAAAATGCAAAAAAGGACATAGTCTTTTTTTTGAAGGAAAAGTAAACTATTTACATACCTGCAAAAAGAGAAGTATTTAAGTTATGACCATTCGTGATATCAATTAATAAAAAGAATTAAAAGACAAATCAATACAATACAAAAATAAACCAGTAAAATGAATATAAAATTATATGAGTTACTTAGAGGTGCAACTGGTTGTATAGTTTTTGTGCAGTTAGCACTTTTTGCACCCCTGTTTTCAACAGCTCAGACCAGAATGGATTACATCGCATTTACAAAAGAAGAGGGATCTTTTGGATTAATCGAAAGTGGTCAATCGGCTCCAGTAGTGCTTGGTCAGGATGACTTTCCGGGAGTAAAAACTGTAGCAGAGTGGTTTGTAAGCGATATAAAACTGGTTAGCGAGCGGTCGCCACAAATCTTTGAATCAGTTTTACCTCAATCGAAACAATTGATTTTGGTGGGTACCGTGGGTAAAAGCTCATTGATTGATCAACTGGTTTCTGAGGGGAAACTCGATGTGGCAGATTTTAAAGGTGATTGGGAACGAAGCCTCACTCAAATAGTCGAAAATCCTTTTCCGGGTGTAGATAAAGCGCTGGTACTAGCAGGAAGCGACAAACGCGGAACAATTTATGCCATGCTCAACTTGTCGCGCGAAATGGGCGTTTCTCCCTGGTATTGGTGGGCTGATGTTCCGGTTGAAAAACACGAATCGGTTTATGTGAAAGCTGGTCGTCACCTGACTGACAGCCCGAAAGTAAAATACCGTGGTATATTTTTGAACGATGAAGAACCGGCCCTTGGAAATTGGGTTCGCGAAAAATTTGGAGGATTCAACAATAAATTTTACGAAAAAGTTTTTGAGTTGATTCTTCGTCAACGCGGAAATTTTCATTGGTCTGCGATGTGGGGCAAAGCCTTCTTCGACGACGATCCTGAGAACGGCCCTTTGGCTGATAAATTGGGAATTGTTATGAGTACCTCGCATCACGAGCCGATGGGACGGGCTCAGGCCGAATGGCATCGATATGGTTCCGGCCCTTGGGATTACAACAAAAATGCTGATGAATTGAAAGATTTTTGGAGAAAGGGGATGGAGCGGAACAAGGATTACGAAACGGTTGTAACCATTGCGATGCGTGGCGATGGCGACGAAGCGATGGAAGAAGGAACAAACACTGCCCTTTTAGAAAAAATTGTAAAAGACCAGCGTGAAATTATTGGCGAAGTTACCGGTGAAAAACCGGAAGAAACACCTCAGGTTTGGGCACTATATAAAGAAGTACAGGACTATTACGACAACGGTATGCGCGTTCCTGATGATGTTACCTTGTTGCTTTGCGACGATAACTGGGGAAATGTGCGCAAGCTACCCGATATAAATGCTCCGGAACGAAAAGGCGGTTACGGTATGTATTATCATGTTGACTATGTTGGTGGACCTCGCTGTTACAAGTGGATCAACGTTAGTCAGATTCAGCGAATTTGGGAACAAATGAACCTGACTTATTCGCATGGAGTTGATCGTATTTGGGTGTTAAACGTTGGCGATTTAAAACCCATGGAATATCCGATCAGTTTCTTTATGGATATGGCTTGGGATCCTACAGAGTTTAATGCAGGTAACCTGTATCAATACATTGTTGACTGGTCTGCCGAACAGTTTGGCGAGAAATATGCCGAGGAAGCTGCCCGTATCCTAAATCTGTACACAAAATATAACCACCGGGTAACACCAGAATTGCTTAATGCCAGAACTTTCAGCCTGGAAAACTACAACGAATTTGAACGGGTTCGGAATGATTACCGCGACCTTACGCTGGATGCCTTGCGTTTGTATAATTTCATTCCAAACGAGTATAAAGATGCATTTGACCAACTGGTGCTTTTCCCGACCAATGCCACTTCTAATTTGTACGAGATGTATTATGCGGTTGCAAAAAACCACCAGCTCGCCGAGGCCAATGATATTGAGGCCAATTATTGGGCCGATGTGGCAAAGCAGTGTTTTGATCGCGATTTACTTTTTACGGAGCACTACAACCAGCAAATTGCGGGCGGTAAATGGAATCACCAAATGGATCAAATTCGAATTGGTTACAGTTCCTGGGCCGAACCACGCCGCAGAATTATGCCAAAGGTGGTGCGGCTTGAAGTACCTGAAACTGATCGTTCGGAATTAGCATTTCAGGAAGCCTACGGTTAT
Organism: uncultured Sunxiuqinia sp.; assembly: GCF_963678245.1. Taxonomy (NCBI): domain Bacteria; kingdom Pseudomonadati; phylum Bacteroidota; class Bacteroidia; order Marinilabiliales; family Prolixibacteraceae; genus Sunxiuqinia; species uncultured Sunxiuqinia sp. The sequence continues at coordinate 908,475 of NZ_OY782767.1, forward strand.
GTTTCTATTGAAGCGGCCAATTATCAGCTGGCAAAAGGGACAGGCAAAATACGCTGGGAAGTAATTCCACATCTTGGGAAAACCGAATCGGGTATTACCACTTTTCCACAAAATGAATATCCGGAAAGCACAGATTCGATTTACCTCGAATATGCAGTTAAGTTCGAGTCAGTGGGAGAGTTTGATGTGAATGTAATGTTATCCACGACATTAAACTTTAATGCCAATAAAGGATTACGTTATGCCATTTCAGTTGATGGTGGAGAAGAACAAATAGTAAATACGAATGGAGCTTATCGGGGTGAGTTAGGAAAATGGCAGGCAGTAAGGATCAATGAAACCATAACACAGCACACTATTCAGAACTCCGGACTACATCGGTTGCGGATTCGCGTATTGGAGCCCGGAATAGTTTTGCAAAAAATTCTGATAGACACCGGAGGCTTGAAACGAAGTTATCTGGGAGCACCCGAGAGTAAACAAGTAAAAATTGAGGAATGAGGATAAATAGAATCCGATTTAGTTTTTTCGTGTTTTTGTTGTTTTTCGTGTTTTGCGGAGAACTAAACGCTGCTGTAAAATTACCACATTTGGTAAGTAGTGGAATGGTGCTTCAGCGTAACGAGTCGGTTACGATTTGGGGCTGGGCCGATTCCGGAGAAAAGATCGAAATTGAGTTTTTAGGAGAAGTATATAAAATCAAGGCAGACAGGAACGGAGACTGGCAGCTTGAGCTAAATGCAATGGCTGCCGGTGGTCCGTATTCCATGACCATAAACGATATCGTGCTAAACGATATTTTAATTGGTGATGTTTGGTTGGCTTCGGGGCAATCGAATATGGAGCTGAAACTGAACCGGGTTATGGATTTATATGCTGACGAGATTCAGAAAATAAATACCGATCAGATTCGACTCTTCCGTTCGTCAACACGCGAAAATGCAGAGGGAGAAAGAGCGGACTACCCTGATGGAAAGTGGCTTTCATCAACGCCGGAAAATATTATGGAGTTTTCGGCCGTTGCCTGGTTATTTGCCGATAAGATTCATGAATCTCAAGATGTTCCGGTTGGTATAATCAGTACTGCTATTGGTGGTTCGCCGGCTGAAGCTTGGTTGAGTAAAAATAAAGTAACACCGTTTCTCGATGAATGGTTAGAGCAAGGTAAAAGGATTGACTCCATGCGCGCTGCCTACATTGAAAAGAATGGTGAAATAAAACCATATAACTGGGGGGCAGAAGTTAACAAAAACGATCCGGGTACAGGAAAATGGTCGAAAGACGATGTTGATGTTTCAGGTTGGCCACAGATTTCTCTTCCGGGGTACTGGACAGATAAAGGAGTTAACTTTTGGAACGGTTCCATCTGGTTTTACAAGGAATTTGAATTGGATGAGTCATTGGCAGGAGAAGAAGCCATTTTGCGCTTGGGACGTATTATCGACAGCGACTCGGCTTTTGTAAACGGAACTTTTGTGGGCAACATTACTTATCAATATCCACCACGAATTTATACCATTCCCAAAGGCGTTTTAAAAGCTGGCACAAACAAGATAATGGTACGCGTATTCAACCAGGGCGGACGCGGTGGTTTTGTAGAAGAGAAGCCTTACGAAGTGCGTGTTGGGAAAGAAGTAATTGATATTACCGGCGACTGGCACTACCATATTGGAGCCGAGTTAAATCCTCCAAGAGGAAATATGGGCGGTCTTCAATTTCGTCCTGGCGGACTATACAATTCATTAATTAACCCGATGAAAAAGTACACGGTTAAAGGGGTGATTTGGTATCAGGGAGAAACCAACGCCGGACGTGGCTTTCAATATCGTCAGTTGTTTAAAGACCTGATTGTGGATTGGAGAGATCAGATGGAAAAAGCAGACTTGCCTTTTCTGTTTGTTCAGTTAGCAAATCTTGGAGTTCCGAATAAACAGCCGGTTGAAAATGGTTGGGCCGAAACACGCGATGCACAACGCCGTGCGCTGGAACTTCCAAACACCGGAATGGCAGTAGCTTTTGATATTGGCGAATGGAACGATATTCATCCGCTTAACAAAAAAGAAGTAGCTCGTCGTTTATATCTGGAGGCCGAAAGAGTTGCTTACGGAAATGATAAGATTGTAAGTGCCGGTCCGCTTTACAAATCAATGAAAGTGGAAGCTGGTAGTATATTACTTACTTTCGAATCAGTTGGATCAGGATTGTATGCAAATAGTAGGCTCGAAGGATTTCAGATTGCAGGAGAAGATGGTGAGTTTGTATGGGCCAATGCCGTAGTGATGAGCAAAAATACGGTTAAAGTTTGGAGCAGAAAGGTAAAAGAACCGGTGGCAGTTCGTTATGCCTGGGATGGAAATCCGGCCGGATCAAATTTGAAAAATAAAGAAAACCTGCCAGCATCGCCGTTTACAACCGAAGACTAAATAGAAAATACTATAAATTTAAAAAAATCAAATGAAAACTAATTCACAGAAGATTTCTGTTCTGGAAAAAATAGGATACAGCCTTGGCGACCTGGCTGCTAACCTCGTGTTTCAAACTCTGGTTACTTTCCTTGCATTTTTCTACACTGACATTTATGGACTGAAAAATGATCATGCTTCAGTTATTATGCTCTCGGTAGGTCTGGTAGCAGCCTTTGCATTTAACCCGATTATTGGAGCACTGGCCGACCGAACACGTTCACGATGGGGAAAATTTCGTCCCTGGATTTTGTTTACGGCTATTCCGTTGGGCGTAATTGCTTTACTGGCATTTACAACTCCCGATTTTTCTTACAAAGGAAAGCTGATTTATGCAGCCGGAACTTATACGCTTTTATTGTTGGCATATGCTGCAAGTAATCTGCCTTATTCTGCATTAAGCGGTGTGATAACCGGCGATATGTCGGAGCGAAACAGTCTGTCTTCGTACCGCTTTGCGGCCGTAATGTTTGCACAGTTTTTTGTGCAGGTGTTTATGCTGCCCATCATTTTACATGTAGGCGATGGAGATAAAGCTGCGGGAATTGAATCGGTAATGACCTGGATGGCCATTATTGGTACCGTGCTATTGCTGATCACTTTTCTTACTACAAAAGAACGTGTAATTCCTAGTCCAGAACAGGAATCGAGTTTAAAAGACGATTTGGGCGACTTGTTTAAAAACCGTCCCTGGATCATCATGTTAACGCTTACTATTCTGGTTTTTGTAACGCTGGCTATGAAAGGAGGATCGTACGTTTATTATTTCAATAATTACGTTGATGAGGCAGCACTGCAAAGTTTTATTCAGCCGATTTTAGATTCGCTGTCGGCCGTGGGATTGAACTTTTTTGAATCGGATGTAGCATCGGCAGGCTTTGGTTTGTTTAACGCCGGAGGAATTATTTGCTCCATGATCGGTATCGCTGTTTCCAGTAAGCTGGCCAACAAATTCGGAAAACGCGATGTATTCGGAGCAGCATTATTTATTGCTACTTTGTTTATTGTGTCCTTCATTTTTTACAATCCTGAAGATGTTCGCATAATGTTTTTAGCACAGGCACTGCACATGTTTTTCTATGGTGTAACAACACCTATTCTTTGGGCAATGATTGCCGATGTTGCCGACTACTCGGAGTGGGTTAATAATCGTCGCGCTACGGCTATTATCTTTTCAGCAATGATGGTGGGCCTAAAAGCCGGATTGGCCATTGGAGGTGCAATTGTTACCTGGATTCTTGGTTTGTATGGTTACGTATCGAAAGATGCTGTGGCGGCTGGTCAGGAACTGGTTCAGCCCGAAAGTGTGGCACAGGGAGCAAAAATGTTGGTGAGTATTTACCCGTCGATTCCGTTTTTGATCGGCGTAGCTTTGCTTTTCTTTTACGAAATAAATAAGAACAAAGAAATTCAGATTCAGAATGAATTAAACATAAGAAGAATGTAGCGCTCTACAATGAATTTTTTAAGTGGAGAAATAATTTAAACCATAATACGACAAGAATGAAAAAATTTAATGGATTTGTTTTGATGGCACTTTTAGTCGGTATTTTTGTGTCGTGTAATAGTGGCACAACTAGTCATTCGACGAAAACAGCAACTTTAAAAGATGCTTTAGCCGAGAAGTTTTACATCGGAACAGCTTTAAATGCCAATCAAATAACTGGTAAGGATTCTGCTGGAATTGAAGTTGTGAAACAACAGTTTAATGCAATTGTACCGGAGAACTGTATGAAAAGTGCGGAAATCCAGCCTATGGAAGGAGAGTTTGATTTCGAACTGGCAGACCAGTTTGTAGATTTTGGTGTACAAAACGAAATGTTTATCACAGGGCACTGTTTGATCTGGCATTCGCAGGTGCCAAGTTGGTTTTTTACTGATAATGAAGGTAACGATGTTTCGCGCGAGGTGATGATTGAGCGAATGAAAAACCATATTTATACCGTCGTAGGCCGCTATAAAGGGAAGATACAGGGTTGGGATGTAGTGAACGAGGCTATTATGGAAGATGGTAGTTTCCGAAATAGTAAGTTTTACCAAATTGTAGGTGAAGATTTTATTAAGCAGGCCTTTCAGTTTGCCCATGAAGCTGATCCGGATGCAGAATTGTACTACAACGATTACAACGAGTGGTACCCGGGGAAACGTGATGCGATTGTGAAAATGATTCGCGACTTGAAAGTCGACGGAGTCCGGATTGATGGAATAGGCATGCAAGGGCATGTGGGTATGGACAGCCCATCGCTGGAAGATTACGAAGCTGCCATGGTGGCGTATGCCAACGAAGGAGTGAAAGTGATGGTCACCGAACTTGACATGTCGATTTTACCTAATCGCAGACGCGATGTTGGAGCAGATATTTCTACGAATATTGAATATCAGAAAGAATTAAATCCATATACCGATGGCGTGGTTCCACAGGAAAAACAAGATGAGTGGGACGCCCGGATGGTGGATTTCTTTGAGTTGTTCCTGAAGCATTCGCACAACATGAGACGAGTAACCTTATGGGGTGTTGCCGATGGCGATTCATGGAAAAACAATTTCCCGGTTCGCGGACGTACCGATTACCCACTGTTGTTTGATCGGAACCATCAGCCCAAGTCTGCAGTAGCAAAGATTATTGAGTTAACGAAAGAGGAGGGGCGTCACTAACTCGTTTCGGGATGACAAATGAAAATAGAAAAGACTTAAAATAAAATGAAAAAATCAAGATATTTGGTGCCGGACTTATACACAGCTGATCCGGCGGTGCATGTGTTCAATGGCAAATTATACATTTACCCGTCTCACGATGTTGAATCGGGCATTCCGGAAAATGACAACGGCGATCATTTTGATATGCGCGATTACCATGTCTTTTCAATGGAAAATATTGATGGAGAAGTAACCGATCACGGAATAGCATTGGATGTGAAAGATATTCCATGGGCAGGGCGACAGCTTTGGGATTGCGATTGTGCCTGCAAAGATGGTAAGTATTACCTGTACTTCCCCCTGAAAGATCAAACCGACATTTTTCGCATCGGAGTAGCCATCAGCGATAAGCCGGAAGGCCCCTTCATTTCTCAGGATGCGCCCATGAAAGGTAGCTACTCTATCGATCCCTGCGTGTTTTGCGATGATGATGGATCGTACTACATGTATTTTGGCGGTTTGTGGGGCGGGCAGCTTCAACGCTATCGCAATAACAAAGCCATTGAGTTTGGGCACGAGCCCAAAGATGAAGAACCTGCCTTGCCAGCCAGGATCGTGAAACTAAGCAATGACATGCTTGAATTTGGGGAAGAGCCACGCGAGATTATTATTCTGGATGAAAGTGGCGAAGTGTTGAAAGCCGGTGACCACGATCGTCGTTTCTTTGAAGCATCGTGGATGCACAAGTACGATGGCAAATACTACTTTTCGTATTCAACCGGTAACACGCACAAATTGTGTTATGCCATAGGAGACAATCCATACGGGCCTTTCACCTATAAGGGAGTCATTCTTACTCCGGTCGTTGGCTGGACAACTCATCATTCGATTGCAGAGTTTAAAGGAAAGTGGTACTTGTTTCATCACGATAGCGTTCCCTCAGGAGGTAAGACTTGGTTGCGCAGCATGAAAGTTGTGGAGCTGGAATATAATGAGGACGGAACTATAAAAACCATCGCTGGCGAAATTGGATAGATCTTGAGTATTAGGAATCAAATAGACAGCGTGCATGTTTCTGAAAGAACATGCACGCTATATTTATTAAAGCCTTTCTGGATATGGCCCGTCATTCTTCGAATTAGTTGTTGCGATACTGAATAATTAGTCCTTTTTCAGGTCCAAGTTTCAGTTTTTCTTCTTTGGCATATTTGTCTATGCTTGGCTTTTATGCTTTTAGTTTTCGAGAAACCGTTTGGAGTTTTAGATCGTTTCCTGAGATTGTTTTCCTACGACAATCAAATAAAGGGTTTCTTCAATATTTGCATAGCTCAGGTTATTGAGTACTAACTTGGCGTGCATGTGAAAAAAGATTCACTAAAATGCTCACCAGAATTCGACAAAAACGAGCAAATTTTATTAAAACAAATCAACTGATTTATATCTGCAAATACTTGTTTGATAGACTTTTGTTGCCTGTTTGGCTAGTCAAAGGTAAAAAAAAAACTACTCGCCGGATTGCTCTCCAGAATCTTAATATTGTTTGATTTACATTGATTGTGCTAAAATCTTAAAAATCTGTAAATCATACAGTTTACAGATTTTTAGTCTCATTTGATTTCCCGGAAAGTGATCCCTATGGTACAAAATTCGAACCATCTAGTAGCAGAATCAAAACTTTTGGGAGATCTTTCTATTTTAGAAAATTTGTCTGGTTTTAAGTAGGAGAATGCTTGAGTCCAATCTCAAATTTGTTAAAATGTCGGGGGTGTGGATATCAAGAGATAGTCATAAAAGAGAAAAGGGCAGACAGCCTTTCTGCTTTTCATAATCGTAAAAATGTGTATTTAGTTATAATGTTATCATCGTGGAACGGAAATTGGTAGTAGAAGAAACTGTTCGTAAAATACCAACGCAGCCATTCTGAAAATTATTAGTTCTAATTGTGTAATACAGATATTAACAGATCAACTAATGTAGCATGCCAATTCTAAAAAAATATATGGAGCTTGAAGGAATTGTTGGAATACGACGTTTTTTTGAAGCAGAAGGAATTCCCAAAGAATATAAAAAGAATGAATTTTTCATGCGCCGGGGACAACGCCATAACCATATTGGATTTATTCTCGAAGGTGGATTCAGATACCTGGGATATTCGTCGGAAGGGAAAGAACAAATAGTTGGTTATAGTTTCGAAAGTGATTTTGTTGTTGATTATGCAACGTTCCAGGTCCAGGAGCCTCCTGCTATTGATACCCAATCTATAAAAAAAAGCACAGTACTCTCACTTACCTATGATCAGCTTAATGCATATTTTGAATGCTGTGGAATTCCTGACCTCAGGAGTAAAGTAGCAGAAGCTCTGCTTAACGATTTTGGCACCCGGCTGCTTTCAATGTACTGCGACACACCCGAAGAACGTTATATAAAGCTTATTGACCGTTACTCTGACATTTTAAATTTGGTTAGCCTGAAAGAAATAGCTTCGTTAATAAAAGTTACACCTGAAACATTAAGCCGAATCCGTAAGAAACTAAAGAACCTTGATTTGAATCAAGAGTTTTGAGATTCTGTCTGTCTATCTTTACAAAGAATTTTTAGAGAAAACAGAAACCATGAAAAAATCACTATTCCTTTTAGTGCTGGCAGTTACATTATTTGCCTGCGAAAAAGATGACGACGGAATAAAACTCCAACTAAATACTGAATCCTGCACACTTGACAATAAAACCAGTTATGCTGAAATCCGAATCGACAGAGGCGAAGGTTCATTGACCGTTACCTCCACTAACTCTGACATTGCGGAAATACTTTACGACGAAAATGATAAGAATATTTTTTATATCATCGGACACAATCAAGGAACCGCTGCTGTCTCAGTCGTTATTTTTAATGACGAAGGAGAAGAAAACACTAAAACAATCGATGTTAATGTGCGGGAAGCAATTTCTTACGAGAGTTTTTTGATGGACGTAGGAGTATATCTCAAGAAAGGTGAAAGCCGGAAGTTTGGTTTGCCTTTCACGTTTGATAAGAATTATAACGTAGTAGCTGATAACAGTGCTGTTATCGATAACGATGGAGTAGCTAATGTTTCTTCCAGTGTTGAAATGGGGAATAAATTCAAAGTAGAAGCGAAAGCCGTTGGCAGCACTTCGTTCAATATCTGCAAGGGAAAAGTCGTAATCTTTTCTGCCCGTGTTTTTGTGGTCGATGAGTATGATTTATTTATTCCGGAATCGGAGAATAATCAACTCACTTTTGACCTACCGTTTATTGCCGGAGTTAATGGAATTTCTATCTGGCGGGGAAGCGGCCACTATTCAGCTAAAGTAGTTGACGAAACGATAGCCATAGTCAAGTCTGTCACGACAAGTGATGACCATTTTGATCAGCAAAACAATTCGGCTGAAGTTCGAGTGACTCCCTTAAAAAGTGGAAAAACAAAACTGATTGTTACCGACGAAGTCACCGGGCAAACCTCGGCGGTTAATGTTGTTGTAAATTAGCATTAACATATCATCGTTGAAATAAACGCTTTTACACCAAATCAGTTTCCATCAAATAACTAGTCGGATATGGCTTTTCTGAATAAATACCTGGAATTGGATGAAATTGCAGACGTGAAGAATTTCTTTCTCGGGAAAGGTACTGTAAAAGAATACAAGAAGAATGATTTCTTTGTGCGACAGGGACAAAAACATGATCATGCAGGTTTTATCCGGGAAGGTGGCTTCCGATATTTGGGATCCACTTCTAAGGGAAAGGAGCAAATCATTGGCTACAGTTTTGAAAATGACTTTGTTGTTGATTACGGATCTTTTCAGTCTCAAAAAAAGGCAATTGTCGATATACAGGCAATTAGAAGCAGTGTCGTACTGTGCGTCAGTCACGATGAACTCAATGAGTTCTATCAACATCACATAAAAAATATCAGAGGACAATTAGCAGAAACCCTTTTCGAAGATATTTACGGCAGGTTGGTTTCCTTGTATTGTGATTCTCCAAAGGAACGGTATCTGAAACTGTTGGCACAATATCCTGATATTTTGGATCTGATCACATTACGAGAAATAGCTTCATTTATTAAAATTGAACCAGAAACACTAAGTCGGATACGAAAAAAATTATTGCTGGCCGAGAACTCTTGACTAGAGTCAAGGGTTTCGAGATTCTGCATAATTACCTTTGTCTTTTTTATAAAAATAGATTACCATGAAATTAATAAACATACTCAAAGCAATTCTCTTTTTGTTTTTCTCCATTACGGTTGTTTCGTGCAATGATGATGATGATGCTCCTAATCCTGAGCCTCCGCTTTGTCCGGTTATTTCATACGAGACAACGTTTAATGTTACGCTAAACTATAATTATAAAGTAACGGATACAAAAACTAAACAGGTTCTGGTTGACGTTGATTACGGGGTAGCTGATGTAAACACTTTGGTTTATGTAATTCACCGGGAGAGTGACGGAAAATATATAAAGCTTCGTAATATGGATGACTCTTCTGTAAAAAATATTACAACAGACAACATTGCTGTAGTGACAGACTCCTTGCCGGAAGGAAAATATTACATCACGTTTGTGGCGTTTAAAGATTTCGCGGTTACTGGCTCTGATGTTCTGACATTTTTTGAGTCTTTGACAAAAAATTACGATGAGGCAGTGATGCAAATTCCCAACGATTACGTTCATTATGCAACTACCGAATTTGAAGTATCAGCAATTGATGGGGCAAATCAGCCTGTGACGTTGGATTTAGAAAAGATGACGACCGACCTTATTTTTGAATTTACCGATGCTGAAAAAGTTCCGGATTCTTATGATTACAGTTTAACTGTAGGTGTAGATAGTATCCCATCAGCATTCTTTATTGCAAGTGGAAAAACACTTTCGACTAAGGAAACAGAAGAGAATAAACTGCACCTCTATTCCGGAGAACAAAATGTACCTCTGCTTACTACAGCAGGAGATAAAGCAGTGGTTGCCACCTTCCATTCTTTAGCGAATGACAATTTACCGTCATCCGACCGAGGAAAGTATTGGTTTGAATTCAAGGAAAACTTTGATGGAGGAAAACAAATCAAAGCAGTTTCAGAAAAATTGGGCGAGTTCTCTTTCGAACTCTCTTCTTCAATGTATGCTTATGAGTTGTATGATGAAGGACAGGCGTTAGTTAAATCAATCAGAAAAACAGAGTAGAAAAACAAATACCATGAAAACAGGAATTAGAAGTATTTTGGCTTGCATTGTCTTACTACTTATAGTAAGCAGTTGCGACAAAGACGAAATAGAGGGGACTTTACCTCCAGAACCGGAGAGTTTTTCTCTTCAATGGGATCGTTTCATTGATAACAGTGCCGAGAACACAGATATTTTTATTGGAACAAAGTATCTCGGAATACAAGGATGGCCGCTTGTTGCTAATCCACCGTATATTTATGTAGGTGCTACATTTCCCCAAAATGCCTTTGCTAGCTCTTTTGATGAAGAAGTTAAAGGCAACAAGAAACCTGTTGAGCTAACTTTCAATTTTCCGACACCTTATACCACAAGTATGGAAGAAGTAAAAGGAACTGACTACCTGAAAAAGTTGAAGGAAGCTATGAGTTCCGAGGAATATAAAAGCTATACTCCGCGAACAAGACCTTATATCGCCAAACTCGCAAAGCTAAATTCATTAGCTAATCTGGATAGCTGTTTTTCTGAAAACAAAGATTTCGGCAACACTTTTGAGCGAATAGCCAAACAAGAATTTGAACTGGAAAATGTAAAAAGCTTGTCGGTTGGCGAAATTGTGTTTAAAGGATTCACGGTTTCAATGGAGACTCCATCAAACGGCTTATTTGTCGATACCCCAACTAATTTAAGCGAGTTAGTTTACATTCGAACATTAACGTATGGAGTTACGGCTTATTTTGTAATAGCAAGCGAACATCCCTATCAAGATGTACTTACGGCTTTTAAAGGCGACGATTACAAAAATCCGGAAGGAATTCTGCACAAATCCCAAATCATTCTATTAACGGTTTCTGATGTAAACCAGGAAGCCATCATAAAATCTTCTTTTGATGATCTGAAAGAATTTATGAATAAGCCATTTTATAACAAAGAGGCCTACGGATACCCCGTATTTTGTAAGGGATTTTATGCAAAAGATAATCGAGTTTTTAACGGAGACAACTGAATATTGAATATTTAAATTAATCATAAAAATTAAATACTATGAGAACAAAAAATGCATCCAATTTATTAGTGCTATTACTGCTTGCCGTTTTTGCGGGTGCATGTAGTGATGATGACCCCGAACCACTTAGTTTTTTTAATGTGGCTTATGAAGTTCCCATGCACGGTACACGTTATATCAGCGTAAAAAGCGGAAGCGGTGATTATTCTGTCCGGGTAGATAATCCACACTTATTTTCGGCTTCGGAAGATGACGGATGGTCTAACCCCGAAGGAATGTTTCTGGTTCGAGGCTTACTAACAGGAGAATCAACACTTGCAGTTACAGATAACAGAACTGGAGAAACAGCAAATTTGACAATTAAAGTAACTGACAATTACGAGGCGCTTCAGATATCTAAACTTTATTGGGATGAATCTATCTCCAAGATTATGGAAAATGAACACCCGGTTTTTAGCAAAATTCCTTTTGTTTTTCTTATTAATAACAGGGAACGGGACGTATATTTTGCTGATAGAAGCGGTGAAAACTCACTAACAAGTAATGGTATAGAAATACAGAGGAAAGGCACTTATTCTTTTACAATGGAAGATGATAAATGCTATTTGACATTGACATATCCGGAAGATGAAAGCGGAGAATTGACAGATGATGCTTCAGTGATCGCAACTCCACATAAATTTGAAATTACCCAAAGTAGCGAATTCTTGCGGCACCGGTTGGATGAAAACCTGAACCTCGGTTGGGAAACCATTGCCAAAGCTTATCCTGACAGTCTTCGGGGCGAGGCCATTACAATGAAGGGAGTTAATTCAAGCTACCAATTTGACGGTAAATTTGAACAAATTGAAATTCCAACAGGTGTATTGAATTGACACTGATTTATTACCCTGCTCTGATTTAAGGTTAGGGCAGGATAATAAATAGCTTCGTAAAATGAAACAGAACTGACTTATGTATAATAGAACATTGAAGAACCGGATGAAAATATTTGGGGTCTTATTCCTTTTTGCAACTTGCTTTTTATTTTTCTCATGCAACAAGGATGATGACGATTTTCAGCCAATCCAGTTGCAGTACGCTATCCTTAACGATAAGCCTAACCCGATAACCAACAATCAGATTTCTCTCAATTTCCCAAGTGAAACGAAAAACGAATTGATAATTTTTGGGGGCGACGGAAAGTATGCCATAAATAACTCTGACAACACAAAGTTAAGTATCAGCTATGCTGATGGATATTTAACACTAACTCCTCTTGCTGCCGGAAACGTAACAGTTACAATAACTGATACCCATAATAACTTTTATGCTCTAGCGGTGCAAATCATAAATCAGTTGGAGCTTAATATGAGTGCAAAAAAAGAAGCAGGAAATATATTTGACTTAATGGTGTTCAACCTTAATACAAGTTACGAAGGGAGGATTACCCTTTTGGATTTAACCGAAACATACGATTCTATTGTGTGGCTATGCACAAATACTTCTCAACGTTTTCGAGTTCTTGAATCTCAGGAAAACAGTGGTAGTTTTACATGGCAATGGTCAAATTGTTTCTTTTTGCCTGCTGTATATGAAACCTGTGTGCTGGGCTACAAAGACAGTCAAATAATTTCCAGCGATACCGTTTATGTGGATATTGCAAACGACAAGGATTTTCTGGGCTTCAACTGGGATGATGTGGAAAGTAAAGTAAGTACCGGATATGAGAATATTTTTTCAGATGAATATTATTTTGTAACACATGAGAATGTTACCAATAATATTCCCTCTATCTCTTTGTTCTTGTCTAAGAACTATATTGAAAATGAGGCTGCCTTTTTCAGTAAAAGCAAGGAAATTCTTTTGGGGTATATAAACACGTTGTATTCTGAACCAACATATAGCAATGATGAGGATAATTCGCTTTTCGGTATTTACAATAATCTATTTAAAAATAGAAAAGAAGATGTTACTCCCGAGTATATATGGATAACTTCTACTTCCAAAATTTCACTGCTGAAGAAGTACGACATTAATAACGGATTTTCGAAATACGAAATATATGCGGAACCAGCCAGGTGAGCTGTATTTTTTCCAAAATAAAAGCGAATTATCTTCCTGCATTTTGAGTATTGAAAAGACAGCACTGACTAACGGAGAACGGTATAATACGATATTTATGACTCTATTGGTTTCTAAATATAGAATGTATTTTAACGGTAGTTCTTTTTTATTAATTACTACCTATTCAGTTAGTATTCTCTGTGTTTTTTTTGATATCCTCAAGTCATTGATGTTCTACTAAGCTAATAGAAAGGTCAGTCAAATTATTCGAAATTAACCTTATAGGACTCGAATCGACAAGTGTTTATATCTGAGGTAATTACGTTTTTATTGAAATGTCTTTAATTTTAGTTCGAACACAAAAAAGCCCCATAATAACTATAATTACGAGGCTTTTGGTTTCTTAATGTGATCCCACCGGGACTCGAACCCAGATCTTAAGAACCGGAATCTTAAATTCTATCCATTGAACTATGGGACCGTTTTATTTTAAGTGGTGCAAAAATAGTAAAACAATCGTTTTTTAACAGGATTTCTAATAAAAACTTAAAAAGAACGTTAAGCTTCTAATATTGTTAATAAACTACTTTCTCAAGGAGTGGTTTGAACAGACAAAAGGTTTAATTTTGTAGAACCATGGAAGAATTATCAGTTGTAAAAGAAAACATACAGGCTGCACGTAATTTCTTTGAAAAATACACAGCCGTATTTTTAAAGCAGTCAGACCCGAAGATGGCTGAAGTTCTTGCTTTAAAAAGAGAACACTCTTTGCAAGTTTCCAAAATTAGCGGCGTTGTAGCTACTAATCTGATGCTTGAAGAGGAAGATATTTTGTTAGCCGAAATAATTGGTTTATTGCATGATGTAGGCCGTTTTGAACAGTTTGTTCAATATCAATCTTTTAATGACGAGCAGTCGGAAAATCATGCTCAACTAGGAGTTAATATTTTGAGAGAACAGACATTCTTCAAGAATTTGACTGAGGTGAAGAAAAATCTGATAACTCAAGTTATTCTCAACCACAACAAGGAAGGCATTTCACTAAAAGAAGATAAAATGATCGTTACTTATAGCCAGATTCTTCGTGATGCCGATAAGCTTGATATTTGGGAAACCTGTGTTAAAAACTTGAATCGCGATGGTTCTTTTAAGCTCGATGCCATTAGCCATGGCTTGCCGGCAGCCGGCACGGTTAGCGACAATATTGTAAAAAGCATTAAAAGTCATAAACCTGCCAAACGCAAGGATATGGAATCGGTTAATGATTACAAATTGGCTATTATGTCGATGATTTTTGATTTGAACTTTCGTGTTAGTTTTCAGTTGTTGAATGAGAAACAATTGATTAAGAAGCTGTACGAATCGATGTCGAAAAAAGATGTGGTGATTGATGCGTACCGGGAGCTTCGACTATACATCGAAAATAAATTTATTGTATAGTTAGACGCAAACAGAAAACGGGTCTTATAAGTAACGGAGGATAAGTGATGGGAAACCGATTGGTTTGCATATGCAACATGGTGTCAGAAAAAGAAATTATTTCAGCCTTAAAGAAAGGAGCTACTTCAACCGAAGATATTCAGTATGCAACGCGTGCAGGAACCAGCTGTGGCAAATGTTTGATGACGATTGATCAGATCGTTCAGGAATATGAAATGGAAGAGGCCGTTAACAATCCTCAGCGAAAGCTTGATTTATAGTTGACTTTTAAATTGAAAGTGGTGCTGAAAACTCAGATTTCAACCAACTGATTTTTGATAGCGTACATCACCAGTTGGGCCGTATTTTTACTCTCGCTTTTATCCAAAATATTGGATCGGTGTTTGTCAACTGTTCTTTTCGAAATGTAAAGCTGATCGGCAATTTCCTGATTTGAAAACCCCTTGCAGATTAAGATTAAGATTTCAATTTCGCGTTCTGAGAGTATATGTTGCTTTTCGTGATGTTGCGACTTGGTTCGCAGACTGCTCACAAGTGTTTGCAATAATTCCGAAGAAAAATAAGTGCCTCCTTCAACAACCGTTTGCAGGGCAGTTTTTACCTCGCTAATGTCCGAGTTTTTCAACAAAAAACCTTTGACTCCGGCATCTACCATTTTGTAATAGTAGTCCTCTTCCCCATACATTGACAAGGTGATGATTTTGATGTCAGGATACTTACGAACAGCTTTTCGTGCTGCTTCAATACCATCCATCACAGGCATGTCGATGTCCAGCAACACCAAGTCTGGAATTCCCGTCTCAAGTAAGTTTAGGAACTCTAGACCATTGGCTGCTTCGGCACTTATTTGGTATCCGGGTAGGTTGTTGAGTAATATTCGCAACCCGTTTCGAAACAGCGTATGATCATCGACAAGGATGATTTTGTATTGTTTATCAGTCATTTTTGGTGTTTACTTTAATCGTTACCTGTGTTCCTTCTTTTAGTTCACTTTGTATATTAATTTCTCCTTTTAAAGAGTTAATCCTTGAATATATATTCGAAAATCCCATTCCCCCAATGATTGGTTGTTCGTCGAGTTCTTTCTTGTTAAATCCCTGTCCGTCATCGTGGTATAAAATACTGATGTGGTTAGCTTCCTTAAGAACCGATATTTGAACATTTTTTGCGTTGGCATGCTTAATCGTATTATTAATCAGTTCGCAAATAACCCGATATAAAACGACTTCAACATTATTGTCGAAACGCTCGTTTCCCAGATTCGATATTAATTCAATCTGAATAACTTTAGTGACATTAATTTTGTTTGTAAAATTGCGTAAAGCTCGCAACAATCCAAAATTATTTAGTACATGCGGACTGAGGTTATCCGATATTTCTTTTAGTGATTTGATGGCCTCATTAATTACCATCTCGGTATTATCAACAATTTCTTTTGAAGCCTGGTCGTGTTCGAGTTGAGCCAGCGAAGAGACCGACATCTTTACTGTTGAGAGCAATGGTCCCAACCCATCGTGCAAGTCTTTTGCAAATCTTTTGCGCTCTTTCTCTTCGGTTTGAATGACGGCATTCAGAAACATTTTCTCCGTCAGCCGACGTGAATCTTCAACACGTTTCATGTACTTAAAAATACGCTGGATCATAAATACACCAATGGCAAAGGTCAAGGAAATAACAACACCAAACCAAACGGCAACCTCACCCAAATCCTGCGGCTCAAAACTGCTGATGAACGGTAGAAACTCCATTGTGCGACTAATGGCCACGAAGATAAACCCGATGGTTAACAAGATCCACGAGAAATTATACTTGGTGACTCGTGTAAGTTTAATAGCCACCCCTGCAGCGAAAAACTGCAGAATGATGGAAATTCCCAATAAAATTTGAAGGACCATGATCGTTGAATTAAAGCTTCTTGCAAATGTACGATTGCCGGTGAGCTTTTCAAATATTGAATTGCAGTTACCAGCAATCGTTTAAATTTGTATCTTGCATTTACAGTAAACAAAAGTTAAACTTCAATTTTCGATTATGAGTTTTTTACGCATTTTATTTGCCATCATTTTACCGCCATTGGGTGTTTTTTTGACAGTTGGAATTAGGGGAGCTTTTTGGTTAAACATCCTATTAACCTTATTAGGTTTTATTCCCGGAATTATACATGCTGTGTGGGTTATTGCTAAGCATGACCAAGCATGAGTAGTATCGAAATCATCTTGTTTCCCTTAGCGATGCTTTTCGTGGCTACTACACTTGCTTCGCATTTAAAATGGACAGCTTGGTGGATCCGTGTAACTGATTTTCCCCGGTTACAAATCACTGTCTCCATGTTAATCATTTTTATATTAAGCTTGGTCTTTTATCGTTTCCATGAGATCTGGCAAATACTTATTAGTAGCATACTGCTGCTAAGCATCGTGTATCAGTTGGTGAGAATTAGTCGTTACACCATCTTTTCGCCAAAGCAGGTTGTGGCTTATCATGGAAATGACAAAGAGCAATCCATTTCGTTAATGGTTAGCAATGTGCTACAAACCAATAGAAATTCGGCAGAATTGCACAAGTTGGTTGAAGAACAGAAACCCGATTTGCTGCTCACAGTCGAAGCCAACGATTGGTGGGAAAAACAATTGAGCCCAATCGAAAAGGACTATGTACACACCATAAAAAAACCATTAGATAATTTGTATGGCATGATTTTGTACTCCAAACTGGAGCTGAAAGATGCACAAATCAACTACCTGATTGCCGACGATATTCCCTCCATTGAAGCACAGGTGAGACTGCGATCCGGCCAACTCGTTCAAATTTATTGCTTACATCCCAAGCCTCCGTTTCCAACAGAAAGTGAAACCAGTACCAACCGCGATGGCGAACTATTACTGGTTGGAAAGAAAATAGAAAAGGAGCGTAAACCTACTTTGGTGTTCGGCGATTTTAACGATGTGGCCTGGTCAAAATCAACCCGCATGTTTCAGAAAGTAAGCCAGCTGCTGGATCCTCGGATTGGGAGGGGATTTTTTAATACCTTTCACGCACAGCATTTTTTGATGCGCTGGCCGCTGGATCATATTTTTCATTCATCCGATTTTAAGTTGATTAAAATTAAGCGTTTGAAGTCCATTGGATCCGATCATTTTCCGATGTATATTAGTCTTCACTTTGAGCCGACTTCTAAGCAGTTGCATGAAGAACCGCAGGCGGATCGGCAAGAAGAACAAGAAGCCAAGGAGAAGATCAGGGACGCAGACCCAAAAAAATACCAGCATTTAGCTGCGCCTTAAAACGGCTTGGGAATCATATCGAATCCTTAAATAGTCTCATTTATTATGTATCTTTTGATAACATCGGTTTATAGGCGATCTCAATTTTCAATGGCATTTTTAACATAATTCACATGTCGAAATTAAAAGTTTACAAAGCTTCAGCAGGTTCCGGAAAAACCTTTCGTTTGGCATTGGAGTACCTGAAAATCGCACTGGCGAGTGAATGGAACTACAAAAATATCCTGGCGGTAACCTTTACCAATAAGGCAACCACCGAAATGAAGGAGCGGATAATTGAGGAGCTGTACGTGTTGTCGAAAAAGCAACCGTCGGCGTATTTGCCTTTGCTGATAAAAGAGATGAAACTGGGAGAGGTAGAAATCGCTGATCGTGCCCGCATCTGTTTAAAGCGTATTTTACACGATTATTCGCGTTTTTCAATCAGCACTATCGACAGCTTTTTTCAACGTGTCATTAAGTCGTTCAACCGGGAGTTGGGTATCAATACGGCTTATCAAGTTGATTTGGAAGATAACCTGATTTTGGAAGAGGCTGTTGATGAATTGCTGCTTTCGATTGAAGAAAATCCGGAATTACTGGAGTGGCTGAAAAAATTTGCCAATGAGAAGATTCGCGAGGGTGGTGGCTGGAACCTGAAAAATGATATTCTCAAACTGGGGGTGCAGATATACAATGAAACATTCAAAGCATTGAATAAAACTTTGCATGAAAAAATTAATGACAAGCAATTTATTAGTACCTATAAAACCGAACTTAACACAATCATCTATCAATTTGAAAGTAACCTGAAACGAATTGGACGGGCAGGACTACAAATGATGCAGCAATATGGCGTTTCAGTAGATGATTTTAAGTACAAGAAAACCGGCGCCTCAGCTTCTTTTCAGCGGTTGGTTGATTTGAATCTGGATAGCTGGCCCGGTAAACGGGTTATTGAAGCAGCCGATGATCCGGAGGTGTGGACAAAGAAAAATGACGAAGCGAATGTGTTGGAAGCTGCCGCCGAATTGCAGTTGTTATTGTGCGAGGCCGTTGAGTATTATTTCAAAAAGTTGCACGAGTACAACAGTGCAAAATTGATTGTCAATCAGCTATACACGCTGGGTATTTTGGTCGACTTGCAGGCCATGGTTCGCAAAGTAACCCAGGAAAAAGGAGTGGTTCTGATTTCGGATTCGGGCACCTTGCTGAAGAGTATTATTGACGATTCGGATGCGCCGTTTATCTATGAGAAAACCGGCGTTTTTTATAATCACTTTATGATTGATGAATTTCAAGATACCTCAGGTTTGCAGTGGGGGAATTTCAGACCATTAATTGGGAACTCACTAGCTGAAGATAATCTGGGAATGGTTGTGGGAGATGTGAAACAGGCGATTTATCGCTGGCGAAATGGAGATTGGAATTTGCTGGCACAGGATGTAAACAATCAGTTTCTTGCAAATGGGGTGGAAGAGGAGACCCTGCAAATGAACTGGCGCAGCACCGGAAATGTCATCCGATTTAACAACCGTATTTTTCAGATATTGCCACAAATCTTTCAGCAACACGTTAATAATGAGCTGGAGGAAAACAGGTTGAAAGGTACATCGATGACCGAACAGGTTGAAAAAATATATAGCCAAAGCCTGCAACAAATTGCGAATGCAAAAACAGCCGACAGCGGAGCTGTTCGCATGCGTTTTTTTGATAAACCTAAAGATGAAGAAAAGGAAAGCTTACTCGAAACTGTTTTAGATGAGCTGGTTGCTCGTATTAAAGAAGTGCAGGATACTGGCGCCGGTGCTCGCGAAATAGCTATATTGGTGCGTAAAAAAGACGAAGCCAAATTAATTGCAGATCGTTTGCTAAAAGAAAAATCAGCTAATGAGCCTGATTATAATTTCAATATTCTATCCAGCGAATCACTGTATGTAAAAAACTCGTCAGCCGTTAGTTTTGTGCTTGCTTTGCTGCAATTATTAGCCGATCCGAACGACGCGGTGGCTCTGGCCCTTGCCAATCATTTATACTACAGTGAACTGTTTGATCAGCTTCAAATCATTCATAGAGTCCCTGACTTGGCAACGCCAGGGGCTGATCAGTTAAGCATTGGTTTTGGTTCATTGAACAAGCCGGATCGAACCAGTTGGTTTGAAAAATTAAAAGATGATAAGAATATTCTATCTGATTTTCTGAATAGCGCCTACTTTTCAGAAACACTTAGCGGACGGAATATTCAGGAGATTATTTTTAAAATTTGTGAGTTTTTCAATTTGTTTGAATTGCAGGAAGAATTGGCTTATCTGCAAGCATTTATCGATCAGGTGGCCACCTTTATGAAAAACAGAACGACTGATATTGCTGCTTTTCTGATTTGGTGGAATGAGCAAGGCCAGAAAAAGACCATTGCCGTTTCTGAAGCGCTGGATGCCATTCGCATACAAACGATTCATAAGGCTAAGGGATTGGAGTATAATTATGTGTTTATTCCTTTCTGCGATTGGAAAATTGAGGTTTCGGCACAACATACACCCATGTTATGGTGCCGCCCTAAACTTCCGCCATTCGACCAGCTGGAGTTAGTTCCTGTTAAATTTGAAAAACGAATGGGCGAATCCATCTTTTTTGAAGAATATTTTCAGGAAAAAATAAGCAATTACATCGATAACTTAAATATGCTTTATGTGGCTTTTACGCGAGCCCGAACAGCTTTATTTACTTGGTCGGTAACTTCTGGGAAGTTTGGCAATATTGCCGATGTTTTACTTCAATCAATGCGAAAGACTGATCATTTTAAAGGTCAAGGCGAAACAGACCTTTTTAGTGATCTGAATGAGCACTTCGATGAAGATACACTTTCTTTTACCTACGGGGAGATTACAACTTCAACTAAACGAAAAGAAATAAAAGACAATCGGCTGCAATTGAATGAATTTCGGTTTGTCGATTTTCATGACTATTTGAACCTTCGAAAGCGAAATGAGCATTTTTTTTGTAGAAGGCGAACTAGCATCAACAAAAATTAATCAGGGCCGGATTTTTCATGAAGTGCTTGCTAATATCTCAGGAGTGAACGATTTGGATTCAGCAGTCAATGATT
Organism: uncultured Sunxiuqinia sp.; assembly: GCF_963678245.1. Lineage (NCBI taxonomy): Bacteria > Pseudomonadati > Bacteroidota > Bacteroidia > Marinilabiliales > Prolixibacteraceae > Sunxiuqinia > uncultured Sunxiuqinia sp. The sequence goes on from NZ_OY782767.1 coordinate 929,616, forward strand.
TGGTATTTAAAGGTGTAATTGCTACTGCCGAAGGCGAAAGGATGAAAATCAAATTAAAAGAACTAGTCACAGATCCCGAGGTGTCTAATTGGTTTGATGGTACTTTTAGGGTGATGAATGAACGTTCGATATTGACCGGCACCAAGCTAAAACGCCCGGATCGTATCATGCAAAATGATAACGAAGTGATTGTTGTGGATTATAAATCGGGCGAGAAAGAATTGGACAAATATCACTATCAAGTCGGCAATTATGTGAAAGTGCTTAAACGATGTGGTTACAAGAATGTGACCGGCTATATTTGGTACACACAAACCAATAAGCGTGTAAAAATAGAAGGATAACTGGAGGTGGAATACAATAGAAAGTAAAAAACGGTTGGAAACAATGGAAAACCATTATTTTCAACCGTTTTCTCCCATCATCAACATTGAATCATTGATTCGTCATGAATAGACATAAAACATACCTTCAATCTGGCAACTTAGTTAAAGTGAATACCGGCACTAAAACCAATCCAGCCTTTTAAGGTAGTTCGCTTTCCTTTATGCGAGTAGATGGAATAGGGAGCAAAATCGCTTTCAAATGGTCTACCATCAATAATCTTATTATTGGTAATCATCAGGTTAAAGTTTGGACCGGCAAAAACATCCAAATTATTTCCAATTTTCTTAGTGAAATTAATTCTGAATTGGTTCAGGTCATTGTAGGTGTTTATCCAGTTTTTGCCCTCGTTAATGTGGTAGCTTATGAGTTCCAGTTGCGTTTTAAATCTTTCGTTATTAACGATGTGAGTTCCCATTCCATAGCCAAATCCCCAATTGAATTCGTCGCCTAAAAATTGACTGCCAACGGCAAAGATATTATAGAACTTATCCACGCCAATTTTAAATAGAGCCTGAGTATTTAAGGCTTCACTTGCTGAGATTTCCAATTCATAAAAACCATGCCGAACAATACTTAAAAAGCCAATAGGAAGACCACTCTTAACCGTGTCTGAAACGTTAATAACCCCCAGTTGAAGTCCATCAACTTGCTTGGCAACATTTAGAAATCCGGCTATCTGTGCTCCCTCGGTGGTTCCTTTTGCCAAGTTCGCAAAGCCAGCCAATTGCAATCCTTTGGCATCATTCATCGATATATTGGAGAAACCGGCAATTTGTACTTTCTGCATTTTTTCTTTCGAATAGTTTAAGAATCCAGCTAGCTGTGTGCCATTCACTTCGCCAAGTGTAATATTCGCAAAACCAGTCATCTGAAAAGCCTTGCCATTTCCTTTTACAATATTTGCAAAACCTGATCCTTGAATTCCTTGAACATCCTCACAGAAGTTTGCAAAACCGGCCATTTGAAGAGCCAAGGATTTTCCTTTGGTGAAGTTTGCAAATCCGGCGAATAATAATCCATTGGCTTCAGCATAATTGAAGTTGGCAAAGCCCGCAAATTGAAAACCTCTGGCTACACTTCTGTTAAAATTAGCAAAGCCCGCAAATTGATAGCCAGTAAAATCGCCGTTTACAAAATTTAGAAATCCGGCAAACTGTGCTCCACGAACAAAATCACGCTCAGTATTTGAGAATGCTGAAAATTCAAAACCAGCTAGTCCTCCCGAATAGCCTGAAATTAAATTCATCGAAACTTGATTGATACAATTTCCGGCGTTCGTGCCATTGGTACTTACCGGAGGAAACAATCCGAAAGCGAAAGGTACTTTTTTGTAATTGCCATAGCTTTGAGCAAATAAGTTAGTGATTACAAGTATTGAAATCAACAATGTGAAATAAATCTTTTTCATTTGATTATAATTGTTTGTTTTCTATTTCAGTCATGTGGAACTCGCTTCTAGGCTGCCCAATACAGATCAAGTATTCTACCCGTTCGTTTCATATCCTGATGGCGTATGAGTTCTCATCTATAATCCTATTGACAGGAGAAAAAGCAAAGGGTTGCAGTTTCAGTAGAAAAAAACTGAAAAAATATAATCAATCGAAAGAAGTCGCATCTAAGTTGATCTCCGCTTCATATATTAATTGGCTATTTTATATCGCCAAATATCATTATTGAATCGAATAAATAGATCACCCATGTAAATGACTGGATGGGCATATCCATGCATTGCAGGGTAAACTGGTGTTTGAAAGCGACTGACAACATCAAGTCCATCGATTGTTGGTCTGGCCAATACGACTTCTGCACTCTCAGTGAAAATATAAAATTTACTGTCGGCCGTGATGAGTGAGCCAGATTTAATTTCGCGGGGCTTGAAAACTTCTTTGCCGGTTTCCCAGTCTAACACTACCCAATGTTTTTTACGATCGGAAGTACCATAAATTAATCCGTCGATAACGTGTATTCCGGTCATTTTTGAATCAAAATCAGCATTCTTCCAGAGCGTATCCAGCTGTTGTTTATTATCGCTAATCTCAAACATGACGGAGTCTTCGCCGTATCCGGAAGAGTAAAATATTTGCCCATCTTTATAGACTGGTTCATTCGCATGATTGCCTCTTTTCTCGGTTAGAGGATGCTTAATTTTTATTGCTCCGGTTGCCGGATCAAATAACAATCAGGTTAAAATTTAAGTTGACCGTGGCCAGTGTATTTCCATTGTGCTCAATTAATCGCGAACTGCAATAGGTATTGGTATTACCATCAATCGCTGTTTCCAATACAACTGATCCGTCTTCTTTATTCAATGCACATAACGAAACCTCTGATCCTCCAGGCTGTACTGTAACATAACTAGGTTTTTACAAACTAAGGGAGATTCGGTGTAACCCCATTTTACAAGATCTCCACTGTATTTTTTAAAGATATTTACATGCCATATTTTATTACCTGATTTCATGTCGAGGCAGACGAATCTCCATAGGCTCCGGAGTAATAGAGCTTTCCATCAACAAGGGTGGAAGTACCCCGAGATCCCGGGAATTTAAAAGTAAAATCCTGACCATATCTAGTTTTCTAGGCCATTTCTCCATCGTGTTTGAAGTGGTAGATGTAGCCTGTTGAATCGCACATTCCGGCTATAAATATGCCCTCCTCGGTAATGGACGGAGAACCGTAACCTTCTCCAATTCCGGCGTATGTTTGTTTGATTGGAAGTGAGTCACTGGGACAACTATCCATTAACTTTTTATCTAGGTAGCGCGCGCATCAAAATTAGGACCGTGCCACCGTTGTGAGTGTCCAAATAATAGTGACGGCAACGCTATCAACAATACAAGTAAAGATCGTTTCATGATTGATATTGTTATTTCCCGAAGGTGAATTGAAACATTAAAACTAGTGATTCCACTTATTTACCGCTTCAATATTTTTGTCATTAATCATGTTTTTAGATTCCGGCTTATAAAGAAACTCCAATTCGTCAGCAAAATAATCGTAAATTTTTCCGCGAACCATTTTTAGCAGTGAGTTTAATAAATGATTTTGCTCGGTAAAGGCCTCCGGTAAAATAACCACTGTCGCAGGTAGCCATCGTTGTGGAAACATTTCTTCGTATTCACCACCTGTTCGGTATTTATTCAGTTCATCTTGAATGATTCGAATACTAGTCTTATTCCCTTCTTCTGTGCCAGGTCTAATTCCTTGTTGCTTTAACTCAAGGTTGATAGCTGAAATGTTTGGAACAATCATGCCGCTGGTATATGGATTCTGGTTATTATAGAGCATGCATTGGTCAATGAATTTCGACTGATCGACAAATGCTTCTTCGATCCCTTCAGGACTGAACTTTTCACCATCATTTCCAATTAGCAAGCTTTTAAAGCGTCCTAGAACATACAGGAAGCCATCGGTATCAACATAACCCATATCTCCCGTATACAACCAACCATCTTTTATCGTTTCGGCTGTTGCCTGCGGATTATTCCAATAGCCGAGCATCACGTTGTCGCCTTGAATGATAATTTCACCTTTCTCTCCGGCAGCTAATTCATTTCCTTCATTATCAACAATCTTTAGTTTCATGTGCTTAACAGGCTTGCCCGATGAACCAAATTTGATCGCATGTAAAGCGTTTGAAGATATAACTGGCGAAGCTTCTGATAAGCCGTAGCCCTGGCACATAGGCATGCCGACAGCATAGAAAAAACGCTGTAATTCAATATCTAAAAGGGCACCGCCACCAATAAAAAGTTTCAGATTACCACCAAATCCTTCACGTATTTTTGAAAACAAAATTTTATCATAAAAAGCCAACAATGGCTTATACATAAAACGCATTCCTTTACCCCTGTCGTGACCAAAACCATTGTATTTATAGGCAATCTCCAATGCATGATTAAAAAGCTTTTCAATTGTTTTGCCTTTTTGGCGGATGTTGGTTTCAATTCCTTTTTTGAAATTTTTCGCAACCGCCGGCACGCTCATCAGGATGTAGGGCTTAATTTCCTGAATGTTTTTAGGGATGTTTTTCAGTGTTTCCATTGGCGTTTTTCCCACCTCAAGAGAGGCTATACTTGCACCATTCGACATTAAACAGTACAGGCAAGCCGTGTGTGCAAATGAGTGGTCCCACGGTAAAAATGCCAGTGTTTTCCATTCAGATGTAATATTCATTAAGGTGTTAGATTGAATCGTATTGGCTGCATAGTTCAAGTGAGACAGCATGATTCCTTTGGGGTCGGCAGTTGTACCTGAAGTATAGGAAATATTTGCCAAATCGTTTGGTTGAATTCCGTTGTAACTCGCTTCTAGCTCTTCCGGTTTTTCCTCTAAAAATGCGATACCATTTTCAATAATATCAGCATATTGAATATCATTTTCCCCGGCATTCTCCTTATGATCGAGATAGATCACTTTTTCAAGATTCGGAAGCTCACTTCGTATTGCCTCTATTTTATCGATTTGTCCTTTTGAAGCGATCACCATTCGGGCTCCGGAGTGCGCTAAACGAAATTTTAGCTCTCCTGTTTCAAGCTTAACCGACAGAGGCACGTTAACAGCGCCGACATAAAGCATACCCAATTCGCTGATAATCCATTCATTTCGTCCTTCAGCAACCAGTCCGATACGTTCTCCTTTTTTTACTCCCATTGCAAAAAAACCAGCAGCAAGTTTTAGAACTTCTTCCCGGGTTTGTTTGTAGGTTGTTCCTTGATATTCTCCATCTTTCTTCTCCCACAAGTAAATATTTTCAGAGTATTTCTTTACACTCGTTTCGAAGAGCTCAATAATTGTTTTCATTCAAAAAGCGTTTAGTTTTCAACTATCAGTAAGATTCAAAAATACAATTTTTTAGTTCTAATTGGCTTAATTTATTGATAGGCCCAATCCTTCTGAAGCAAATGTGCATTAAAAATGAAACCCCCAATGCATTTAATCATTGAGGGTTTCATGATCTGTTGATCGTAGCTTATTCGGTTAATCCAAACTTATAAACTGTCTGCTCTTTGTATTTTTCGCCAGGAGCAAGTTCGGTAGATGGGAAATTATCATGGTTAGGAGCGTCAGGATAGTGCTGTGTTTCCAGTGCTACTCCTGCATATTTCCCAAATTTCTTTTTACCATCAATTGTTAGTTCAGGTATCCAATACCCCGTATAAACCTGCATGCCGGGTTGGGTGGTGTACACTTCCAGCTGACGTCCGCTTTTAGGCTCCTTTAGTCGGCCTGCAAATACAAACTTACCTTCTTCATTGTCTAACACATAATTTAAGTCGTATCCATCAGGAAGGCTGTCAATGTCTTTTCCAAGTTTTTTGTTCGACGTAAAATCAAATGCTGTTCCTTCAACCGAAACAATATTGCCTGTTGGAATCAGATCGTTGCTTTCCGTTATTTTGTTCGCATTTAACTTCAACTCATGATTTTTAATATCCTCTTTTCCTCCCGTAAAATTGAAATAGGAGTGGTTGGTTAAATTCACAATCGTATTTTTATCAGTCTCTGCTTCATATTTTATTGACAATTCATTGTCGTTATTCAACGAGTAGATGCAAGTGGTTTTCAAGATGCCGGGATAACCTTCTTCGCCATCGGCACTGGTATAAGAAAGTCTTACACCAACCTCATCCTTGGTCTCAAATGTTTCAGCCTGCCATAGCTTTTTGTCGAATCCTTCCAATCCGCCATGTAAATGATTTGGACCATTATTAACTGCTCCAGAGTATTCAACGCCATCAATGGAATATTTTCCATTGGCGATTCGGTTTCCATGACGTCCGATGAGGGCTCCAAAATAGGGATAGTTACCCAGATATTCGTCACTTAAATAATCCTCCAGCGTATCAAAACCACACACAATATTTGTAAGGTTTCCTGCCTTATCCGGCGTTTTTACTGAGGTAATTATTGCTCCGTAATTGGTGATATTGATCTCAACATTGTTGTCATTACTCAATGTGAACAGTTCGGCTTGATCTCCGTTTGGAAGATTTCCAAATGATTTACTGGTTAATTTCATTCGCTTATTATTTAGATTTACAGATTAATCATAGAGCACAAATTTAATAAATGAAACGTACTGGTAGGTACTGGTTGTTAAAAATTCAATAAAAAATGTAATTTTGAAAAAATTAGCCAAATAAAAATCAAGTTTGTGAAAAATATTCAGATTGACGACACTCTTAGTATTCCCAAATACCGACAAATTATTAATTCTATTTATCAAGGCATTCTAAACGGGAATTTGAAAGTTGGCGATAAAATTCCATCGTTAAATCAAATATGTGCCGAATTTGAGCTGTCACGCGATACCGTGATGGTCGCTTTCAATGAGTTAAAAGCCAAAGGGATTATTAATTCTATTCCAGGTAAAGGCTACTACATCAATAGTACCGAGGTGAATGTTGACCAACGAATTTTCTTGTTGTTTGATGAGTTGAATGCGTTTAAAGAAGATGTTTATACTTCGTTTTTAAATAGTTTGGATACGAAATCAAACGTTGATATTTATTTCCATCATTTTAATTTTCATGTTTTTAAAGATTTGATCTCGGAGGCTGCCGGTAATTATACATCATTTGTGATTATGCCCGCTACTTTCGATCAAACCTCCAATATTATTTCAATTTTGCCCAAGGATAATGTATATATTCTGGATCGTAAAAAGGAAGATTTGACTGAATACCCGGTTATCTATCAGGATTTTGAAGAAGATGTATACCGGGCGTTGGAAAATGGAAAAGACTTACTTGAAAAATATCAAAAGCTCGTAATGGTTTTTCCTGGAGGCAAAGAGCCTGAAGGGAGGATGATTGGATTTGAAAAATTCTGCAAGAAAAACAAAATGAAATATGAAGTCGTTCGAAGTTTGATTGATCGGACGATTGAGAAGGGAGAGGCCTATTTTGTTCCCTCAGACCGGAATTTGGTTAAGCTGGTGAAAATGGCCGATGCCAATTGTTTTAAATTAGGTGAAGATTTCGGTATTGTTTCTTTTAATGATACGATGTTGAAGGAAGTTGTTGCCGGGGGAATTACAACTATATCAACCGATTTTCAGTTAATGGGAAAAAATCTGGCCAAAATGATATCAGATCGATCTAAAGCGCAAATAAGTAATCCTGCACAGCTAATCCGTAGAAAGTCCCTGTAGTATGTTTTATAGCATGTATCTTTAAGGAAATACAAGAAGCAATATTCTATAGTTTTGCCTACCAGTACCCACCAGTTGGAAAAAGTAAGAAATATGAAAAAATTTAATAGTCTGGATCACCCGCATAAGCGGTTAAACCCTCTAACAAACGACTGGGTATTGGTTTCGCCCCATCGTTCGAAAAGGCCCTGGCAAGGGCAAGTTGAGAAAGCAACAATTGATGAACGCCCTAAATACGATCCCACTTGCTATTTGTGTGCAGGGAATGAGAGGGCAGGAGGTCATAAGAATCCTGATTACAAAGGAACTTTTGTTTTCACCAACGATTTCAGTGCATTGCTAACTGATTCACCCAAAGGCGGCGTTGACGAAGGCAGCCTTTTTCAGGCAAAAAGCGAAACAGGCATTTGTAAAGTCATTTGTTTTAGTGATAATCATAGTTTGACGATTCCAGAGATGGAAGTAGCGGATATTCGTAAGGTAGTTGATGTTTGGTGTGAGCAGTTTGACGAGCTGGGCAGCACAGATTTTATAAACTATGTGCAGATCTTTGAAAACAAAGGATCTATTATGGGTTGTTCCAATCCTCATCCGCATGGGCAAGTTTGGTCTTCGTCAACTGTTCCGGTTGAGCCGGATAAAGAGTCGGTAACCCAAAAAGCCTATTTCGAGAAAAATGGAAATACACTTTTAGGTGATTATCTGAAAGCTGAATTGGAAAAGAAAGAGCGGCTGTTAGCTGAAAATGATCATTTTGTGGCACTGGTTCCTTATTGGGCCGTTTGGCCGTTTGAAACAATGATCATCAGTCGTCGTCCGGTTCAAAATATTCTTCAATTAACCGATGAAGAAAAAGATGGTTTGGCGAATATTTATAAGCAACTTACTGTGAAGTACGATAATTTATTTGAAACTTCATTTGCGTATTCAGCCGGATTACATCAGGCGCCAACCGACGGCAAAGATTATCCGGAGTGGCACTTGCACATGCATTTTTATCCACCCTTATTGCGTTCGGCCACAGTGAAAAAATTTATGGTGGGCTACGAAATGCTGGCTATGCCACAACGAGATATTACAGCAGAGCAGGCAGCTCAGCGATTACGAGACTTGTCTGATATACATTATAAAAAAATAAATAAATAAAAAAATTATAGACTTATGACAAAAATTAATCAATTAATTGAGAAAATAGATGGTGGAAATAATCCATTATTTCAGGAATTATACGGAACTAACAAATCAACGCTAACTGATCAAGCTGGTCGCTATGCGAGCTTGATGAGTGAGTTTGAGAAGACATATGGTTCTGATGATGTTGATCTGTTCAGTTCTCCGGGACGTACCGAAATTGGAGGAAACCACACCGATCATAACTATGGTCGTGTATTGGCAGGTGCAGTCAATTTGGACATGGCAGCTGTTGCAGCTAAAAACGGAAGCAATACCATTCGGATTAAATCAGTTGGATATCCAGAATTTCAGGTTGATCTTTCAGATTTAAGTATTGACGAATCACAGTTTTATACTTCTTCGTCACTGGTAAAAGGTATTTGTGCCCGAATGAAAGAAGTGGGATACGAAATTGGTGGTTTTGATGCTTGCATTGATGGACGCGTACCAAAAGGTTCCGGGCTGAGTTCATCTGCTTCTTTTGAAGTATTGGTGGGAGCTATTGTCAATAACCTGTTTAATGACGGAAAAATGGGCGGTGTCGAAAATGCAATCATCGGACAATGGGCTGAAAATAATTATTTCGGAAAACCTTGTGGTTTGATGGACCAAACAGCTTGCTCGGTTGGTGGCTTAATTACCATCGACTTTAAAGACCCTTCGAAACCAATTGTAAAAGAAGTGGACTTTGATTTTGTTTCTACTGGCTTTTCACTGGTCATTACCGATGTTGGTGGCGGTCATGATGATCCTGCTTCACAAGCTGAATACGCTTCATTACCAACTGAGATGAAAGCTGTTGCCGCTGAACTTGGATCAGAGGTGTTGCGCGAAGTTACATTGGAACAAATCGTAGATAAAATTCCTGAAATTCGTAAAAAAACAGGTGATCGCGCTATTCTTCGAGCTTACCACTTCCAAGGAGATAATCAACGTGTTGTAGATCAGGTTGCCGCGTTGGAAAACAATGATTTCGAAGCATTCCTGAAAATGGTTGTTGAATCGGGCTACAGCTCATACATGTATAATCAAAACATTTTTGATGTTGTTCATAAAGACGATCAAGTGGTGTCCTTAGGTTTGGCAATGAGCGAAATGGTGCTGAAAGGCTCAGGAGCATGGCGCGTTCACGGTGGTGGATTCGGTGGAACTATTCAGGCTTTTGTACCACAAGACAAACTGCAAGAGTACGTTAAAACACTGGAACATATTTATGGCAAAGGAAAATGTCATACCTTGTTCATCCGTTCAAAAGGATCAGTTAAGCTAGAACTATAATTAGTAGAACTGATTATAAAACTATACAAAATGAGCAAAAACAAGTATTTGTTTCCATTGATAGTCATGTCGGCTTTATTCTTTATGATCGGCTTTATGACTACCATGAACAACTCGATGATTGATTTTCTGAAAGAGGCTTTTAGATTGGATGCGCTTCCAAATGGTAAAATATTGAAGCAATTGCCAAATTCGTTTTTTTACGGAATCTATGCCTTGTCTATTCCCATCGGTTTCCTAATTCACCGGATTGGGTATAAAAAAGGAGTGTTGTTGGGAGTCGGCTTGTTAACTGCCGGGGTTTTAATGTGTATTCCACTAGTCGCAATTGGTTATATCCCATTTCTTTTTGGCGTAGCCGTTTTTGCATTTGGTATCGTTATTTTACAAGTGGTTGCCAATCCTTATGTGAATGCACTCGGATCCGAGAAAACAGCTGCTAGTCGTTTGACATTAGCCAATTTCCTAAATTCGGTTGCAACGGTTATTGCTCCTGTTTTTGTTTCATTGCTGATCATTTCGGATACCGGAGCAATGGAACCTACTAAAGTACAAAAGCCATTTATCGTGTTGGCAGTCATTGCTGCAGTGATCCTAGTGCTTCTTTTCTTTATGAAACTTCCTGAAATAGAAGGTGAAGATAAAGACGTGGCTATGAAGCCAAAAAAATACAAATCGAGTGCATTTAAATATACACATGTTTGGTTAGGATCATTGGCAATTTTCTTTTACATGGGAGTAGAAATTGGCATCCCGAGTTTCTTCGCAGATTATACGAAGGAGTTGGGACTTAACTTGACGGTTGTTGAGCGTACCGATTGGCTGAAATATTATTGGGGAGGCTTAATGGTTGGACGACTTGCCGGTATTTTTATTCTACGGAAATTTACGGCACGTCAAATTCTTTCTCTCTGTGCTATTGGTGGAGCAATTTTAGTTGGTTCCTCACTTGTCCTTGGAGCAAACGCTTCACAATTGGCTCTGGTATTGTTTTTAGGAACCGGATTGTTCCATTCAATTATGTGGCCAACAATTTACAGCCTTGCTTTAGAAGATCTTGGACCTCACGCAAAGGTGGCATCAGGAGTCATCTCAACTTCAGTTATCGGTGCTGCTGTTCTCACACCAATGATGGGAGCAATACAAGATAACCTGGGGTTGGTTGCTGCCGTTAGTACAATGTTTGTTTATTATACCTATCTGATTTTCTTCGCCACAAAAGGTTCGAAAATTAGATAATACATACTACTCAATTAGGATGAAGGTCGGCAATTAAATTGCCGACCTTTTTTTATGAACTGTTTAACCCCGCGCCCAATTTTTTGCATTTAATCTCTCATTGGTCTTGACTTTTTAATAAAAATGATAACTTGCCTCGCAATAAACAGGTGCAATTTATGTATGACATAATAGGTGATATACATGGGCAGGGAAGCATGTTAAAAGATCTGCTCAAATCGATGGGATATAAAGTGCAAAAAGGTGTTTACAAGCACGAATCACGAAAAGCTGTTTTTTTAGGCGACTTTATAAACCGCGGACCAGAAATTCTTGAAACAGTAAGAACAGTAAGAGCAATGGTTGAAGCGGGTAATGCCTTAGCCATTCTTGGAAATCACGAGTTAAATGCAATTGTTTTTGAGTTGAAAGATAAAGCCGGGAAACCCTTGTTTAAGCGACTACTGAAATACCGAATGCCTCTAACTCAAACATTCAAAGAATTTGTTCATATTCCAGACGAATATAAAAGTCATATCAAATGGATGCGCACCCTTCCTATGTTTTTGGAACTGGATAGCATTCGGATTGTGCATGCGTGTTGGGATGAACCAAGTATTAAAATCGTTAGGGATAATTATATCGAGGGACGATTGAAAAAGAGCGTACTCAAGCAGATTAGCAAAAATAGTAATGAAGTGTCGCAAGCTTTTTGGCAAACCTGCAAGGGGATTGACTTTAAACTTCCGAATGATTTATTAGTTTACGACGAAACAGGACAGGCTCATCGAAGATTTCGAACCAAGTGGTGGTTGAACCCCAAAGGGATGAAATTTCAGGATCTTTCGCTAGAGAGCCGATTTGATTTACCTGCGTATACTATTCCACCAGAGATTAGCGGAGAACGCATTCCTTATGGAGAAGATGAGCCAATCGTATTTTTTGGCCACTATTGCCTGAAAAATGGCGATAATATTTTTACTTCAAACCTTTGTTGTCTGGATTCCTGTGTGAGTCGTAAGGGTAAATTAGCTGCTTATCGATGGTCAGGAGAAAAAAAATTGATTCCTGAAAATATTGTGAAATAGTCGATATTGTTGATAGTTTATTGAAAACTAGATGGCTAAATTTTTCTCGAAAATCAGTTCGAATAGTAATTCTAAATTTGGATTGTTTTTTTTAATGTTTCCTATTGCAGAGAAAAAAAGAAAGTATATATTTGCAGAGCCTTTTGAAAATAGCATTTCACAAGGGTTTTAGAGAAAAAGGTGGCGTAGTTCAGTTGGTTAGAATATCGGCCTGTCACGCCGAGGGTCGCGAGTTCGAGTCTCGTCGTCACCGCAAGAAAAAGTTCTAAAATTATTAAAATAACATTTCTAAATGAGTGGATTTCTACTCAAATATTTAGAGAAAAAGGTGGCGTAGTTCAGTTGGTTAGAATATCGGCCTGTCACGCCGAGGGTCGCGAGTTCGAGTCTCGTCGTCACCGCATTTTTAAGCTGCTCAAATCGAGTGGCTTTTTTTGTGTCGCTTGACTTGTATTATGTCTATTAGTGATTTAAGGACTCGCATTAAAATTATTTTATGAAGGTTCATGGAAAAAGAATGTGAGTTTCCCCTGAGGGGGATAACCTATTTAAAATACTCTAACGATCTTTATTTAAACCCAATGAGCAAAAAATTTATACACAAAAGCATAATTGTAAATCCTATTGGTATGATTTATACGTCGCACACAACTATCGAAAATATGCCGATACAACCAGTAGGTGCCGCAGGAGTTGAAGGTGTGATTGAATTGAATACTGATTTGACAGAAGGACTGGCAGGTCTTGATGGTTTTTCGAACTTGATTTTAATTTATCATCTGCATAAGGTTAATGGTTTTAAACTAACGGTGAAGCCATTTATGGACGATAAGATGCATGGTGTTTTTGCAACTCGTTCACCGAAACGCCCCAATGCCATTGGAATTTCAATAGTGAAGCTGGTGAGGATAGTCGACAATAAGGTTTATTTTGAAGGAGCAGATATGCTCAACGAAACGCCACTGATTGACGTCAAACCTTTTTTTAGACAAACTGACAACAGGACAGACGCAGTTTCGGGATGGTTGGATGAGAAAGACGAACTAAAAGCTCATAGCCACCGGTCAGACGACCGTTTTAAATAAAAATAGAGGCGAGAAATAGGCTTATCAAAAGGTTGATCGTTCATTCATGGAAAAAAAAGCAGACCAATAGGTTGATCTGCTTTCCTCTAACTCAATATTTTAAAATTATAGCTTTTGGCTAATTTTATCTTCGAGCTTAATGATGTCGGCTGCAAATTTACGAATACCTTCCGATAGCTTCTCTGTAGCCATGGCATCTTCATTCAACATCCAGCGGAAATCCTTTTCGTCTAAGGAAATTTTAGATTCGTTGTAGTCGCCCAAGTCTTTTTTGCTCAACTTCTGTTTCAATTCGCCCTCCGTTTCTTCAAGTTCTTTCAATAGTTTCGGCGAAATAGTCAACAGGTCGCAACCTGCCAACTCTTTAATTTCTCCAATGTTTCGGAAACTGGCACCCATAACCTCCGTTTCATACCCATATTTCTTATAATATTTGTAAATGTCAGTTACTGACAATACACCCGGATCTTCAATTGCAGGAATGTCGTCAACACCTCGGCTTTGTTTGTACCAGTCGTAAATACGCCCTACAAATGGTGAAATCAACTGTACTTTAGCTTCTGCACAGGCAACAGCCTGAGCTTTAGTAAACAGTAGGGTTAAATTGCAATGAATATCTTCTTTCTCCAGAATTTCTGCCGCTTTAATGCCTTCCCATGTTGATGCAATTTTAATCAGAATTTTTTCTTTCGGAATCCCGGCATCAGCATATAATTTAATGAGTTGGTGTGCTTTTTCCACCGTAGCATTGGTGTCAAACGATAGGCGGGCATCCACTTCTGTAGAAACGCGCTTTGGAACAATTTTCAGAATTTCAATACCAAAATTCACCGATAGTTTATCCATGCATAAACTGAGCTGTTCCTCTTTATTTTCTGCGTTTTCTTTCGCATATACAATAGCCTGATCAATCAGGTTTTTATAACGATCATCGCCGGTAGCTGCTAAAATAAGAGACGGGTTGGTTGTTGCATCTCTTGGAGTAAAGGCTTTTATCGATTCAAAATCGCCGGTGTCTGCTACGACTACCGTCATTTTTTTCAATTGTTCCAGTAAATTCATTTTTATTTTTATAATTGGGTTATTCCTTAATAACAGATATTTGCCTGTATAGTTTATGTCGTTAACTTGCATTATCTGTTTCCTACTTCAAACAAAACAAAGGGGTAAGTGTTGCTAAATGTTGGAAAGAACCAGTTTAAAAATACAAAAATCAAAACCGGACATATGTCAAAAACTCTCAGTACTAAAGAGAAGGCCGTTCATATAAATATAGATTCAGACTATTATGGGTCGATTGCAGAGATTGGTGGAGGCCAAGAAACTGCGCGACACCTTTTTCAGGCTGGAGGAGCTTCAAATACTGTTGCCAAAACAATTTCAGCATACGATAAAAGCTTTAGTGATCATTTTTACAATCAGGGTGCCCCAGCAAGATATGTAGCAGAAGACCGGGTGAAAAAGATGGTGGAATACGAATATAAAGAGTTACTAAAAATTCTGGATGATAAGATTGATCAAAAGTTTTTTGCATTCGCGAACACCGTAGAAACCCTTAATTATAATAAAACCAACCAGGGAAACGGTTGGCTTGGAATGGCAATTGAGGGATCGGAACGTAATAATCCCAACCGCATTTTTGTGCATGTGAAGCTGCTCGAAAACGATACGATTCTACAGCAATATAGCCTTGGAAGCTTGGGAGTTAACTTGATTCATGGAGGATTATTTGAATGGAAAGATCCTAGAAATATTTTATTGGCTCTGTTGGACAACCTTGGAACCGACCGATTGGAAGTAGATTATATTTATGTGGAAGGGCCAGACATGGAATGGGTGGATAACCGCATCCTGAACCTGATGTTGGTTAATCATAACATGACTCCGGCAATCATGTTCGACAAGTCGGGCAAAGTACAACAGCCTTCCGACATGTTGTATAAAAAGAATGTTTTGCTAATGCGTGGTAATTTTAGGCCCGTGACCAATTTGGTCATCGAATTTTTTGAAAAGAGCATGGATCTTTTTAAGCGCGATGAAGATTATAAACCAGATAACACCATTGCTTTTTGCGAAATTTCACTCAATAGCCTGATGCAAAATAAAAAGGTTGATGAAAAAGATTTTCTGCAACGGGTAGATCTGCTCAATATGGTTGGACAAAGCGTGATGGTTTCTCGTTTTAGCCGTTATTTTGAGCTGGTTAATTATTTCACCCAGTTTCAAATGATTAAGCTACGAATTGCGATGGGAATGCCAACCTTCGATATGATTTTCGATAGCTCGTTATACAATGATCTTCGGGGAGGTTTACTCGAATCTATTGGTGCTTTATTCCATGAAAATGTCAAGATTTACTTGTTTCCCTACATCAATCCAAAAACAGGAAAAGCCATTTATCCTGATGAGTCACATTTTTCGGGTTCAAAAAAACTCTTATGGCAATACCTAAACGAAACACGCAAAGTTCTTCAACTAGAAGATTTGTCAGAACACGTCATTCAACACACGCCTGATCATATCACCGAAATGATTCAAGCAGGAAATGAAGAGCTGAAAAACTATGTGCCAGAAAAAGCCTTTGTCCATATTAAAGAAAATCAGCTGTTTGGATTTGGCGGAGCGTAAATCTTCAGGAGAGTAGCAATATAGTGTATATGGAAGGATTCCAACATTCCGAAAGGAATGTGGGATAAGCTGATTTTCGAAGTAAATAATATCGAAAAAAATTTATATCCTAACTCTTTTCTATCGCATATAGTATAATCAACTGAGATAGCGTACCTTTGTAATCTGGATTAAGTTTTCTCTAAACTTTCCATCAAAAAAAGGCAGCTTAAATAAATAATCGTTCCATGTTTCAGTGAAGCTGGGAATAACTAAAAATGATATGATGAATGCAGAATTTGATTTGAGTAACTGGAGCAGTGTAGCGAATGAGTTAAAAAGAAGATATCCCCATTTGACCAACGCTGATTTGATGTGGAGGCATGAAACCAAAAGAGATTTCTATAAAATGATCGCTTCCGAATTAGGAATGACGACTAATGAACTGGAACAAATCATTACACAGCTGGAAAGCAAAAAACAGTAAATCAGGAGGTAAGTTTTCGAAAAAAATGCGAAAATGATTTGTTTTCAAAATAAGTAACCGTATCTTTCGCCAAATTAATTTTATCAAGATGAATAAAGGAACAGTTAAATTTTTTAATGAGTCGAAAGGCTTTGGTTTTATTAAAGATGCCGAATCAACAAAAGAGTATTTTGTACACGCAAACGGATTAAAAGAAAACATCAGCGAAAATGATGAAGTAACTTTTGATTTGGAAGAAGGCAGAAAAGGATTAAATGCAGTCAATGTTAAACTAGCATAGTTTAGGTTACAACCCATTTAAATTACAAGCCTCGCTAATAGCGAGGCTTTTTTTATGCTTTAAAGTCTGATGACAGTTTCTTAATAAATCTGAGATTGATCTCTTCAGCAGTCTGTGTTAATAAGAACCCAGTTTTTTTCAATACGCTTCGTAAGGTCATCAAATTTCTCGTGCCACTTGTTTGCAAATAACAAGCACTGGATTTTTATTGATCCATCAGAGATACGATATACAACCGGATGATGACGATTGGGAAAGATTGTTTCAGCATCGTCAACCACCAATAGCTTTAGTTTGGTACATGGTATTCCAGTATTGCTTAAAAGTTCATTAATTCGTTTGGGCGTTCCAATTAAGATGTCAAGTCCTTCATAAATGGTATCCTTTTGATATTGTAAATTCCCCTGATCGAATACAGTAAACGTACGCAGATTGGTGTGTTTTCCCAATAGTTCGAATTGTTCTTCCAGTTCAAAGGCTTTTTCTTTATTTCCAACTAAAACAATCGCTCGAGGTGCCTCTTCAAAGGCTTCTTTTAGCTGTTGAATTACGCCAATAACAATTGTTGTTGTCTTTCCCGATCCTTCTGGTGCTATCACAAGCAGGTCTGCACCGGATTTTATTTTAGGAATACAATCCGTTTGAATCTCTTTAGGCTCTTTGTCAAAACCTTGGTCAATAATTCCTGATACAAGTTCAGGATATAGCTTTTTTAATTTCATTTATTTTCCGATACAAAAATTCTTAAAAATATGCCCCAAAACTTCATCATTTGATATTTCTCCGGTGATCTCTCCGAGGAAATGTAAGCACTCACGAATATCCTGAGCTAAGAAATCCCCGCTGATGCCATTTTTTAATCCGTCGATAACACGCGTAACCGCCTGGTTAGCATTGTTTAGCGCTTCGTAGTGGCGAATGTTTGAAACAATAACATCGGTACCTTCTGGTTGTTGCAAGTTGGCATTTTCTTTCAGCAGTTCGATTAGCGACTCGAGGTTTTGTTGCATTTTTGCTGAAATAAAGACCATATCTTCATTTTCACCTAGTATAAAGGCAGCTAACATCTCCTTGATTTTATCATGTCCTCCAATGTCGGCTTTATTACCAACAATAATCAGTTTTTGATCCGAAATACGCTCCCGAATCAACTCTACTCGTTGGCGAATGAGCTCGATTGGGTTCGATAAGTCAGTGACTAATAATACAATTTCGGCTTGCTCCAGCTTACTATAGCTTCGCTCAATCCCCATAGTTTCAATTTGGTCAATTGTATCGCGAATTCCGGCTGTATCAAAAAAACGAAAAGCAGTACCTTCAATATTCACAACGTCTTCAATCACGTCTCGAGTAGTACCGTGAATATCGGAAACAATCGCCTTTTCTTCGTTTAAAATAGCATTCAATAGGGTAGACTTACCCACATTGGTTTCCCCAACAATAGCTACAGGAACGCCATTTTTCAATACATTTCCCAATTTAAAAGAACTGGCCAGCGTGTTCAGTAAATGCTCAATCTTTTCTGTTAAAGTAATCAGTTGTTTGCGGTCGGCAAATTCCACATCTTCTTCGCTAAAATCCAATTCCAACTCAATCATCGCAATAAAATGCAGTAATTGGTCTCGTAATTTTTTTATTTCTGAAGAAAAGCCTCCGCGCATCTGCTTAAAAGCCATTTTATGGTTGGCAGCATTGGTTGACGCAATCAGATCAGCCACTGCTTCGGCCTGCGAAAGATCCATCTTTCCATTCAAAAAAGCTCGTTGGGTAAATTCGCCTGGACGAGCCATTCGTGCTCCACTTTTCAGTAACAATTCCAATATTCGCTGTTGAATGTATACGGCACCGTGACAGGTAATTTCGACGACATCTTCACCTGTAAACGAATGCGGAGACCGAAACAAAGCCACCACTACTTCGTCAATGATATCGGTCTCTTCGCAAATTACCCCCACGTGTAAGGTATTCGCTTTTTGATCGGCGAGCTTTTTGTTTTTTGCCGGCGATTCAAAAATGCGATCTGCAATTTCAATGGCTTTTTCGCCTGACAAACGAATAGTTGCTATAGCACCAACTCCCGGAGAAGTAGCAATAGCGCATATGGTAGATTGATCAATCATGAACTTCGATATTTAGAAGTGACAAAAGTACAAAATGTAAAGGTAGGGGCAAGGCGCAAATACAGCTTCTCCAGTGTGATTGCTTATTTAATGGATTTAAAATGCTTGAAATAGATCACAGGCAGATCTTTTATTTTGGATTGTTCCTGCTCAAGCCAGACATTTAACATGCGCTCGGCAATGAATCCCAGCACACGTTCCTGATATCCTTTGTAATTGGATAGCGCTATCCGCTTTTCAAATTCAAACAAAATATCAAATAGCCACTCCATGCAACGGTCAAAATCGGCTCGTTTCATGATAAACATGTTGTTTGCATAGAGGCGCTTTTTAGATAATACGCGATGAAATGCATCAACATAGTCAGGGTACTTTTCCTTCAAGATTTCATCGAGTAGCAGCAAGTCTGTTTTATTGTGGTAACGCTCGTAGTGCTTCTTAACCGTATATTTCAGTTTTCTTTTCATCGGCATTAGCACATCATACTCATGCAATAAATCAATGACTTCCTGTTCTGTCAAAACATCCTCAATAAACTCTCTTACGTTACGGGTATAAATTAGCCCATGACGCTTATACTGGATGCCAACGAAACGATATAGCACTCGCTTAAACTTATAGTAGGTTGGTTCCGGTTTATTGGTTAAAAAACGTCGGTAATGCACCACACCAACAATATCCTGCATGGTATTTTTCCAAACCCAATAAGTACCGGTTAGCTCGCTGTAGGATTTATTCCTCTCTGAAATCGATTTCCCAGTATCATCGCCTTTCATGTGAACGGCAGCATGGGAGATGGCATTACCAGCCATTATCGGAATGTATGGGGATTTGTTGATAACAACCGGTGCTTCTTTGTAAAAAAATGTATATAACTCTATCCTTTTTGACATAGTGAAATTTATAAGTCACGATCATTATTGATTCTTATCAGCCTGCGAATACCATGAACTTCCAATTGTTTTCATTCTGTAATGTATTTCTTCCTCCGACAGTACCTCAGGATTTTCGTACCAAGGTAAATGCCTTGCCATGTATTTTCCACTTGTACGTAACGTTTTTCCCCATTGTTGATTTTTTGTCATCGGTTTGTACAATGCAAATGTCGTATCAATATCAGCTTGAAAGATATTTTCAGAAATCTGCTTTTCCCAAAATTTGCTTTCCCACTGAATTACATCTTCTTTGTTCGGATAATAGTCAGGAATATCGTCAATCTTTAAGCCAAAGCCAACTTTAGTATAAGCGGGGTATTTGACTAATAATTCCTGAAAGTACCTTACTGCATTCAACGGACATTCCTCAATAGGTAGAATATCCGGATCGGTGTAAATATAAGGTAGACCTCTGAACCATAGGTGTATAATTGTATCCCAGATAGACTTATAACCAATATTGGCATTCATTTGTATTACTGTGTGGCTGGTTTTTTGATAATACTCCAACAATTCGGGATAGCTCGAATTATTATCAATGATATAAATATTTTTCATTCCAGCCTTTTCTAACCAATCGATCAGCTTTCTTAAACAAATAATCCGGTTATAATTATTGATGACTACCGGTATTTCTCGATAATCGATATTGTCGCCTGCTAAATGTTTTAAAAACCTTCTTTTTACAAATGGTTTTTTCAAGGTGCCAACTAGTTTCGAATAAGTTCGGGCAATTTTACGATGTTCGCTAAAAGGTATGCTATAGTTTATGATCATAAATTAAAAGGTACAAACCACAAAAATAAACAAACCTTTCAAACTCTTCAGATAAATCATATTTTTTGCTGAGAAGTGATAGCACTTTAGTAGGAACAGCATTTAAGAGCTGCCTACTACCGCAAAATTTAATCCGTTATCTGTTGTTTAGTACTTTCTGCGTAGTAGCTTTATTCTGTCTGCTTTCTATTGAAATTAAATCATAAAAAACTACTTTAGTGCGTTACTCTGTTGATTCATTAAATTTATTCGATCAAAATGCCTTTGAAAATTGGTTTCGATTCGAAACGCGCGTTGCACAATACCCGAGGATTGGGAAATTACTCCAGAAATTTGATTAGTGGACTAGTCAATTATTATCCGGAAAACAGCTATTATTTGTTTGGCAAGTCAGCTAAAAACACAGAATGTGTGCGTTGGCAAAATCAAATCTCGAATCAAACGACTTTGATTAGTCCTGGTCCTTCATTACCGGGTAAAGCTCTCTGGCGAAGCTACTTTTCAGAAGACGAAATCCGAAAACAACAGTTGGATATTTTTCATGGGTTAAGTCACGAAATTCCCTTTAAGAAAAAAAACAAGCACACCAAATACGTTGTCACAATTCACGATCTTTTTGTATTCCGGCTGAAAAATGAGTTTAAGTGGATTGACCGGAAGATTTATCTGGCGAAAATAAAATATAGTTGCAGGCATGCCGATCTAATTATCGCTGTAAGTGAACAAACAAAAAAGGATTTAATTGATTTGCTGCACGTGACAGAGGAAAAGATTGTGGTGAATTATCAGTCGTGTTCCGATTTATATTACGAAGAAAAGAATGATGAATGGAAACAACGTGTCAAAAAAGCCTATCAATTACCCAATCGTTTTTACTTATTTGTTGGTGCATTGGTTAAGCACAAAAATATAGAGCGGATTATCGAAGCAATTGCTTTGTTGCCATTGGAAATTCAATATCCACTGGTTATCGTTGGCAGGGAAAACAGTTATAAAAATGAGCTGATTGCCATCGCCAGGAAATTCAAGCTAGAGGAGAAAATTCAATTTGTGGATTTTGTTACTGGTGAAGATTTACCTGTGCTTTATCAATTGGCTGAATTACTCATCTGGCCATCTCTCTTCGAAGGCTTTGGAATTCCAATTATAGAAGCACTGTTTAGCAAACTTCCGGTAATTACCAGTAATTTAGGCTGTGTTGCCGAAGCAGGCGGCGAGGGGGCTGTTTATGTTGACCCGGAGCAGGCATCTGCAATTGCGTCTGCCATTGAATCAGTTATTACAGATGATACACTGTATGCGAAACTGCGAGAAAAGGGGCATGCACATGTTCAAAAATTCCATATTAAAAATACCTCTCGACATTTAATGGAACTGTATAAAAGTGTGCTAAAGTAAATTTCTTTTTGGTCGACAAGGACCGAGTTCAGAACTGAATGTATTCAAGCTATTTATAAAAAAAATATCACCAATTTATCGCTGGCATAAATCAAACCACTATATTTGTTCAGCAAAATTAAAATACACAAAGATGAAATTATTAGAAGGTAAAACGGCTCTGATTACTGGTGCCTCAAGAGGTATTGGTAAAGCCATTGCGTTAAAATTTGCCGAAGAAGGTTGTAACATTGCGTTTACTGATCTGTTTGAAGATGAAAACATGAAAGCGACTGAAGCTGAATTGAATGCAGTAGGTGTAAAAGCCAAAGGTTATGCTTCAAACGCTGCCGACTTTGCTGATACCGACCGCGTTGTTTCTGAAGTTGTTAAAGAATTTGGACAAATTGATGCTTTGGTGAATAATGCCGGAATTACAAAAGATACTTTGCTGATGCGTATGACTGAAGAACAGTGGGATGCTGTAATTACAGTCAACTTAAAATCAGTATTCAACTTTACAAAAGCGGCTCAAAAAATAATGTTGAAGCAACGGTCGGGCTCAATTGTCAATTTGAGTTCTGTTGTAGGAGTTAGCGGAAATGCAGGACAATCAAACTACTCAGCATCCAAAGCAGGTATTATTGGTTTTACAAAATCGATTGCCAAAGAGCTCGGTTCACGAGGCATTCGCAGCAATGCGATCGCTCCAGGATTTATCATTACCGAAATGACAGCCAAAATTCCTGAGGATGCCAGAAAAGCATGGGAAGCAAATATTCCGATGAAAAGAGGAGGTACTCCTGAAGAAGTTGCGAAAACTGCACTCTTTCTTGCATCTGACTTATCAAGTTATGTGAGCGGACAAGTGATCAATGTTTGTGGTGCAATGAATACCTGATCATTCAGAAAAAATATTTTCAAGCCGACACCTGTTAATGTGCCGGCTTTTCTTTTTTTACATTTTTATGAAACGGGCACTTTTCCTTGGCTTAGCCACTTTAGACATTCAATACTATGTTGATGTTTTTCCAAACAGCAATGTAAAAATAAAGTCGGCACCGCCTGAGTTTTTTGTTGGAGGACCAGCGACCAATGCTGCTGTTGCATTTGCTGCATTAAATAGGAGTGCAAATTTGGTAACAGCCATCGGCGATAATTCATTCAAGTCTGTCTTTAGTGATGACTTTGAAAGATGCCATGTAAATTGCCTTGATGTGCAAAAGGATAAGCAAATACAACCGGTTTTAGCAACAGTAATTACCTCTTCTGATGGCGATCGCACAATATTTACGCATCATCCAGAGAAGCTGAACGCGAAGTTGGATTCAAAAAAGCTTTTGGATGAAATCAATCCGGAAGTGGTCATGCTCGATGGATTTTATCCGGAAATAGCAGTTGGCCTTGCTGCCGAAGCCAAAAAAAGAAACATTCCGGTTGTTTTTGATGGAGGCAGCTGGAAGTCTCATCTGCCGGCAATATTACCTTTTGTCGACTATGCCATCTGTTCAAGTGATTTTCGTCCTCCAAAAACGGAAACGCCTGATGATATTTTTGCTTTTCTTGATCAATACAAAATTTCATCTAAAGTCATTTCACAGGGACAAGAACCGATCTTATATCAGTCTTCGACTCAATCGGGTAGCATCGACGTCCCTAAAGTAGAAGTGTTAGACACGTTAGGTGCAGGCGATTTTTTGCATGGTGCATTCTGCTATTATCTACTAAGCCAGCAAAACTTTAAAAAGGCACTTGCAAAATCAGCTTTGTTTGCTTCAAATACCTGTTCGTACAGGGGAACACGCGGTTGGCTAATTAAACCGTAGTAAGGTCTTTCCTTTCATTTTGCTTTTTCATAACTTGTATAAATTATAACGAAGTGCACGATTCATGACTAAACGGAGTATTGGTGTTCAGTTAGGAGTTTATGTTTTAGCCGCAGTGATTGCGGTAGTTTCCTTAATTGTGTTTTTGAACTATAAACACAGTAAGGAAATTCTAATGCAAAAAATAGAGGAAGGGGCGATTCACCAATCGAGTTTGATTATCAATCAAATTTCGATTAATGTGGTTAATACTCAGGAAATATCCAGAAATGTTGCAACTCAGGTTCTTTATTACCAGTCTAATGGCGATTTACAATTTTTTCTGCATGAAGTGCTTAAAAACAACCAAGTCATTAATGGCTTGCGTGTGATGCTTTTTCAAAATGGAGACACTACCACGTATTCATCGTTCCGATACAGCCCGCAAAACTTGATTAAAGTTGAAAAAAATGATCGTAATTGTGAGGTATTTCAAACACCTGATCTTTTGAGCCAATTAGCCAAAGCCCCGCAAGGATTTTGGTGTCAGCCATATTACTGTCCTAACGACTCATCTAATTTGCTTATTTCATATTATTTGCCTGTTTACAATCAGCAAAATGATACTATCGGAATAGTTGCCGGAGATATCAACCTGAAATTTTTAAGCAACGCAATTGCAAACATTTCAATTAAGAAAAATGGGTTCGCATTTATTATATCGAAAGAAGGCTATTTTTTGACTCATCCAAACGAAGATTGGGTCATGAAAAAGAATATTTTTGAGATTGACTCGAAAATATTTACTGAAAACCGGCAAGAATATATTGAAAGCCTAGAGAGTAATCAAATGGGGTCTGGTTTTTCCTATCCCAAAATGCTTAATTACGAAAGAAGCTGGTTTTATTTTGCCCCCGTGGTTACCACCAACTGGAAAGTAATCATTGTAATTCCAACCAATGAATTATTTAATGAGTTGGATGGAATTTTTGAAGAAATTGTGCTGGTTTCGGTGCTCGGAATCATGCTCATTTTATTAATCATTATCGTACTCTTTAAACGTATGTTTTCGCCTTTAGCTCAGGCTGTAAAATCGATCCAGCGCTTCAGTTTTGGCGATCATTCGCTGCGACGCCCGGGAAGAAAAAATGAGATAGAATTGTTGAATGAGAGTTTGCAAGCACTTCAGAATCAGTATGGAACTTATATGAGAGAGCAATTACAGGTTCGAAAAGATAAGCGGAAATATGAGAAAGATCTGAAGTCGGCAAAAGAAATACAGCGTACAATTATTCCTCAGGATTTTAGCGTGTTAAGTAAACACAAGGAAATTGAGTTATATGCGATTTTAAAACCTGTAGAAAGTATTGGAGGTGATTTGTACGATTTCTTCTTTATTGATGAAAAGCACCTGCTTTTTACGATGGGCGACGTGTCGGGAAAAGGAATACCAGCAGCATTATTTATGGCAGTGGCCAATACCATGATTAAAAGCAAATCTACCGAATTGTCGTCCGCCGGCATCGTCGACTCTGTCAATCAGGAACTGAGCAAAGAAAATTCGAATCAGCATTTTTTAACTCTATTTCTCGGCATTTTAGATATTGAAACCGGTGTTTTAGACTATTGTAATGCGGCACATAACTATCCATTTTTGTTAGGAAAAAGTAAAGGGATCAAGCAGCTTGAGACTACCCATGGGTTGCCTATTGGTTTGTATTCAAACAAAAGTTATGAATCAGATTCCGTCGTTTTATCGAAAGGTGAAACCCTAGTTTTATATACGGATGGAGTTACAGATTGTAAAAATCCGTTGGACGAATTCTATGGGCAGCAACGGTTGCTATCTTATTTGCAAACTGCAATCGATTATCCATCAAAATTTTTGGTTGACAGTCTGGTGGTGGATTTACAGGGCTTCAGGAGTAATGCGAAACAAGCTGATGACATAAGTGTAATGGCTATTAGATTTAACGGTAAATACACATAATTTATTGAACGCACTTAAGATTCCGTTGTTATTTTAGATGAAAATAAACAGTAAGACAAACTTCTATTAATGGATATATATTTGAGAATTGGAACGATCACGGTTGGCGTTGTTGTAGGATTTATAATCGCTTTTGGAATTATTGCCTATGTGAAAAAGGTAATTCGCAAAGGAACCGATCATACAATAGGACTAAAGGTATTAAGACTAATAAGTTTCCCATTTACCGCTCTCATTATTTTACTCTTCGGATCGGTGCTTGCACCAATTACAGGGCTATTGGGTGAGAAATTCTCTTCAGACATTCGGATTTTTAGTGGTATTGTATATACAATCATAATTGCATGGCTCATAATTAATTCAATTAAGGGAGTGAAAGTCTATTTTCTGGGTAAATATGACATCACATCAAAAAATAATCTGAAAGCCCGTAAGGTTTATACTCAACTTACAGTGCTTGAACGAATGCTGATCTCAATCACGTTGATCATCTCGCTCGGAGTGATTTTGATGATGTTTCCACAGATTCAAAAAATTGGAGTTAGCCTACTGGCCAGCGCCGGTATTGCTGGTATTATTATTGGGTTTGCTGCACAACGAAGTATTGCGCTTATCTTAGCCGGATTTCAAATTGCAATTACTCAACCTATTCGAATTGAAGATGCGGTGGTCGTGGAAGGAGAGTGGGGGTGGATTGAAGAAATCACGCTGACTTATGTTGTTGTTCGTATTTGGGACAAACGCAGATTAATCCTGCCAATCAGCTATTTTATTGAAAAACCGTTTCAAAATTGGACGAGAACATCTGCCGAAATTATGGGAACCGTTTTTATTTATGTTGATTATGGATTTCCTGTTGATTCAATGAGAAAAAAATTAACTGAAATCCTTGAAAATACTGACCTTTGGGATAAAAAAGTTAATGTACTTCAGGTAACTGACTTAACGGAAAGAACGATTCAACTAAGAGCTTTGGTTAGTGCCTATGATTCGCCAACTGCTTGGGATCTTCGCGTGCATGTCCGGGAACAGCTGATTAAATTTGTTCAGGAAGAATTTCCAGAATTTCTTCCTAAAGCACGGATTAATCTGGATGAAAAGGAATCAACAAAAACTGACAACTAAACGAATCAAAATTTATATCAAAAAAAAGTCGGTTAATGATTAACCGGCTTTTTTACTTTTTATTTAGTCGTTGTATCTTTAGTCGTTAAAATTTTGACTTTTATTTTTTCCAATTTCTTATCAAAGCCGATCGAAATGGTATCACCTTCGGTTATCGAAGCTTTAATAATAACTTCGGCCATTTCATCTTCCAGATATTTCTGAATAGCTCTTTTTAAAGGTCTTGCGCCATATTGCGAATCATAGCCTTTTCCGGCAATAAAATCTTTTGCGGCTCTCGAAATTTTCAACTTGTAATTCAACGATTCTACCCGATTATAAAGGTCTTTCAACTCAATATCAATAATTTTAAAGATATCTTCTTTTGAAAGCGTATTAAACATGATCACGTCATCAATCCGGTTCAAAAATTCAGGAGCAAAAGCTCGCTTCAAGGCCTTCTGAACAATGTATTTTGCATGATCATTTTCGTCTTCTGCAGACTTCGGAGTCGAAAAACCAACTCCGCGACCAAAATCTTTCAGCTGGCGCGAGCCAATATTTGAAGTCATAATGATAATCGTATTCTTAAAGTCGATATTACGCCCCAAACTATCAGTCAAACGACCTTCATCAAGCACTTGCAATAATAAGTGAAAGACATCGGGGTGGGCTTTTTCAATCTCATCCAATAGAATAACTGAATATGGCTTACGACGAACTTTCTCTGTCAACTGACCACCTTCTTCGTACCCAATATATCCGGGAGGAGCACCTACTAAACGAGACACTGCAAATTTCTCCATATACTCACTCATATCAACCCTGATCAGAGAATCAATACTATCGAATAGGTATCGGGCGATTACTTTTGCCAACTGAGTTTTACCAACTCCGGTTGGTCCAAGAAAAACAAACGATCCAATTGGCTTATTCGGATCTTTCAGTCCGGCACGGTTACGTTGAATCGCTTTAACAATTTTAGCAATCGCATCGTCTTGTCCAACAACACTGCCTTTTAATTTATCACCCATGTTCATCAGACGAATGCCCTCAGCTTGAGCAATACGTTGTACCGGTACCCCTGACATCATGGCAACCACTTCAGCAACTTTTTCTTCTTCTACAACTTCACGATGGCTAATTAGCTCTTTTTCCCAGGCTTCTTTTTCTTCGTCAAGCAATTGGAGTAAATTTTTCTCTTTGTCGCGATGGTTTGCTGCAACTTCGAAATTCTGGCTTTTTACCGCCTTGATCTTTTCTTCCCGGGTGTTTTCAATCTTCTCTTCCAGCTTAACAATCCGGTCGGGAACATTAATATTTGAAATATGCACTCTTGAGCCGGCTTCGTCCAAAGCATCAATGGCTTTGTCCGGTAAATACCGATCAGTAATATAACGCGCTGTTAACTTAACGCAAGCTTCGATGGCTTTGGATGAATAATATACATTGTGGTGGTCTTCATAACGCTCTTTAATGTTATTCAGAATTTCAATTGTTTCATCCACCGAAGTTGGATCCACCATCACCTTTTGAAAACGACGTTCCAAGGCTCCATCTTTTTCAATTTGCTGACGATATTCGTCCAAGGTGGTTGCTCCAATGCATTGAATGTCGCCACGAGCTAAAGCCGGTTTCAGCATGTTGGCCGCATCAAGCGATCCCGTTGCCCCACCTGCACCAACAATAGTATGTATTTCATCAATGAATAAAATAACATTGTTTACTTTTGCCAGCTCATTTAAAATGGCTTTCATGCGTTCCTCAAATTGTCCACGGTATTTTGTTCCGGCAACTATCGATGCAATATCAAGGCTGACCACTCGTTTATCAAACAATACTCTTGATACTTTCTTTTGAATGATCCGAAGAGCTAACCCCTCAGCGATTGCTGATTTACCGACACCTGGTTCTCCAATTAAAATTGGATTATTCTTTTTACGACGTGAAAGTATTTGAGCTAAACGTTCAATTTCTTTTTCACGACCTACAATGGGATCAAGGTTATTTTCTTCGGCAGCTTTTGTAACATCTATCCCGAAATTATCCAACACCGGTGTTTCTGATTTTGCACCAGCTCCTTTCTTTGAAGAAGAACTTCCCCCTTGTGGAGGTTGCTTTGAAAAAGGATCGTCTACATCATCTTCGTCGCCAAAATCAGATTTTCCTTCTGGTTGTTTATAATCTTCTAATCTCGATTTCAAAATATAATAATTTACGTGAAAATCACTAAGTAATGATGAAATCTGGCTGTCTTTATCTTTCAATAAAGCTAAAAGTAAATGGCCAGTATTTATCGTGGTACTATTGAAAGCTCGTGCTTCCAAGTACACTAGCTTTAGTGCTTTCTCTGCTGATTTTAAGAGTTGAACGGATGCTTGTGAATCAATTGTATTTTCGGTTCGAAGCGTTGTTTCTATTGCTTCCTTTATTTCTGACAAATTAACTCCTAAATTCGTAAGAATATCAATTGCAATCCCTTCTCCTTCTCTCAAAATCCCCAGAAAAATATGCTCAAGCCCAATCTGCTCATTTCCTAACCGGATAGCTTCTTCACGACTATAGGTAAGAACATCTTTTATTCTTGGTGAGAATTGAGAATCCATATTAATGTACTTTTGAATTATTAACTTATTTTCCTTTTAACAAATACTATTCCGAAATGTTGGTTTCACTCCGAAGCTCTTTCCATTGTATTTTAATGCTAAAATTAATCAATATTTATCTACTCTTAGGAGAATTGGCGCGGATTTTTAAACATGATAATGTTAAAATCTTATTGAATGCGGGTAATTATTAACCTCTTTGAATGGCTAGTATTACTAGTATTTTTATATTTTTGTATGTCAAAAAAATTTCAACTTAAAATTTCTTTAAAAGGAGGATTAAATGGCTGAAGGTGAAAAAATTATTAAAATAAATATTGAAGAGCAGATGAAGTCTGCATACATCGATTATTCGATGTCAGTCATTGTTTCAAGAGCATTGCCTGATGTGAGGGATGGATTAAAACCCGTTCATCGTCGCGTCTTGTTCGGAATGAGTGAGTTAGGGATACTTTCAAACCGTCCGTATAAAAAATCTGCAAGGATTGTAGGAGAAGTGCTTGGTAAGTATCACCCTCATGGCGACTCTTCTGTTTATTTTACAATGGTTCGTATGGCTCAGCATTGGTCGTTGAGATACCCTCTAGTTGACGGACAGGGAAACTTTGGCTCAGTGGACGGGGATAGCCCGGCTGCAATGCGTTATACGGAAGCAAGATTGACAAAAATTGCCGAAGAAACATTACAGGATTTGGAAAAAAATACGGTTGATCTACAACCAAATTTTGATGAATCATTAAATGAACCTACGGTTTTACCAACCAGAATACCTGGACTTTTAGTCAATGGAGGATCGGGAATTGCTGTCGGAATGGCAACAAATATGCCACCACATAACCTTTCTGATACAATTGATGCCATCGTGGCATATGTTGACAATCCAGAAATTGATGTAAAAGAGCTTATCCCAATCATTAAAGCTCCTGATTTTCCTACTGGTGGAATAATTTACGGATACAAAGGTGTTGAAGAAGCTTTTGAAACAGGCCGCGGAAGAATAGTATTAAGGGGTAAAGCGCATGTGGAAGTTCAGCCCAATGGTCGTGAAAAAATTGTAATTACCGAAATTCCTTATTTGGTTAATAAAGCAGAATTGATTATGAAAACTGCTGAATTAGTCAATGAAAAGAAAATTGAGGGGATTTCGAATGTCAATGATGAATCTGATCGTGACGGCATGCGGATAGTCATCGACATTAAGAAAGATGAAATATCGAATGTTGTTTTAAATAAGTTATATAAATACACTCAGCTTCAAACCAGTTTCAGCGTAAATAACATTGCATTGGTTAAAGGACGGCCAAGAATGCTGAACCTGAAAGATCTGATCCATTATTTTGTAGAACATCGACACGATGTTGTTGTTAGAAGAACCCAGTACGAGCTGGAACAGGCTGAGAAAAGAGCTCATATCCTGGAAGGTTTGATTATTGCCAGCGATAACATCGACGAAGTAATTGCATTGATTCGAAGCTCAAAAACTCCGGATGAAGCCAGAGAGCGTCTTATTGAGAAGTTTGAACTTTCCGAAATACAAGCCAGAGCCATTGTTGAAATGCGATTGCGCCAATTAACTGGGCTGGAGCAAGACAAACTGCGTTCTGAGTACGAAGAAATCATGCAATTTATACAGCATTGCCGTGAAATTCTGGCGAACGAAGAATTGCGAATGAGCATTATTAAAGACGAATTGCTCGAAATTAAAGAGAAATACGGAGACGAACGTAAAACGGAGATTATTCCTAATGCTGAAGAATTCAATCCTGAAGACTTCTATGCTGATGAAGAAATGGTAATCACGATTTCTCATTTAGGCTACATTAAACGTACACCGCTAACTGATTTTAAAATTCAAGGCAGGGGAGGCGTTGGTTCAAAAGGTGGTTCAACCCGTGACGAAGATTTCCTTGAGCACATGTTTATTGCGACAATGCATAACACCCTGCTTTTATTTACAGAAAAAGGGAAATGTTTTTGGTTGAAAGTCTATCAGATTCCAGAAGGCACCAGAACATCAAAAGGACGCGCGATTCAAAACTTGTTAAACATTGAACCAGATGACCAAGTGCTCGCCTTTAATAAAGTGAAGCGTTTGGATGACGAAGAATACATTAACAACAATTATATCATTCTTTGTACCAAGAAGGGTATTATTAAGAAGACCTCATTGGAAGCTTATTCTCGACCTCGCCAAAATGGGGTGAATGCAATTACCATTCGAGAAGGAGATCAATTGCTAGAAGCACGCCTGACTAACGGAAGCCATGATATTATGATCGCCGTTAAATCGGGAAAAGCAATTCGTTTTCATGAAGATATTGTTAGGTCAATTGGTAGAACAGCATCAGGAGTACGAGGTATAACCCTTGGAAATGAGAATGATGAGGTAGTTGGCATGATCTGTGTAGAGAATGAGTCTGAAGATGTTCTTGTTGTTTCTGAAAAAGGTTACGGAAAACGACTCAAGCATCGAAGATTATCGAACATCACCAATAGGGGAGGTTAAAGGTGTTTAAAACAATTAACATCACTGCAAAAACCGGAAGTCTGATTGCAATTAAAAAGCGTTCTTGACGAAAATGATTTGATGATTATTACACAAAAAAGGCTTGACGATAAGACTTCCAATTTCAGCTTTACGCGTTATGGGCAGAGCTGCTCAGGGAGTAAGACTAATTAACCTGAAAGGAGAGGACCAAATTGCATCGATAGCTCGGGTAACATTTGAAAATGCTAGTGATGAAGAACTTTCAGATGACATAACAATTGGTTGATGAACCAAAAGGACCAGAAGATGAATCATAATTCTTTATTAGTCATAGGTTTGTACTGGTTTATAAAAAAATTAAATTTGTAGAAAAATCTAAAATTAATAATTACTAAAAGATGATGAAGAGAACATTTATTCTAATTGCACTTATAATTTCAGCTACGGCTGTTTTTGCACAGAAAGGTAAGGTGTCAAGCGCTCAAAGCTATAAAGACGCTGGTAAGCTTGACGAAGCCTATACAACGATTGAGGGAAACAATTGATCCGAGTAACGATAAATCTGATAAAACCATTGACTGGCCCAGAACATGGGAAGTTAGAGGAGAGATTTTTTCAAGCTATTTTTAGTTCCGACAACGAGAATTACAAGAAGTTATCAGAGAACCCATTATCAGAAGCTTTAAAGTCGTATAAAAAAGCATTGGAGTTAGACGATAAAAATCGTAATGATAACGCTGTGTAAAATTAAACTTACGCTGTTGATTTCGGATTTTACAAATCAAGCCGTACAGGCTTTTAACGAAAATAACTACGAGCTAGCTTTGCAATCATTTAAGCAAATTCTTGAGATTGAAGATATGCCACTAATGAAAGACGAAGAAAATCCTCAAGCCGTAGATACAGTGATTATTTTCAATGCAGGTTTAGCCGCTTATAATGCTGAAAAATATGATGAAGCCATCAAGTATTATGAAGAGGCTGCTAAACACGATTACAATGGATGCAACGCTACTTTTGAGTTGATTGCTTCTTGCTACGTCATGCAACAAGATACTACAGCAGCACTAGAAACCTACCAACGGGGATTTGAAAAAATATCCAGAAACCAGTTCAATTCTGGTAGGTATGATCAATATCTATCTGAACTCCAATAAGGTAGATGATGCGATGAAGTACCTGGAGTTGGCAATTGAACAAGATCCAGAAAATGCTTCCTTTCACTTTGCAAAAGGTTTCGCTTTACGACAAAATTGGAGATATCGGAAAAAGCGACTGAAGCATATAAAAGTGCAATCGAATTGAAAGAAGATTTTGCAGATGCTTATTATAACCTTGGTGCGATTTATTATAATGAGGGAGTTAAACAAATAGAAGTTGCAAATTCAGTTCCAACTAACAAACCTGAAAAATATGAAGAAGAGAAAAGTAAAGCTGATGTCCACTTCAAAAAAGCAATTCCACCAATGGAAAAAGCCGCTGAGTATTCTAAAGATGCACCGCAAACTCAAATGAGTTCATTAGAAACATTAAAGACTTTGTATTATCGTTTGAAGATGATGGATAAGTTTGATGAAGTAAATGCCAAACTTGAAGAACTAAAGCAATAAGAACAAAGATTATTATTTTAAGGAGAGAAAATTTCTCTCCTTTTTTTAAATATATAAAAATAACATAATATCAACTATAAGACAATTATAATCATTAAATTCTCAACGAGCTCTCCGTGTGAAAATCAAAAAAAGCTTACGGATATTAAGACTTTGTGTAGTTCGTTTGACTAAAAAGAGCGTGGAATTCCTTCCACGCTCTTTTTTTACTTTTTATTTGATTGATCGTTAAAATCCTGACTTCTTCAGAGTTTCAACCCATTTGTCAATTCTTCCCTTTGATAATCGTGCTTGATTTTCCTGATCAAGACAAAGACCACTCCATTCGTTATCTCCTCTTTCAGCTCTTGATTTTTCGTAATTATATCCCTCGCGTGAAGTATGCCCGACAACCTTAGCACCTCTGGATTCAACCAATTCAGCAAAAATACCCACGCCATCATTAAAATTTTCCGGGTAAAACTTTTGATCTCCTAAGCCAAATATGGCAAACGTCTTGCTAGATAAATCCATGTCCTCAATGGCTGGAACAAACTCATCCCAATAGTTTGGTAATTCTCCGTCCCACCAGGTTGCAACACCTATAATATACTTGTCAAACTGAAGAAAATTTTCTTCAGTTACCTCCTCAGCATTCACTACTTCAAGATTTTCTTTTCCAAAAGCTTGTATAATCTTTTCGGCTGCTTTAGAGGTCTTATTTGTATGAAAGCTGTAAAATATACCTGTTTTGCTCATGATCTTCCTTTTAGTATGCATTTAATTCTTTAGCTGTAGCCACAATTTTATCCGTATCAGGCAGAATAGCTTTTTCAAGAATTCTATTAAATCCTACCGGAGTATAAGGTGAACCGACCCTCTTTACTGGTGCATCGAGGTATTCGAACGCTTCCTCCATGATCATTGAGGTGACTTCTGAACCAAAACCGGCAAAGACTTTATCCTCGTGAACAACCATAACCTTATTCGTTTTCTTAACTGAATCCAGAATGGTTTCTTTATCAAGAGGTATTATTGATCTTAAATCGATTACTTCAACGTCAATTCCTTCTTCTTCAAGTTTTTTAGCAGCTTGCAAACTGTAAATTAATGTATTCCCATAGGTTACCAGCGTAATATCACAGCCTTCTCTTCGAATACGGGCTTTTCCAAACGGAACTTCAAAGTCATCAGGGATTGGAGTAGCAGCCTGTGGTGCATTATATAGTGCTTTAGGCTCCATAAATACGGTTATTCCTTTCGATCTGATTGCGGTTCGCAATAATCCTGCAGCATCATCTGCAAACGTTGGGTAAACTATCCGAACACCAGGCATTGTTGCCAAGGCACCTTCAATATTTTGAGAATGATATAAACCACCACCAATATAACCACCAGAAGCTAATCGAATAGTCATATTCGGAACAAATTGTCCATTTGAACGCCAATACTCATGGCTGGATTCAACATACTGTTCCATCGCCGGCCAAAAATAATCAGCAAATTCAGCTCCTTCAATAACGATTCTGATTTTATCGTTAAAGCGGCTCATTCCATTTGCTGTTCCAACAATGAAATCTTCGGCAATTGGAGCACTAAATACCCTTTGCTCTCCAAATTCCTGCTGCATTCCTTTTGTTACATTAAATGCACCGCCTTTCTCTTTGTTGGCAACGTCTTGCCCCCAGATAAATGTATCAGGATTTGCACGAAATTCTTCTTTCAGCGTTTTATTGATTGCTTCAACAAGTTTAACTTTATCGCCATCATGATTATGAACTCCATCTGGATATTTCTCTGCTTGATAAGGCTCCGGCATCACAAAGTCAAAGATACTTTCTGGATCCGGATCCGGAGCTTTCATCGCTTTTTTATGCGCAGTTTTTACAATGTCTTTGGCGTTTTCCTCAATAGACTGAAGTTCTTCTTCTGTAAACCGGTTATATTTCAGCAACATCCGGCGAAATTTTACCAATGGGTCATACACGCGAACATAGTTACGCTCATTTTCACTACGATAAAGCTCATGCCTGTCTGAATTCGAGTGCGATTCCATACGAACGCAATTGGCTTGCAAAATAACAGGCTCTCCAACCTCAAGAACATGCTTTTTAGCTTCAGCCATGGCATTCATAGAGTCAAAAACATCTTTACCATTGCAATGAATGATTCTCAAATTTTTGAATCCGATAAAATTATTAGCTGCTTTACGGTTGGCTGTTTGCATGTGCTTGGGAACTGAAATCCCATAGCCATTGTCCTGCAAAACAAATATTACCGGAAGCTTCTCGCGTGAAGCCCCGTTTATTGCTTCGTAAACATAGCCTTCGCTAACCGAAGATTCTCCATGCGAAGTAATAGCAACTCCCTTTTGTCCATAATACTTTATAGCTCTGGCAACTCCTACTGCATGAAGATCGTGATTTCCGGTACATGAAGAGACATTATGAATATTCCATTCCGGCTTAGCAAAGTGGTTGGACATGTGCCTTCCACCACCAGCAACATCTGTCGCTTTGGAAATTCCGTTCAATAGAATTTCTTCTTCGGTTAAGCCTGCAGAGAAACAAGTCATCATGTCCCGGTAATATGGGAAAAGATGGTCGGTTTCTTTGTCAAAATGTTGACCGATTGCAAACTGTATTCCGTCATGTCCAGCATAAGGAGCGTGATAAGACCAGCCAATGGCTTGTTTGAGGTAGTTGGGAGCTCTTTCATCAAGTCTGCGGCCCACTACCCATTTGGTATACCACTTCTCAAGAGTTTCCTTATCTACATTCTTTATTGTGTAAGTCTTGGGATAAATACTGCTCATGTGTAATTTATATTTGTCTGTTTATGTCAAATTCTTCAAGAAGATCGGCGATCCGTCGTACAAATGCACCCCCCATCGCTCCATCAATAATTCGATGGTCATACGAAAGAGAAAGGAACATTTTATGTCTTACGACGATCGCGTCTCCTGTCGGAGTTTCCATAACGGCAGGTTTCTTTTCTATCGTTCCGGTAGCCAGAATTGCTACTTGGGGTTGATTGATAATTGGGGTGCCAATTACATTTCTGAATGAACCGAAATTAGTAATTGTAAAGGTTCCACCTTGGTAATCTTCAGGTCCTAATTTATTATATCGTGCACCTTCAGCTAATTGATTCAGCTTTTTGGTGATACCAACCAAGTTCTTTTGCTCAGCTTCTTTAATTACCGGAACAACCAGGTTACCATCGGGTTTGGCCACTGCAATAGCCACATTAGCTGATTTATGCAGGTATATCTTATCACCATCAACCGATGAGTTTACAACGGGGAATTCTACCAAAGCCTTGGCAACAGCCTCGGTAAAGACCGGCATGAATGTGATTTTTTCACCATACTTTTCCTGAAACTCATTTTTAACCTTGTTTCTCCACAGAACTAGATTTGTCACATCAGCTTCCACAACGGAAGTAACATGAGGTGAAGTTTGTTTTGACCGAACCATATGATCCGCAATTAATTTGCGTACCCGGTCCATTTCAATAATCTGATCACTAGCTCCAATTGAAGGACTAACTTTTGGTGCTGAAGGTTTTGAAGCGGCTTTACCCTCAGCCGGAGCTGATTTTCCAGCTTTTTTTGCTTCAATAAATTTCAGCAAGTCATTCTTTTGAACTCTTCCATTCTGACCAGAACCTTCAATGCTTTCAAGCTCTTCTAATGTAATATTTTCTTTTTCAGCGATACTTTTTACCAATGGAGAATAAAACCGATTTGAGCTTGATTTAATATCAGAAGCTTTGACTGGTGAAACGTCTTCTGCTTTTTCAGCAAGCTCTTCTTCTGCTTCATCATTCGTTACTTCAGGGCTTTCTTTTACGTCCTCTGATTCATCTTCATCATCTTCACCCTCTATTTTAATTATAGCTACAACTTCTCCTACAGGAACTACATCATCTTCCTTAAAGAGAATTTTGGACACTACTCCATCAACTGGTGATGGGATTTCAGAATCTACCTTATCTGTTGCCACTTCAAAAATAGGATCATCTTCTTCAATAGTATCTCCTTCTTTGACGAACCATTTTGTAATCGTAGCCTCCTGAACACTTTCACCCAGTTTTGGAATTAGGATCTTGAACTCTGACATACTTTTATTTATTTAACATT
The DNA here is from genome assembly GCF_963678245.1 of uncultured Sunxiuqinia sp. NCBI lineage: Bacteria > Pseudomonadati > Bacteroidota > Bacteroidia > Marinilabiliales > Prolixibacteraceae > Sunxiuqinia > uncultured Sunxiuqinia sp. The sequence goes on from NZ_OY782767.1 coordinate 967,310, forward strand.
TGATTATTCTCGAAAATTCAATTTATTCAACAAGCTAGGTATTGAAAAGTTCAAGACGCAAAGCGGATACGAAATAATCTTAATCAATAGGCTGAATAAGCCATTGAGCCATGTTTTATGATAAAGAAACAGTCTGATGGAAATTAATAGATAAAGTTGTTATTGTATAACAATTCTATCGAAAACACGAATAATCTCTTTCGAATTGTTAGCCTGTCTTAATTCTTGTTCAACCGAATCGGTTTTATGATTGAAAATAGCGATCGATTTATTTATTATTTCAATCATTTTTTTTTCGACTCTTTCCAATGGAAGAATGTCTTTTCTCATACATTTACGATAGTGCTGAGTTAGTTTCCGCACTGAGTAATATAAGTCTGGCTTTGTAATTTCTACAGAAGAGATATAGCTGGGAGGTCCGCAATTTACTTTTTTTGTATAGATTCGATTGAATTGTTCCAATTTTACTGAAATTGTTTCTCCTAATAATTTATCATGCATACAATCTTTAACTTCCGGCATTTGACACGATGCTCCTTGAAACTGAAAAACTTCCTGTGCCCAGGTGGATAAGGTGATAAATAAACAAGCCGCGCAAAACAATAACTTCATAAATTCTTTCCTCCTCAAATCGATTCCTGCTAAATTTAGAAAAAAAATGAGACAGATCTAGAATTATGGATTGAATAATGCTAAAGAACATTAAATCAAATGGTCAATTATTAATTGCTAAAGGAAGAACATCAATTGGGTAATAATTAAAGAGATCTTGATGTGGCCATTCCTTAATCCGTCCTGTTATACCTTGCATAAAGCGATTAATCTCGTATGGGAATTTAGATCCTTTCCAGCTACTTGTATTTGAAAGGAAGATCCAATTAAGTCCATTTTTTTGCCTTTTTAGCATGGCGACTGAGCCTGCCATGCTTCCTGTACGCGCCCACGTGCCATAATCGGTTGTTGCTCTCCATCCCAATGGGCCTTTAGCATAGGTGTTGTCAGTCATTTCCAGGATTGAGCTATCTTTTAATACATCTTTTACTTCTGGATGTCCATCGATTAAGACCAATAAACGGGCAAGCTCCACCGAAGAGCAAATCCAACCTCCTGCAGCTCCCAATAATTCGATTGGATTACCACCATCCGATTTTGGAACCTTTAAACCCTGTCCGGCAAAATCAAATATTTGCAAACTTCCCCGTTGCTCAAAATAGTCAACTTCATTGGGATATTTGTACGTTCGTTCGCTGTGGCCAATATACATGTCCAATATGCCATTGGGAATTAAAACTTCTTCGCGAACAAAATCTTCATAGCTTTTACCACTAACAGCTGAAATAACCTCTCCTAGAAACATATACCCCATGTTCGAATAAGAAACTTGGGTTCCAGGTGGAAATGAGAGACGTCGGCTGGCGATGTATTTCGAATAGGTTTCCATTGTTGCAGGCGGTGTGTCTCCTACTTTATCTGCAATACTCAGTGAATGAAAAGCTGGATCACCATAACGTTGAGACCATCCACCTGAATGAGCTAACAGGTTTCGTACCGTAATATTGTAAAGTTTTGAGTCACGGACATCTCTGAAATATTGGTTATCAATGACAGCACCGGGACCAAACACCTTATCAGAAAGATTTAGTCTGCCGTCTTCAACCAGCTTCATGATAGCTACCGCAGTAATCAGTTTTGAAACGCTTGCAACTCGAAACAAACTACCAGGTTGTACTTTATTTCCTACTTTATCTGCGTCCCCAAATCCTTGAGCATAAATAAGTTTTTCATCTTTAATGATCGCGATTGAAACTCCGTTGAGTTCCCACCGCAGAATGAACCTTTCGACCTGCTTTTTAATGTATTTTGACTGCTTAAAATCTGAGAGGTCGTTTTGTATGCGAAAATTTAATCCTTTCAATTCAAGTTCATAATAGGCTGGAACTTGCTTTTTCCTGCTAATCCGTGTAGAACCAAAGGACAATAAAAAAATAATAATGAATATAGAGTATCTCAAATATCGCATGTGTTACAAATATGAATTAGTGTTATTTACATTTGTAAGCAACCAACTAAGTCATTGGCATTCTGTATTTTATTTAATTCTAAATAGTCATTAATTCCGTCCACGATCTGAACAGGAATAGTTGGGTCGATAAAAATAGCTGTGCCAACTTGCACGGCCGAAGCACCGGCTATCATAAATTCAATTGCATCGGTCGCGTTCATTATTCCGCCCATGCCAACGACAGGAATTTTTACGGAATTGTACACCTGCCAAACCATCCGTAATGCTATTGGTTTAATTGCTGGCCCCGAAAGTCCACCGGTAATGGTCGACAATACAGGCTTGTGGCTATTTGCATCAACAGCCATTCCTAAAAACGTATTTACTAAAGAAACTGCATCGGCTCCCTGCCCTTCAACCGCACGTGCTATTTCTGTTATATCGGTAACGTTTGGAGAAAGTTTCACAATTAACGGTTTATCGTATACCTTCCGAACTGCACGAACAACAGCTTCGGCAGATGGGCAACTCACCCCAAAAGCCATTCCGCCCTCTTTTACGTTTGGGCAGCTAATATTTAATTCTATAGCCGGAATTTTGTCCAACGCATTGATCCGTTCGGTTAATTCCACATATTCTTCGATGGTAGAACCATTTACATTGACAATGAACTGGCTGTCAATATCCTTGATTGTTGGATAAATATTTTTTTCAAAGTTGTCTACACCTTTATTTTGAAGTCCTACAGCATTTAACATCCCTGAAGGCGTTTCAGCCATCCTAGGATAGTCATTTCCTTGTCTTGGCTTTAGGGTAGTTCCTTTCATAACAACACCGCCAAGTTTTGATAGGTCTACAAAATCAGCAATTTCTTCACCAAAACCACACGTTCCCGATGCTGTTAAAACCGGATTTTTAAATACCAGATCTTTAATTCGAATACTTAAGTCTACCATGTTAGTTTATTAATATTAAATACTGGACCATCGGTACATACACATTGATTACCTTCAGTTGTTCTTTCAACGCAACACAAGCACACACCGAAACCGCAAGCCATCATATTTTCAAGGGAAACCTCGCAAGACACTTGATTTTTAGCAGCTTCCTTTGCTACAGCTTTCATCATTAAATCGGGTCCACAAGTGTAAACTCTGTCAAAAGCAGTCAATTCACTTTTGAAAACAGAGTGATGTGTTACAAATCCTTTTTCTCCCAGGCTACCATCTTCCGTTGTGTGGTAAAAATTCCCAAAATGTTTATATGCAGTAATATCTACATGATCTTGTTCACTTCTTGCACCAAGCAATACATGAACATTTTTGGGATTTAGACCGCATATTTTAGCCAAAAACAACATGGGGGCAACACCACTACCTCCACCTATAAGCAACACGTTATCGTCCTTTTGAGGTATTGAAAAGCTGCTGCCAAGCGGATAGATAACGCTAATCTTATCTCCAGCCTGATAGGTTGTTAGTACTTTCGACCCTCTTCCCAATATTTTTACCAATAACGAGAACGTATTATTCTCGTTATCGACATCAAGTACTGAAAATGGGCGTCTTAGAAATGTGTCAGTTGATTTTTTTATCTCTACATTAACAAATTGCCCTGGAAATATTTGGGGCAATTTTGCAGATGACTTTAAATCCAGTCTGAAATTATCATGATTTAATTGGGTGTTTTTAATCAGAAGTAGTTCCTCTACTGTCTTTTTCATTCGTATATTCTTTGAACGTTACTAAAGGGTAACACATGCAATTTGCTATTGAGCTATCGAAAATAAGGGCATCGATTGTCAATAACGCATTTCATACGATACAAATTTGTCCGCAAATATAACCAGAAAAATCTATTTCGTAGGACCGTACTCTCTAAAAGTTTGGTCGGTATAAAAAACGACAATACGCTCAATTGTTTTTTCTGTTTTTTTAACAAAATCAGGAGTTTCGGCTTGCGTTTGTTTCTTCTCGGAAAGTATTGGCTCAATGGGCTTTTTAATTGATGAAGTAGAAATTTCCTCTTTAATTGGAGGTGACCCAATATCGGATATCGGACTATTTTGTGGAAACAATTGCGGAGAACTTTGTGCTGCGCCCGGCTCAAGCATGTCACCATCACCCATTATCAGCCATTTGGCATTGATTTCCGGATATTTCTCCAGCATTTTAGATATAAACTGGAAGCTCGGTTTATTTCGTCCGTGTAGCACATGGGTAACGTTTGATCTTTGTACACCAATCGAATCAGCAAGCTCTGATGATGTGATGCCTTTATGATCCATAAATCGTTTTATCCGGGTGTTCATTTATTAGAATTTTACTTTTCTACAAAAATAACAAATCAAAACTATATAAAAAACAAAACTTAATTAGAACTACGACACTTTTGTAAATAGCACACTGTCCTCAAATGATTATTAATGTAAATAGTGCTCATTTACTACTGTAGTTGATACTTCTATAAAACTGAATAACTGATACTTATAAATATGAAAGTGCACCTATATCTAACACATAGCTCTCTTGATTAGAATTGAGGTTCAGAGTACTTTAGGTAAGTTTATATTTATTATTGATTATCTGAGTGTTGTGTTACAATATGGCAGATGTAGACTATTTAGTCGGTTCTTTGTTTGTTGAGCTTACAAAAGTGCCTTCTGGTGTTGACAAATATCACATTTACTCATCCTTTCTAAATTAAAAACAATAGCTTGAGATACATTTGTGTAACTCTTTTGTTGTTATTTGTAAATCACACTGAATTTACATCTAAAAAGATGTAAAAGATAAAAATCCAGTGTTAATTCATGCGTAATCGACTAGTAAGTAAAAAATATTAAAATCTCAGAGAGTTTAAACAACACATAGTTGATCTATTGATGTTGATTTTGAGTAAGTTATAGCACATATTACTCCTAATAATCGTTTGAGGTTTTTAATACTCCTGCAAAAATTGGGGTTTAAACTTTACATTTATCATGGTCTGATGTTTTTCATTAATTTTTTTGTGAAAAAGCTCAGCATGTACCCTGTTATTAAAAATAGCTTTCTAAATTCGTTGCATTCAATTATATTTTTCATTTACCATGAGAGGAATTCCAGCATCGGGTATATTTATATTTTTTGCAATAATTATTGCCATTGAATTTTTTGCTTTCTTGGCTCTACGCACATTATCATCGTCCCAAAAGTCAAGGAAACCTTTTGCGTATATTTATTGGCTTTTAAGTGCAGTTCTGATTGGAATTTTAGCTTTCGGCTTTTTGAATCCTTCGAAAATACGAGAAACGGATAATTATGATTTTTTCTATTTCGTTATCTCAGTGTCTTTTCTAATCCTGACTCCTAAGTTTTTATTGGCTATTAGCTACCTTATTTCTCTTGTTTTTCGCTTGTTTAAAGCAAGATATTTCAGTCGCATTTTATTAATGAGCTCGCTTATTATTAGCCTTGGACTCATGATTAACATTGGCTATGGAATTACATTTGGGCGAAAAACGTTAAGAGTGGTTAAACAGGAAATATATCTCGATTCGCTTCCTGATGCACTGGATAAAACAACAATTGTTCAGATATCCGACATTCACCTTGGAGGCTTTGAAGATGACAGCTTTATTCGGCGGGTGGCTGATGAAATTAACAGCTTTCATCCAGATTTGATTTTATTTACCGGCGACATGGTTAATAATTACTATCAGGAAATGCTAGGTTTTGAAGATGAATTTACCGCCATGAAAGCAACCTATGGTAAATATGCCATTTTGGGCAACCACGATTATGGAGATTACTCCAACTGGGAAAGTCAAGAGCAAAAGCAAATCAACCATCAAACTTTAGAAGGCATGATTGAAGATGCAGGCTTTGAGCTGCTCTTGAATGAATTCGCAGAAATAGATATCAACAATGAATCGGTAGAAATTATTGGTGTCGAAAACTGGGGGCACCCTCCTTTCCCTCAATATGCTGATTTAGATATGGCGATGAAAAATACGGAAAGGCAATCCTTTAAAATTCTGATGACTCATGATCCTGCGCATTGGGCTGATCGGGTTATTGAAAAAACGGATGTGCCTTTATCGTTGAGCGGACATACTCACGCAGCACAGTCAGGGATCCAGTTTGCCGGCATCGAGTTTAGCCCCATGTACTTTATTCAGAAATATTGGGGAGGCCTTTACAAACATGGCAATCAGTACCTCTATGTAAACCGCGGGCTAGGATGTGTTGGTTTACTTGGCCGGATTGAAATGGCCCCGGAAATAACCGTACTCACTCTTCGGTCAAAGTGAATCAAAGTTGACAGAAAATAGAAATTGAAAATAGAAACTTTGCTCTTTCGGATGGTATGCATTGCGGATACCAACTGTTACCGGAGTAACGATACGCAATAGATGTCCTTCACCCAACAAGTCAATTCCTACAGAATTCATATCTCTCGAAAAAGATCCAATATACTCGCCTTCAGCAGAATAGCTATTTCCTTTTACATTGGCAAAATCATAAAATAGCGATGTTCGCAGACGCTTTAAATAAATAAATTTCCCAATACTCAAATCCGGATAAAGCAATGGCATGATATAGTCGATTCCCATTGAATACATTTTTGTATTCTGAAAACTATTATATCCTCGCGGAAAGCGCACTTGATTACCAAAAGAAGAACCTTGTTCGTTGGTTTGAAAACCATTATAAATTTTGATTCCATGATTTCGGCAGATGCCCGGAAAAAATAAGTTGGACTGAATCGCTGATAAAGATCCAATATCACTTTTGCTTTTTAGTCCGTTGCGAATAGTAAGTTCCAATGTTTGAGCAAACCTGGGTACCAAATCAAGCTCGGCAAGGCCTGTCGAATTCTGCAGATACAATTGATAAGCTATTGAATGGTAAAGGCCGCTGGGAAATTCCGGAGGTGTGGTATTTGTGTGCGAAATACGTTGATAAGAATACTCCACTTGCGGACGAATGTATTGTGAAAATCGTCCTTGGCTAAAGTGTAACGGAAAGGAAACACCCCCATCAAAACGAAGTTGATTCCATGAAAATTGCTGTATAGTGGTATCGCTATTCACCACATTACCCACTTGATCGACTGTGTTTTTGATTTGAAAATATTGAGATTTTCGCTTCCCATAATCGAATTCAGCATCTAATACCGGAAAGAATCCCGAATAGGTAAATCCTGCAATATATTTTCCTATTTCTTCTTCCAGATTATACTCGTAGCCTAAACGAGTTTCAGCAGTTCCCAGTTTGTTTTGCGAAAAGAGAGAGATGCCCGGTTTTATTTCATAATCATTCACATCAACATATGCCGGAGCCCAGCTATGAAAATTAAAAAGGTGAGCCGCTTTTCGATATGGTTTTGTGTCATAGCTCGCTTCTTCTTTTCCTGAAAAATCAATCACTTGCTTTTCTTGTTCGGCCAACGTATTTGCCAACTCGTATTTTTTTAGCTGAATTTCTTCAAAAGGCTTATTTAGAAAACTGTCTGAAGAAAGAACTGCTAATTGGTATCCAACTGACGAATAGTTGCTGAACAGTAATTGATTTTCAATAATGGTCGGATAATCTGCTCCAAACCGAACGGAGGTCAGCTGCTTTGTTTCATTCGATCTCAAATTGAAACTATAAATATTATCAATACCCGTAAACGAACCTGTAAAATAAATTTTGCCGTCGTGGTAGTACGGGCTTCTAATTTCATGAAAACCACCGTCTAGGATTATTTCAAATTGTCCATTGTCGATTGAGATACTTGTTAATGATTTACCTTTTGAAGACAACGAAACAAAGTAGAGCACCTGTCCACGATCATCCCAACAAGGAGTGAAAATGAACTGATTTTGAGGAAGCTGAAATTGCTTGAGCCTCTCTCCTGTTTTCAAATTAAATATTGACAAGAAATAATGATTTGTTTTGTCGATTTCTACAGCCGCAAACCGGTTGAAATCAGGCGATAGCGTAGGGCTAAATAGCTTATTTTCAAAGGGAAAAACTTTCTTTGCTTTTGTTGTCTGATTATAAATAACAATCACCGATCGGTCGGCATGTGTCCACCTCACATTGGGGCGTCTTTCCGACCATATCAGCATGTTGTCACGACCAGAAAAAGACTCTTGAAAGATGCTTCCGGGAGTAAAGATTGTTTTTTGTTTATCAGAGCTTATTCCTACAATTCGAGTCAAATCAGACCGATCTCGTTTCAGTGCAACAATCGTTGAGTCGTTTGCCGCAAAAGCTTGCGTATAATTGGAGTAAAATTTTGATGGTTTCCTAATCAAAGTCGATGTTGTCAGTGCCAAGGAATTGATTTCTTCATTCCACTTTTTTTGATAATTCAAAAATAAATCTTGATACAAACCTCTCTGATTGAAACCGGTTTCTTGCTTCAAAATACGATTGACCGGACTGACAGACAATGGCCTTTGGGCAACTTCTCTTAGAACTTTTGACCAAATACCTGAACCATATTTTTTACGGGTTCCTCCAACCATCCAATAGCCAAACTTATAGCGGTTTGGCACAAAATCTTTGTATGATCCGAGCGAAGTTTTGTTGTATGAGTATAATCCATTCTCAACAACCTGAGCTTTGTTCTCCATTAAAAAGGAAGCAAGTCTACCCCGCCCCGAATTACTTAGAGCAGTTTCGATCACCACAGCATCGCCTTCAATAAACCAAAATGGCAAATAAGCACCAACCACTGCTGCTGCTGCCTGTTCTCCGAACAGAATCGGTAATAGGTCTGGTAGTTCATCCTGAATTTTATCCATTTGCACCACATGCCGGAACTCGTGAATGGCGAGTTCTTCCAACCAATCCTGTGCGTAAATTTTCTGGTGTGGCGTTGTGAACAATTCCATCCGCTTTGGAGCCCAGGCAACCAATCCATTCGATTGCACGGTGTGTGTATGCAGTATTACAGAAATCTTTCGTGGTGAATGACCTAAGGTATGATAGCCATAGTCATAAGTTTTTTCAAAAACGTAAGCCAACTGTTGAGCTTTTTGCTCGTATTCTTCAGGATAAATGAGCTGGAAATGCTCGGTATTAATTTGCCTCCATTTTATTCTTGCCGGCTCCTGTCCTGTTGAGAAATATTGCGAATAGCCCGTGACTGGGCCTATCAGAAGTATGGTGACGATAATTGCAAAAAGCTGTTTCATGTAGATTTCAATACTCTAACTGATTTGTAGAACTAGATATATTAGCCAAACGAGAATGAAAATTACTTATTTTTCGAACTGAATATAAACAAAAAATGCCGGATAAAATTTCCGGCATTTTCAATATCTTTTGAATTAATGATTGTGTTTCATTCCAAATAACCTTCGTGCTTGTTTGTCGCTGCCTGATAAAGGGATGAAAATGAAGAGTTTACCCAAATAATAGCCGGAAAGATTCCAACAATAAGAAGAGCTAATCCGCAAATGATGATAAAAAAAGAAAAGATTCCCATTCCAAAGATTGTCCAGCCAATTCCACGGGTTAGTTTCCAACTTTGCTCAATGGCCTGTATCGCGTCCAGTTCTTTATCCATTACTAAATAAGAAACAAATGACAACCGGCAAATAAGAATAATTCCCGGAATAATAAAAAATATAAAGCCCATAGCCACTAAGGCACTTTTTAACAAGTTGGCCAGAATGACGTTCAAATAGTTATGAAACCCGGCTATCAATTTTTGAAATTCAATGTCGTTATCACGAACGGCATCAATATAAATCAGTTTGGCACTGTATTCAAAAACCGGTACCACCAAAAAGTAATACGCGATGCCAAAAAGAATCAGGAAAAAAGCACCTATCGATAACAATAAGTTGTCGCCATTAAATGGAAAGCTATGAATAAAGCCATAATCTCCCGAATTAAAATTTATTTTAAATCCGGCAGACGGGCCTGTCACCATGCCAACAACAATGACAACCAAAAGCAAATACAAGAAATACTTTTTCATTACTTGCCATCCGTTGCTAAAGCTACCGCCTAAAGTTGGTTTTAAACTCACGTAATTGATTAGTTCCATTGTTGAAGGTTTTAATATTTATTTCAAAACTACTGCGTTCAGTATTAATATCCTTCCTACTAAAGTCGTGTTTTGCACTTTTACGACTAAAGTAGCAGCAGAAACCAGCACTAAAGGTCTCTCGCACAGGAAAATCATTATATGGGAGTTTCATGTGTTGCACATGAAAGACAAACATGAAAAACGCTTTTGTATTTAATAATCCTACTTTGGTATGAGTGATGAATGGAGCCTTTTCACTATTTTGGCTAACGATATGAGAATCGGGATTTTTATAGTTTGTTTTATCGTTTCAGTTGGGTTGACCGCCCTGGGATTAATGACATCGTACCGACTGAAAAGGCTGGAAGAGAAACCATTTGCCTCTTCCCTATTTTATTACACTATTTTTCTGGCAGCTTTTGGCTTTTACAGCATCTGGAGTAATTTGATAGTTGAGTTTTTATTAAATCACGTTATCAGCTCAAGAGACACCTTAATAAATATTGTTGGTATTTTCCCATTCTTAGGATTTCCACTTTTAATCGTAGCCTGGTATTTATTCATTCAATTTAGTGTTGAATTGGTTGGATTTAAACTGAAACCTTACGTGAGTATCGCCTATTTTTCAGTTTGCATTCTACTATTTTTCTTTCTTGCCAATTATTTCAAAAATCAGCTCATTCAAGATGAAGCAATCAAGTTATCATTGATCGTTAAAGGTTTTGCAATAATACATTTGTTGGTTGTTGGAGTAGGCTGTATTTTGATACTACTTAGAAGTAAAAAACGGATGGAAGTAAAAAAAGAAGTAGTTGTAGCAGTCATATTTATTCCAATTTTATTAGCGGAAATTGCCTTATTCATGGTCTCTTCGCATTGGATTATTGTCGTCCTGTTCATCGTATTCTATTACAGTCACCCAGCTATTATTGGTAGTTATTTGTACTTTAAGAGATCATCAGGAAAATCGATAACTGATAATGAATTTGCATTGTTTTGCCGAGAGTTCGAAATATCAAAACGCGAGTCTGAAATCATTCAGGAAATTTGTCAGGGGAAAACCAACCAGGAAATTGCGGACTGTTTGTTTATTACCATCCAAACAGTGAAAGATCATGCGTCAAGAATTTACTTAAAAACCGGGGTTAAAAATCGAATTCAGTTGTCAAATCTTGTTGGGGAAAAAATAAAACCAGAGCCTGCAAAAAGCAAACCCTGATTTCAACCTTGGAGCTATGAGAATAAATCATCTGATAATCAAAACACATGGGCTTATAAAAAGGTTGACTCCGTGTTGTTAACTTTCGTAAAAAAATTAAAATTGTTCCAATCAGTCGCGAATATCTCCAAGTTTACACTTAAGAATACTAAATTTGAAGACCTAAAAAATTAATGTAGTGGAATTTTATTTCAACTCAACATACACATTTGGTCTATTTCTCTTCTGCATTGTTATTGCAGGCTTAGTCAGTTTTATATTATATAGAAAGACGAAGAAAGACAGCCCATTAACAAGTTTTCAGATTTATTTGCTTAGTGCGTTGCGATTCGTTTCCGTTTTTCTAATCGTTGCTTTATTTCTCGAACTAGCTATCCAACGAATTAAGCACGATAAGTTACAGCCCGAATTAATAATCGGAGTTGATAACTCCGAGTCGGTTAAGCAATATAGCAACACTATAAAGGATGTAGTCGCTCAATTAAATAGCGAGTTAAAAGGCCACTCTCCTACTTTTGTTTTATTTGACAGTCAGACAAATAAAGGAGATGCTGATTCTCTTCAATTTGATGGCAAGAGGTCTGATTATAGTAATTTTCTGAATGAGATTAATCAAAATTATCTAACCTCGAATATTGGCGCTGTTCTCATTTTGGGAGATGGCATTTTTAATGCCGGCACTGATCCTGTTTATGCCGCTAATTCGATCAGCTATCCAATTTATACAATTGGTTTTGGCGACACTGCCATTCATACCGATGCTGCCATTCGAAAAGTAACAGCCAATCCAACGGCCTATTTAGAGACAAATTTCCCTGTTGAGATTGATCTGAGTTTCAAAAAGGCTGCTGGTAAAATTGTAAACCTCACCGTTGAAACCAATGATAAGACGCTTTATTCAAGGGCTATTCGCATCCAGTCTGATGATTATTTCTTCACCGAAAATATTAGCCTAAACCCCATCAAGGAAGGTATTGCCCAATACGCTGTCCGCATTGATGAAGTTGGTGGCGAGGAAAACTTAGCTAACAATACTTACGATTTCTCAGTCAATGTAATTTCTGAAAAGCAAAAAATACTTATGCTAGCCCACGGACCACACCCCGATCTGGGAGCTATTACCGAGGCACTAAAAGCAAAAAACAACTACGAAGTTGAAACAGTCACCAGCTTATCAGACGGTTTTGATTTTACGGATTATAACCTGGTAATTATTCATCAGTTACCTGATGCCAGTCAGCAATCGGTTACCATGCTGGAGAAGTTAAAACAAAGCAAGCGTCCTTTTCTATTCATCTTTGGGAGAGAAAGCTCCATCGCTAGATTTAATAATCTGCAAACTGGCCTGCAAATAAAACCTACTAATAGTTTTGAGCAAATTACACCTGAAATAAACGATCAGTTTAGTCTGTTTCGGTTTAATCCAAACCAAATGAGGGATTTGAAAAATCTTCCACCACTGTTGGGCCCCTTTGGCGAAACGACAATTGACAACTCCTTTGAAATTTTTGCTGATCAGCTTGTCCAAACAATCAATTTGGAGCGTCCGTTAATTGCTTTTGGGAAAATTGAAGGACAAAGGCGAGGTTTCATTTTAGGAGAAGGTTTGTGGCGGTGGCGTATCCATAGCTACCTAAAAGATCGTTCACACAACTTATTTGATGAGTTCATCTTAAAAGCTGTTAATTACCTCATACTAAGAGTTAATGAAGATAACTTCAACCTGTTCTATAAGAATGAATATGCTGAGGATGAAGCGATAACCATGCAGGCAGAGCTTTTCAATGAAAGCTTTGAGTTGGTGAATTTTCCAGATTTAGAAATTGAAATTTCAGATGATACGGGACGAACTTATCAGGCTGTGTTTGACAAAGTAAATGAGGAATACAGACTTAATATTGGACGATTGCCCTCTGGAAGCTACTCTTTTAAAGCCATTACAAAACTTGGCGAAACCGAATATGGTGAAGAAGGAAGTTTTTATGTGAAAAAGATTCAAATTGAATTGACAGATACCAAAGCTAACTTCCGGTCTTTAAATCAAATAGCAGAAAAGACTGGAGGTAAGTTTTATCTTCCAGAACAGATCGGTGAACTAATTTCGTCATTAGAGAGTTCAAATCAGTTGAGGGCACAAAAAATAGAGACGCAGGTTTATCAGGAGTTTCTTTCAATGAAATGGCTATTTTTTGTCATCTTGTTTTTGCTAGCTTTGGAATGGTTTTTGAGAAAATATTGGGGTATTTACTAATTGTCAACCAATAACATGAAATTCAACTACTTCTATAAAATATTAGGTTTATCGGTTTTGGTTTTATTGCTGGCATCATGCGCCAGCACGTATAAAACAGTTTATATTGAAGTTGCTAAACCTTCTGAATATATCCTTCCGAATGACATTGTTAGTTTAACTTTAATGAACAGGGGGATTTCAAACGAATTTAAAAACTTCTCAGCAGACAGCCTTCAGGTCTATTTCTACAAACAAGGGTTTGATGTTGATGCTGCGGTTTTGGATAGCGCTGCTTCCGACACAACTTTGAAAGTACTTGCCGAATTGCTGTTTGAATCAGGAAGATATGATGTTGTCGTTCCTGAAAATAGAAATATTCCGCGTGACATCAGTTATTATCGTATTCCGAAACCATTAGACTGGGATTATGTAGCTGAAATTTGTGATACTTACAATACTGATGCGTTGCTTGTTATTGAAAGGTATATGAATAAAATAATGACAGATTATATGCGCTACGATGGTATTTATGAAGCAACCATTGACTCAAAGTATGATGCAATTATAAAGGTTTACGATCCGAAAAGACAGGAAATTATCAAGCAGATCATGGTCGATGATACCGTTTACTGGTATGCAAATGATTATTCACAAAAGACATTATTCACCTCCAAATTGGTGCCTGTCAAACAAGCCTTAATTGAAACAGGGATACAAATCGCACTTGAATTTGATAAATTGCTTTCGCCACAATGGGAAACCCAGTCTAGAGGTTACTTTGAGCTAAAAGAGGTAAATCAGGCTATTGTTAATTCCTCTATCCGCAAAAATGACTGGACATTAGCATACAGTCACTGGAAAGAACTTGCAGCGCAGACAGATAATAAAACAACAAAAAGTAAGTTGGAATATAATTTAGCAATTGCCTCCGAAATGCTAGGTAATATTGAAGAAGCTGCTCAGTGGGCAACCAAGTCTTACAAAACACAATATCGTAAGCAAACGGAAAATTACCTTTATACACTGAAAAGGCGAATAAAAGCTATCGAAGAATTTAAGAAGTTCTCATCTGACTCGTAATCAATTCTTATAGATAACGGCTGGACGTTTTAATGCACGTACAATTAGATAAATTCCTCCAAGTATAAATGGAATACTCAACCACTGTCCCATGTTCAGAGCCATTCCTGATTCAAAAGCTTCCTGATCTTCTTTGATAAACTCGATTAAAAATCTTGCGAGGAATATCATCACAAAAAATACACCCACAATAAATCCTTGTCGATTTCGCAAATCAGTTTTCCAGTAGGTATATAACATGACGCAAAAAGTAAGTAGATAAGAAAGTGCTTCGTAGATTTGGGTTGGATGTTTAGGCACTGTTTCTCCGTTTCTCTCAAATATTATTCCCCAAGGCAGGCTGGTTTGAATTCCATAAATCTCAGAATTCATCAGGTTTCCTGTACGAATAAGTGCCGCAACTAAAGCGGTTGGAACCACGACCCGATCCATAATCCAGATAACAGGACGTTTGGACACATTTCTACTCCACAGAATAAGAGCTACAATAATTCCCAATGCGCCTCCATGACTCGCCAACCCTCCGTGCCACACCTTCAATATTTCGCTGGGATGTTGTGAATAATAATCCCATCCGTAAAAAAAAACATGTCCTAATCGTGCACCAATTATGGTAGCAACAATCAAGTAAATAAAAAGACTTTCCAGCCATTCCAGATTAATATCTTCAAACTTAAACATGCGTTCACCCTGATAGTAACCGCCCAAAAATCCAATGGCAAATAATAAACCATACCAACGAACAGACAATGGGCCTAAACTAAAAATTTCGGGATCAACATTCCAATGAATAAAGGCTAGAAATTCCATTTATTTTGATTTTTTATTCAGCGTTTTTGCCGTGACAGCTTTTATATTTCTTTCCACTTCCACAAGGACACGGCTCATTACGTCCGACCTTTTTCTCAACACGTACGGGTTGTACCTTTTGTTGTTCTTTGCGAGCTTGAGCATCGCCTCGGCTTCCGGATCTTGATTCTGTTATATCCGATTTTTGGGTTGAGTATTTACTCATATCAGTACGTCTATCGACATCCGCTTCACGTACTTGATTCGGATCAGAAATTGGAATGTGCCCTTTCATCAAGGTTGAGACAATATCTTTATTGACTTTTTGAACCATTATTTTAAATAAGTTGAATGATTCAAACTTATAAATCAATAATGGATCTTTTTGCTCGTAGGTCGCATTTTGAACGGACTGTTTCAAATCATCCATCTCACGCAATTGCTCTTTCCAAGACTCATCGATAGTTGATAAAACAACTTGTTTTTGGTAAGATTTGACCAACTCTTTTCCCTGATTGTTATAAGCTTTCTCCAGATTAGTAATAATTTGGAAAATACGTTTCCCATCAGAAATTGGAACAACGATATTTTGATAAACCTGTGATTTTTTCTCAAACACATCTTTGATAACCGGATAAGCTTGCTTCGAAATTGATTCAACTTTACGAGTAAAGGTATCAATCATCACCTGGTATATTTTCTCAACAATTTCGTCAGGCTTCAGACTTATAAATTCGTCAGCTGTTACCGGTGACTCAATAGACATTAACCGCACTAATTCCAGATTAAAATCTTCAAATTGATCACTTCCGTAAAACTCATTCACTAGGTTTTCTATCGAATCGTACATCATGTTGAGCAGATCAACTTCTAATCGCTCGCCATACAGTGCATGATGACGTTTTTTGTAAATTACCTCACGCTGTGAGTTCATCACATCATCATACTCCAGCAGACGTTTACGAATACCAAAGTTGTTTTCTTCAACTTTACGTTGGGCACGCTCAATCGATTTTGTAATCATCGAGTGTTGAATAACTTCGCCTTCTTCCAATCCCAGACGGTCCATAATTCCAGTAATCCGATCTGAATTAAACAAACGCATCAAGTCGTCTTCCAACGATACAAAGAACTGCGAACTACCGGGATCTCCCTGACGACCGGAACGACCACGCAACTGACGGTCAACTCGCCGTGAGTCATGTCGTTCGGTACCAATAATCGCTAAACCACCTTTTTCTTTTACCTCTTTACTCAGTTTAATATCGGTACCACGACCAGCCATGTTCGTTGCAATAGTTACCATTCCGGCAATACCGGCATCGGCAACAATATCGGCTTCCCGTGCGTGTAATTTTGCATTCAGTACGTTGTGCTTTATTCCACGGATTTTTAACATCCGGCTTAATAATTCTGAAATTTCAACAGAAGTAGTACCAACCAATACCGGGCGGCCAGCTTTATTGAGTTCCACAATATCAAGAATAACAGCATTATATTTTTCTCGCTTCGTTTTGTATACCAAATCTTCGCGGTCATCACGAACAATTGGACGATTTGTAGGAATAACAACAACCTCCAATTCATAAATGTCCCACAATTCTCCTGCTTCCGTCTCTGCAGTACCGGTCATACCACTTAATTTATGATACATCCGGAAGTAATTCTGAAGTGTGATGGTTGCAAATGTTTGTGTTGCTGCTTCAACCTTTACATGCTCTTTAGCTTCAATTGCCTGATGCAGCCCGTCAGAATAACGACGGCCTTCCATGATACGGCCTGTTTGCTCATCTACAATTTTAACTTTGTTATCCATCACCACATACTCCACATCTTTTTCGAACATGGCGTAAGCTTTCAATAACTGGTTGATGGTATGAACACGTTCCGATTTTACAGCATAGTTTTGTAATAGCTCGTCCTTTTCCTCCAGCTTTTTTTCGCGACTCCGTGATTCATCATTTTCGATTTCCGCAATCATTCCACCCATATCAGGTAAAATGAAAAATTCGGGGTCATCAACATCACTCGAAATCAAGTCAATTCCTTTATCAGTAAGTTCAACTGAGTTTTGTTTCTCTTCAATAATAAAGTAAAGCGGATCAGTTACAACATGCATATTTTTGCTATTGTCCTGCATGTAGTAATTCTCCGTTTTCTGCATCGCCGCTTTAATTCCTTCTTCGCTCAGGAATTTGATGACGGCCTTGGTTTTTGGCAATCCTTTATGGGCACGGAGCAATAATAATGCCCCTTCTTCCTTCTCTTCTTTTGTCGGATTTTCCTTTGATAACAGGCGCTTCGCATCAGTAAAACACTGCATCACAAAATTTCTTTGAGCAGCGACCAGCTTTTCAACCTTCGGTTTTAGTTCATCAAATTTTTGAACATCTCCTTTGGGAACAGGACCTGAAATAATTAATGGTGTTCGTGCATCATCAATTAAAACAGAGTCAACCTCATCAACGATAGAATAATGATGCTTCCGTTGGACCAAGTCTTTTGGGTTGATGGCCATATTATCACGCAGATAATCGAAACCAAATTCATTGTTTGTTCCATAGGTAATATCGGAATTATATGCCTTACGCCTTTCATCAGAGTTTGGACGGTGCTTATCAATGCAATCTACACTTAAACCATGAAACTCAAAAATTGGTCCCATCCATTCAGAGTCTCGTTTTGCCAAATAGTCGTTAACCGTAACAATATGAACACCTCTTCCGGCCAATGCATTCAAAAACACTGGCAAGGTCGCCACTAATGTTTTTCCTTCACCCGTAGCCATCTCCGCAATTTTACCTTGATGAAGCACGACTCCTCCAATTAACTGAACATCGTAGTGAACCATATCCCAGATAACTTCAGTTCCACCGGCTATCCAGCGATTCTTCCAGATGGCTTTTTCTCCTTCTATGGTAATGCTATCTCTTCCAGCTGCTAATTCGCGATCAAAATCTGACGCATTTACAACAAGCTGTTCATTGTCTTTAAATTGCCTGGCAGTTTCTTTCACTACCGCAAAAGCCGCCGGTAAAACTTCATTCAGAACAACTTCAATCTTTTCATTGATTTGCTCTTCAATTTTATCAATCTCTTTGTATATTTTTTCGCTTTCCTGAATATCAACTTCTTCAACCTTTTCCTTAAGTGACGCAATTTCGTCGAGATCCGGTTGAATCCGATCCTGGATGACTTGTTTTATTCGCGCTGTTTCACCCCTTAATTCGTCAATTGAAAGCTTGGATATTCTTTCGTATTCTTTTTTTATCTGTTCAACTATTGGATTAATCTCCCGGATGTCCCGATCTGATTTATTGCCTAGAAATTTTCCTAAAATCTTATTTACAAATGTCATTATCTATAAATTCTTATTAATATCTACAAACGCACACAAAAGTAGTTAATCTATGTAAGTTTATATATTTGTGCTTTGTTTTTTTTCAATAATAATCATGCCATAAAGGGAATTGGAGCTAATTAAGCCAATATTACATGATAAGATAATTATGCTGCCATTAAAGCACAAAGCAGAAAAGAAGCAGAATGAAGTTTGATCATGCTTGTTTGTGATGAATCGCAGATAATTTTCATGTTCGTTTCAGATCATATTTCATCTAAAAAAAACCGAAATAATGAGTGACTTTAGCAATAAATGTTTTGTTTGTGAAAAAGAGATGGAACCAAAGCTGTTGGTGAGAAATGACGAACTAAACCTTCCTGTTTGCGAGCAATGTAAAGGAAGTGATCGCGAAAAAGCCAAAGTTAGTGAATTAAGAGATGGTTTGGCCGAAGGATTTGTTTGTGGATGTATCTAAAAAAAGCTGCTCCTTGGGGGGAAGCAGCTTTTAGGATTGATACTGTTCAATCAATAAAATTATTAATTCAACAGGTGCTTATAACTTGGATTTACTAAATCTGGCAAATAAGAAGCAATCAGCTCCAGAGCTTCTTCACTTGTAGGCTGATTGGAAGTTAAAATTCGTTGGCGATCGAGCTCTGAATCGTTAATTACTTTGCGTGTCAACTCCTCGGGATAGTTGCTGTAAGATGACTTTACCCATGATGCTCCAAAACCTTTTTTACTGCATAAATATGCAACTTCAAAATGCTCTGCTCTTACCACGTAGTAATTGCATCGCTTGGTTTTATGTAATGTGATAACGATGGGTGATTCATTCTTGTCGTATGACAATACCCATGCGTCATCGGCACCGGAACTAAGCGCTTTGGTAGTTACTTTTGAAATTTCATAATCACTAAAAGTTCTGTCAATTTCACTTGCTTCAACCGCTAAAGCTGCGAAGCTAAATACGAAGATTGTAATTGCTGTAAAAATTTTGTTTTTCATGACTTTTGATTTAATCGGTTACTGTTAAATTTGTTTCGTTACAGGAGTTTAAACTCCATTTTGTTTTCTGCTTGTTTATTAATAGACGACGAAGAATTCCAGATATTACACTTACAGATACTAAATTCGGCCTGCTTTCGACGAACAACGATATTAGACAGCTAAACGACGTGAAATCGTCAATAAAAAAATTGAAAAAGATTGTGTGGAAATGGATATTTATTCGAAAATGGATGCTGTTCGATCTTGAATATATTTTTCAAATCGATTAAGTCCTTCAATAATATTTTCTAAAGAATTGGCGTAGGAAAATCGGAGAAATCCTTCTCCTCCTGCCCCAAAGTCTATCCCCGGAGTAACGCCAACATGGGCTTTATTCAAAATATCAAAAGCAAGCTCGTATGAGTTTGGCGAAAGATGCGATGCATCAACAAAAACATAAAAAGCGCCAATGGGCTCAACCGGAATCTTGAATCCAAGCTCCCGTAATCGGCTAATCATATAAATCCGACGCTTATTGTAAATCCGTTTCATGTTTTCGACCTCACTAACAGCGTCTTTCAATACCGCAACTCCTGCTCTTTGAGCTACTGAACTGGCGCAAATAAAAAAATTTTGCTGCAACTTCTGCATCGGACGGATGTATTGCCTGGGAGCAATTAAATAGCCAAGACGAAGACCGGTCATGGCATAGAGTTTCGAAAATCCGTTTAAGACAAATGCGTTGTTGGTATATTCCAGAATAGAATGTGCACGCCCTTGATAAACTAAGCCATGATAAATTTCATCGGAGATAATTGTGGTATTTAGTTCGGCCAGGGATTTCAACACTTCAGGCTTTAACAAATTTCCCGTTGGATTCATCGGACTATTTATTAATATTCCTTTCGTTCGTTTAGTTATCTTATTCTGGATAGCCGAGGCATGAAATTGAAAACCATCAGCAGGATTTACAGGAACGTGAACCGCTTTAGCACCGATGTAATGGATGAAGTTTGGATAGCAAGCATATAGCCCGGGTCGGATAAAATTATCTCATCATCTTGCTCGCATAAAACCGAAAGAGCCAATAAGATAGCAGGAGAACTTCCGGATGTTACGATAATTTGATTGAGATCAACATGAACTCCGTATTTATTAAAATAGTGTTGCGAGATTTCGTCTCTTAAATCCGGGTCGCCCAAGCTGTGAGTGTAATGAGTTCAGCTCTCAAGAAACGCTTGTTTGGTAGCCTCAATGGCGCAAGCAGGCATATTAAAATCCGGTTCACCAACTTCCATGTGGATAACGTTAGCTCCTGCCCTTTCCAGTTCAGCGGCCTTTTCAAGCATCTCCATCACTATAAATGGTGTTATTTCGTTTACTCGCGACGCGGTCATTTTACTTCTTGGTTTCAGTACTCGAAATTACTGAAGATATCGAATATTGCAAGCTCAATAATTAATAACCGGAAGTTTGGCTATGTTCTTTTGTAGGTGATTGAGTTGCCACTAACCAATTGGTGATTATTCAGCCAGATGTGCAGGTTCCCTTCGTTCAATTAGAAAAGTGAACTCATAAAAAACAAATTTCAATAGTTTATCGAACGTCGATAAAAACTCAGAACGTCTGGTTAATTCATATTTAGGGCACCGTTTTCTGCATTAAAACTGAAAAATATCCTAATTTAGTCCATACAATAACAAAAGGTGTTATGATAAGATACGGTTTACTCTTTCTGTTCGTTTGTATGTTGTTTTCAACTGGCTTTGCTCAGCTAAAAACCGAAGTATTATGTACCCAAAATGCTGAAAACAGTTCGGAAGTATGGGAAATATTAAGTATAGGGGTTCATCAATTCGAAGCTGACGTAATGCCAATTTATGGCGAACTATACGTCACGCCAACCATGCCTGACAGTGCTAATCATGTAAAGCCTACTTTACGTGATGCTTACCTGCTTCCCTTATTCAATCAATTTAAAAAGAATAATGGCAATATCATTCCACAACACACCGACATCAGCTACCTGATATTAGATATCGGTTATGAGCCACAAACAGTCGTTAGATTATTGCGACGACAATTACGGACGATGCAGGATATGTTCGTATTTAAGGCTGATGGAAAGTGGCATCCTGGGAAACTACAAATTTTGATTAAAGCTCCGCTTGACGGTCTTTTAAATCATGAACAATTGATTTTAACAGGCGTAGTTGGCTCTGGGGATGACTTAAGTTCATACTTTCCTATTGAAGTGATGCCATTGATTGAATTACCTTTTTCGGATTTGACCACATGGAATGGCATTGGGAATATTGCCTTTGAAGAGTACCTAAGTGTAAAGAAAAAAGTTGCTGAAATCCATCAGTCAGGCAGAAAAGTATATGTATCGAAATGTCCGACACGTGACGAAGCCTGGGACGTGTTACAAAAAGCTGAGGTTGACTTTATTGGTACAAATCAGGTAGAAGAGTTAGTGCAATACTTAACTAAAAACACTACGGAATAAGGGGGTGTTCCTGATTGCTGATGCTGAAACTACCGCTTACTTTGAATTTATCCGAAATCTTGTATTGCAAAAACATTGATGCTCCCCTAATGCTCATATCCTGAACTGAAGGGTTGGCCGGCAGTGGATTGAAGATTGAATTGCCCGCGAAACTATTCCCTCCGAAAATAAGCTTATCACTTAATTTGTAGTCGGCATAACTGGTAACCGATAATGCATTCAGGAACGGGTTATGAGAAGGAATATGATTGGAAAGACTAATCGATTTGAAACTTGCATAAGTATTTAAATTGCCAAAAAGTGAAGGTTGCCAGTTCATTTCCTTTGAAATAGCAGGAGTTTGATTAAACTGCAATTCACCAAAAGTTGAATTTGGTGAAAAGTTAAATAACTCCATGTAGATAAACTCATACTCCAAATTAACCGGGCTCAATTTTGTTGAGTCAGACTGCGCAAAAGTGGCATCTCCTAACATAAGGAAAAGACCTATACAAGCTAGTTTCTTGAACATCATCAACTTATCCGTATTCAAATTTCAATTAATCTTTCCAATCAGAAATATTACAACAATTTAATTCCCAGGCTCACTACAACGCTCTTACTACGAACATCACTGTCGATGTATGGGCCAGAATATAGATCTCCAGAACTGTTTTCCATACGTACATCAAGAGTCAAAAACATAAAATCGGCACCAACTCCATATTGCCACCCAAAGTAATTATCTTTAATTGTATCATCATTGAAGCTATTTCCATTGAGCTTTTTGTCGGTAAAGAAAGAGAATAGAGGACCTGCATTAGCTCTTACTTTAAGAACACCTTTATCAACAACATTAATACCAAACAGCACAGGAACGTCAATCGTTTTTAGATCAAACGAATTTACAGCTTCTGGCAGGCTATTAGTCATATCTTCCAAGGTTCCTCCTTTCGAACTGTAATAGGCTTCGGGCTGAATGTAGATTCGACCTAAAGTTACCCGAGCAAAGGCACCAACGTGGTAATTATCGACACTTCCTTCGTTTATAGCGTTCATATCAGTAACCAATTTAGAATTACTGTAACCTCCCTTTAATCCTAAGTTAATGGGCGACTGAGCCATCGCAGGGATTAAGAATGACGTGAATAATAGAACGATTGCAATTTTTTTCATGGCTTATAAATTTTGTATTGAGTTATATAAACGATTAAAACTTTCAATAATTGCCAAAAGTAATCGTTATATTCAATTGAGCTAAAATATGAATTTTTATTAAGTCGTGATTAATTAAGCAATAAAAAAAGATCAGATTACCAGATCGCAGGCTTCGGGTGGCATCCAGTGTTTATCTTTCCCGTTCCATTTCACATTGCACCCAATCGGATTGGTAATGGGAGTGGAAATTTCCTTTCCAGAGGTTAATTCGTTTAGTGTTCTATCCAAGTCATTCACCTTGACTTTCGCCGTATCTTTTGGCGAGTCTACTCCTCTTCCGGTGTAAACCAAACGTCTATTTTCATCAAACACATAAAAATGTGGGGTTCTTAAAGCTCCATATTTTTCGGCAACCTCCTGACTTTCGTCGTGCAAATATACCCACGGAAATTGGTGCTCATTCATCCGCTGAATCATGTGTTCAAAATCATCTTCCTGATACGTTTTTTCACTGTTCGAATTAATTCCAACAAATTGCACACCTTGGTCTTTGTACTTCTCGGCGGCATCCCGGGTTAGTTCATCACTTCCGATTACATACGGGCAATGATTACAGGTGAAAAAAACGACTAAATACTTAGCGGACTTAAAGTTTGTCAGAGAATATTTTTTCCCGTCAGTTGCGGATAAATTAAAATCGATGGCTGTAGCGCCTATTTCAAGAGTAAAACTCATAAATACTGGTTTTTAGCATTAATAATTACCACAGTAACAAATGGCTAACTAAACTTGTTGGATCTTTTTTTCGTTACACTACTAACGCATGTATAAATGGTTGTTGATAGATGTACTTTCAAATTTTATTCGACAAAAAAAAATACATCCCAAATTTGGAAATAAGAGAAAAAAATTTCTATTTTTCAACCGTGAATACCGAACGATGTTTTCATGAATTAAGTTATTAATTATTAGATCTGTAAAATTAAAATGAAATCGAAAAAGAGCTCCAGAAAGATTCAAAATCACACTGACTTTGAGGATACTGAATTTAGGGGCAAATCACCAAAAAGTGTAAAGAAAGATCGAGGCTCAAAACGCCGACTGACTATTTATGATGAATTTGATGATGAAATTGATTTTAATACAACAAACTCTAACGAAGATTTATACGACTAACCAGATACTCTCCCTATAAATAATTAGCTTATTACGTTGAGCTTTTTCCTATTCAGGAAAGCTTTCAGGTTTTCCTCCGCAATGTTGATCATGCGTTGCCGGGCTTCTTTTGTTGCCCAAGCGATATGAGGGGTAATAAAAGCGTTTTTTGCACGAAGCAGCGGATTATCAGTAGTTGGGGGTTCTGTCGAAAGCACATCCAGACCAGCAGCAGCCAAACTTCCTTCATTTAGTGCGTTTGCAAGATCTTGCTCTTCAATTAGAGCGCCTCTCCCGGTATTGATTATTATTGCACTGTGCTTCATTTGAGCAAATAGGTTTTTATTCATAAACTCTCGGTTGTTCTCGGTAAGTGGGCAATTTAAACTCACCACATCCGATTTTTGGAGTAATTCATCAAGCTCACATTGTCGGCAATACGACGCGACATTTTTTTTCTGAGAACGGTTCTGAAATAAAATGGTCATTCCAAATGCATGTCCAATTTCAGCAACTTTTTGCCCGATTCTGCCGAAACCAATAATACCAAGTGTTTTTCCTGCAAGCTCAGTTTGAGGACTTAACCAAAACGAAAAGTCAGGCGAATTAACCCAATCACCATTTTTCACTGAATCGGCATGAAGTTGAACCCGATTAACGATGTTCAGGAGATGAGAAAAAACCAGCTGTGCCACCGAATCTGTGCTATATGCCGGAATGTTGGTCACGGTAATGTTGGCATTGCTGGCAGCTTCCAGATCAACAATATTGTAGCCGGTTGCTAAAATGCCGATGTATTTTAATAACGGGCAAGAATTAATCACATCTTTATTTAAAACTACTTTATTTGTCAAAACAAGCTCAGCACTTCCGATTCGTTCAACAATCTTTTTCGACGAAGTATTATCATAAACCTTAAAATCAGCTAATTCCTCAAATGCTTTCCAGCTCATGTCTCCGGGATTTAACGCATATCCGTCAAGTACAACTATTTTCATTGGAGTTAAATTATTTAAAATTCGAATGAAATTAATTAAAATAGGTGAAGTATTGAAGTAATCCGACTAACGAAATTGAATAGCCCCAGTTATCTATAGATGGACAGCAATGCCGTGGTTAATTTATTCCATTCAAAATTCTTACTAACTTTGCTCCCAATAGTTCGAAACTATTCGAACAGCTTACTCTTGGAGTTGTTATTGTGATATGAGTTAACAAATAAAAATATGCTTGTTTTAGTAGGAATTTTAGTAGGATTGTTTTTGCTTTTAGCAGTGGGTACATGGTTATCTAACCATTTTGGAAAACAAACGTCAGAACCTGATGAAAAAGCTAACATTGCACTGGACTGTTGTGGTGCTCATGAAATATGCGACTTTGAAGAAATGCTCAATAACCCTGATGAAATTGTCTATTTCGAAGACGAAGAGTTGGATCGATACAAAGGAGTCAATCCGAATGAATATCAGGATGACCAAATTGACGAATTCCGTGAAGTACTATACACCTTAGATGGCGAAGAAGTGAGAAAATGGCTATTAAGCATTGAACGACGCAAAATCCAATTACCATCGGTGCTGAAACAAGAAGCCATTCAACTACTGGCTGAAGCATAAAAAAAGTATTGACCACCCAGCCAATACTCTTTATATCAAATTCAACGATTTCAATCGTATAGGAAAATGAATTGTTAAAGCTTTTTCATCTTTTTAGTTGATGTGGTATTATCGACTTCAATTAAACTGATTGCATATCCCCCACCCGGTGCGCAATACTGAGATAATTTACTCTTGCTATCAACTAAGTATTTCTCAATCTGGTAAGCTTTCTGATTATCGCGATAGTGACTATCCTTTTGGTCAGAATAAACGGTTGCGATGTATTTTTTCTTTGCTGGCAGAAAATCAAACGAAATAGTTGATTCCCGGGCTTCTTCATCATTTGTTCGTCCAACAAACCAATTATCTGTCCCTTTTTCTTTCCGTGCATAAGTGATGTAATCGCCGGGTTCTGCCTCCAACACCTTGGTGTTGTCCCAATCAACCGGAACATCTTTGATAAATTGAAAAGCGTCCAGGTGCTTTTTATAATTTTCGGGTAAATCGGCAGCCATTTGCAACGGACTGTACATGGTTACATACAGCGCCAATTGACGAGCGATAGTCGTATTTACTTTCGATGTGTTATCGGGGTTTAACTGGCTGATGTCCGTTTCAAATATACCTGGAGTATAATCCATTGGGCCACCAATCAGGCGGGTAAATGGCAATATGGTCGTGTGATCCGGATCATTGCCACCAAACGCTTCATATTCGGTGCCACGGGCTGACTCATTCCCAATCAGGTTCGGATAAGTGCGGCACAAGCCCGTTGGACGAACTGCTTCATGAGCATTAACCATGATTTCATATTCCCCAGCTTTTTTAATCGCAAACAAATAGTGATTGACCAACCATTGTCCGTAATGTGTTTCGCCGCGCGGAATCATGTTCCCAACATAGCCACTTTTTACAGCTTTGTACCCATTATCAACCATAAACTGGTATGCCTGATCCATATGGCGTTCATAATTCCGAATAGATCCGGAAGTTTCGTGATGCATCATCAAACGAACACCTTTGCTTTGAGCATAGCTTTGTAGTTTTTTTACGTCAAAATCGGGATATGGTGTTACAAAGTCGAATACATAATCTTTTGATTTTCCAAACCAGTCTTCCCATCCTTCATTCCATCCTTCAACCAAAACGGCATCGAAGCCATGCTTTGCAGCAAAATCGATATACTCCATTACGTGCTCGTTGTTTGCAGCGTGTGTTTCATTAGGAACCGTTTTTGAGTAGTCCGTTTCGCCTAGTTTTACACTTGGTAAGTCAGTGTATGCCCAGGTACTTTTCCCGGTAATCATTTCCCACCAAACACCAATATATTTCACGGGTGTAATCCACGAAGTATCATCATAAACACATGGCTCATTTAGGTTGAGCGTGATGTGAGACATTAGAATATCACCGGCCTTATCGCTGGCAATAACGGTACGCCAGGGCGAATGGCAAAGTGCCTGCATGTATCCCTTATTTCCAACAGCATCCGGTGTCAAAAATGACTCAAAAATCATATTTTCATCATCCAGATTGAGGTGCATGCATGAATATTCAACTAAAGCTGCTTCGTGTAAATTGATGTATAAACCATCGTCGGTTTTCATCATCAAAGCGGTTTGCACTCCTGTCGGTGAAAAGGTTTGCTGCGAGACATTGTCGGTTACAGCATCCGTCATGAAACCTCTGATTTCTGACAATTTTGACTCTGTATAATTGTACTCCTGGGTATCAAAATCGCCAGGAATCCAGAAGGCTGTATGATCGCCAGCCATCGCAAATTGCGTACGCTCTTCTTTTATAACAAAATAAATCAGGCTATCCTGCTCCGGGAACTCATAACGAAAGCCAAGCCCATCATCGAATAAACGAAACCGGATAATAAGCTTACGATCAGATGTGGTCTGGTTTAAGTTGACTACCATTTCATTATAATGATTTCTAATCTCACTTACCTCGCCCCAAACGGGCTTCCATGTTTCGTCAAACGTTGATCGGTCAACACTCGCAACTTCGAAGTTAGAGAGTAGCGATTCTGCATCTTTCAATTCAAGTCCTAATTTACTTTCCGTGATTACAGACTTTTCTTTATAGTCTAATGCATAAGTTGGGATTCCTTGATCAACTGCAAACGTCAAAACGAAATTTCCATTTGGTGATACCAGTTCCTCAGCTTTCAGGCTCCATGAAATCAGGATTAATAAAATCGGGATTGTTAGTTTTTTCATTATTTCGGATTAAAAAAATTAATTGTTACTTTTTTGTTTCACTCCAAAGCTTCAGAAAGACTCCATTGGTCCAGCCGAAGCCATCTTGAGTTTCGTATTCGCCACCACCACCGGGGCGATTGATATTTACACATCATATTTTTCCATCATTTTCCCTGTTTCGAAATAAACTTTGATGTTTAGGTTTATCCAACGTTTTGCAATTTTTTTCGCGAAGTCGTTGTAGCCATAATTTTTCAACCCACGATAGGCAACATGGCTGTTGTATCGTGCTGTAGGGCATCAAAATATCGACCGACAAAATCCTTCAAGTTAAAGTGTGATTGATCTTTTAATTCAACATAGGCCAGTTTTACAGAATCGAGATCAACTCTGGCTGGACAATCTACAAATCGTTTTTGATCCTGAAAGATTTCTTCTATCTGAACAGCTTCAAACAAATCCGGGTATTTTTTGGCCGGGTTGATTTGTGAAAGTGCAGCCTGAGTTGTGAAAAGAATAATGACAACAGAATATCTCCAATATTTCGAGTTTAATTTCATTGTATTTGATTCAGGTAAAGACATGAAACGAGTATGTAAAAGCGAATACCCCCAGAAGAGCGATTACGAGTTCCACATGAAAAATTAGAAACAGGCTGCTGTGCTATTCTATTGCTCAGCAGCCTGTTTCTAATTATATAATTTATTGATTTCCTAGAGTAGCATCCAGATTTTCGTTCACATCGGCAGCTGATGTTGGAACAGGGAATATTGTTCTAAAAGCTTCAGAAACTTCTTTTTCCTGATAAGCATTGGTAAATTTACCAAAGCGGATTAAGTCCTGCCGACGCAGTCCTTCCCAGTACAATTCGTAACCTCTTTCGTCTAAAATGTCATCCAGTGTCAGTGAAGTAAGAGCTGGAAGTGTTTTTCCGTCCATACTTCTTTTGCTTCGGATATAATTGATATCTGCCAGTTCAGCAACTTCGGAGTTTGAAAGATTTTTGTAAAACTTCAGGAATATCGTTTCTTTTTGACGCGTAGGAAGTTGATTAAGCGCTTGAGCAAGTTGATCTAATCTCAATTCCTTTTCTTCGCTATCAACTTCAGTCGAAAATTCCAGGCGAAAGTCTGCCAATAAATCGTCATTAAAATCAGCGCTAATATTTTTATTCTTTCGAAGGTTGGTAAAAATGCGAATACGAAGTGATTTCAGCAGGTAAAACAAGATATTATCGGTGGGGGAAAGCTTGTCCTTTTTTGAAGCCAATTCGAAAAACACGTCCTGCATACAATCTTTAATAAAGGCTTCATCTGAAGTAAATCGATGCCCATATTCGAACATTTGCGCATGGTAAGTATCAAATATATAGGAAAACGCTTTCTTATCTCCCTGTTTAAAACGGCGCCAGATTTCAAAATCGAGATTTTTATCCATCAGGTAAAAAGGTTCGTCTTGGTTTTATTCTAGTACTAAATTAGAATAAAATATCGAACAAAACAGGGGCTACGATCAATAATAACTGCTAAAATCTATTTTTCATTCTGTAAAAAAAGAAGATTGATTTTTCCAACTTTTACCATCGTATTTCAAAAATGAATAGAAGAATAGGACTATTAAAAAACGCGATGGATTTCATGTGTTTACTCTTCAAAGAAAAGTTCTTCTTTAATTCGTTTTAAGCGACCCAGAGCGTAATCTGCACTTTTAGCTTCTTCTCCTGCTTCTTGCAAATATTGTTGGTAGTAATTTAAAGCCAGTGTTTTATTGAAGTTGAATTCTTCATAAGTCGTCGCAATTTCGAAAAGCACTTCTACTTTTCTTGAATCTAATTCATAGGCCTTTTTATAACATTCAATAGATTTTTCGAACTCCCTCTGAGAACCATAAACCTGCGCTAAATGATGATACATTTCAGGGTGGAACTCGGGAATAGAAATGTAGATGGCAAAATCAAGGTAGTTGGCCGCTAGTTTATAATGATCGAGTCGCTTATGAGACACTCCAAGGTAAAAATTGACGTAAACATCGTTTGGAGCAACCGAATAAACCTTTTCCAGAATTTCAATGGCATCCTCCGTGTACTTGTTGTGATACAAACAAATACCATAGTTCAACAGAACTGGAATTAGTGTATCGTATTTAGACATGTATTGATAATATAACCGTTGTGCCATCTGAAAATCTTTATTCTCAAACGATGCATTGGCGGTTTTTAAATGAACCGAACTATTATTTGGAAATTGATTTCCGGCCCGGAACAAAGTCATCATCATCTTATCTTTATCCTTCAGCTTTTCGTATGCTTTGGAAAGATTAAAATATGCGCTTAAATCACTCGGATTTTGATGCAGATAATTGCAGTACAATTTAACCGCACGTTTTAATGAATCAGCTTTAAATGCAGCTAATGCACTATATTTGTTATACATGACGTTAGTTGAATCAACCGTTTGTATTTCCTTAAACATTTGATCAGCCTTTCGATAATCGTTCAGGTACAATAGTGACTTGCCACATTCGTATTTCAATAATAAATTTTCAGGGTGTAGCTGTAGGGCATGCTGAAAATCGACAACAGCATTTCCGTAATTTCCCATTGCCTGCATCAAATCAGCTCGGCTTGTCAGGTATTTCACATTTTCAGAATCCAGATTTAATGCTTGGTTTAAATCGCCCACTGCTGCAGGATAGTCCATTAACTTTTGATGTGCCAAACTTTTTTTGAAGTATAACTCTCCGGTTTTGGTCGTATTTAATTGCTTGTCGATTTGCTCAATGGCATTGGAGTACTCTTGCTTTAAAAGCAATAAATCAATTTTATTTTGAGCAATTCCTACAAATGGAATTAGCGGAAAAAGAAGAGGAATTAGTTTTTTTAACATGGCTTGAAGAAATAAAAAAAGGACTCCCCTTTTCAGGAAGTCCTATGAGATTATTGGAGAACAAAGTTAATTGGCATGGTGTATGCGACGGCAACAGTCTGACCTCGTTGTTTACCCGGCTTCCATCGCGGTAAATTCTTGACTACCCTTATGGCTTCAGCGTCCAGTGAAGGTGTAACTCCCCGAGCGATTTTCGCACGCCCCACTGTTCCGTCTTTTTCAACGACAAAGCTAACATATACTTTTCCCTGGTACCCATTTTCTTGCGCAATAACTGGGTACTTCACCTTCGCTGCAATAGATTTACGTAATGCCAAATCTCCACCCGGGAATTCAGGCATTTGTTCCACAATATTGAAAACATCGGCATCCTGCTTATCAGACTCACTTCCGTAAGCAATTACTGTTACGTCCTTCGAAGACCCATTTTTAGCATCGGTAGCTCCAGACTTCAAGTTAATTTCGATAACCCCATTTTGAGCAAGATCACCGTACTTCTGAGTATAGACCTCCAGTTTTTCTTTTACCACATTGACGGACTCAATGCTGGCTGGATCAAGTTTTTGCATCGCGTCCATATCAGCCATTTCACCGTCAATTAACACCAATGGCTGCTCTCCTGATTCTGACTTTATTTGAACGCCAGTTTCAGGCTCTAAAATTGCAGTTTCCTTATTTTCGCAGGCAAAAACCAGAACTAAGGCAACAGTCATAATTATTCCTGATAAGTATCTGAATTTCGCTTTTTTCGAAGATTTTATTTTTGTCATCATTTTAAGTCTTGATTTTATTAAAGAAGAATTGAAATTATTGGCAATTGAAAATTGATTACCAATAAACTGGGTGACCAGAATTTTTTTATACTGACTGGTTTCCACCCCATTATTTAATACTGCGTGATCGGCCATAAATTCATGGTTTTCTTTAATCACCCTTCGGAGTAACCAAAAGAAGGGATTAAACCACTGAAAAATACTAATCAGCTCAAGTATTAAGATATCCACGGTGTGTCCCTGACGAATATGTTCACTTTCGTGTGCAAGCATTTTCTCCCAACCTGGAGTAGATTCCAGTTGTCGACTTACAAACAAATAATCGAGGAAAGAATACGGGCTTGAATTGTCATCGATATAAACGTATTTGATTCCATTTCTTTTTACAAGCTGGCCTTTTCTGATAATTCTGAAGACCTGAAAAATCCGAACGATGCCAAGTAAAGTAATAATAAATGCCCCAGCAATGTAGCTGGCCAAAACTAGCTGATTAGTGGTAATCCAGCTCACGATAGAATGTGATAGTTCTGAACCATTAACAGTAATCGCATCCAGCATATTTGTTCCTTGCTGTGTTGCAAATAGCAATTGATCTCCGGCGCCATAAACTTTTAAATGGAGCAGTGGCAGAACACTTGAAAACAGAATTGCGAAAAGCAAAAACAAACGATTGATTTTGAAAAACGTTTCACTGCGTAAAAACACAAAATACACCAACGAAAGAGCTCCAAGACTGACGCCCGATTCTAAAATGTAATTGATAAAACTATTCATCTCCTATGTTTTTTTTATTTTCAAGATCCTCTCCGACTTCTCTCATTAGCTCCTCTAGCTCAGCTATACTCATATTATCTTCGCGTGCAAAAAATGAAACCATTTCCTTAAATGAATTGCTGAAATAGCCTTTCATAAAATTCCTCATGTACTTCCGCGTGTATTCTTTTTTACTCATTAATGGGAAATACCGGTGAGTTTTACCAAAAGCTTCATAACCAACAAATCCTTTTTTCTCAAGTATTCGAACGATTGTTGAAACCGTGTTATAAGCCGGTTTAGGCTCAGGCATCTGTTCAATCAAATCTTTCACAAATGCTTTTTTTAAAGTCCAAAGCAATTGCATCACTTGCTCTTCTGCCTTTGTTAGTTCTTTCATGTCAATTAAAGAATTAAAATTTAATGCGTTACAAAAATCAAACCAAATATAACTAAATCGTCAGTTTGTTAACTAATTATTTAGTTGTTGCTTTGAGAAAAATATTTACTTTGAAGGATCACTCTTATTTCTCGATTGAAATAGAAAGCTCATTTTTCTTATTCGATTCATTTCTATTGATTTTATAGTTCGACATTTCAAACCTACAACTAATTTTTTAGTTTTCAAACTAAATGTTTAGTTATTGTATAGATATGAATATTAAAAACCAGTTAAATATCTGATTAAGTTATCGTTGACGGACTATAATAATTGAAAATCGTCAGCATCGGGTAACACTGGAAAGTTCTCTCGGAAACGCTCTAGCGAGTCTTTCGATAGTTTGGCTGATACGATTTGCTCTTGCTTTTCGTCGCCAAGCTGCATATTTTTTCCTTTAGGGTCAATCACGCACGTATCACCAGCGTAATTAATACCATTTGCATCAATCCCAAGCCGGTTCACTCCAACTACATAGGACTGATTCTCAATCGCGCGAGCTTGCAACAACACCTTCCAAACCTGTCGCCGTGGAGCAGGCCAATTCGCAACATTGATCATCAAATCATAATCATCTCGGTTTCGGCTAAAAACCGGGAAACGCAAATCGTAACACACTAATGGCAAAATACGAAAAGACTTAATTTTAAAAATCTTGCGTTCCTGTCCTGAAGTTAAATGGATATGCTCCTCTCCCATTGAAAACAGATGTCGCTTGTCGTAGTACTCCAATTTTCCATCGGGGAATGCAAATATAAAGCGGTTGTAGAATGAATTGCCTTCCCGTATCATTAAGCTACCACTAACGACGGTGTGGTTTTCCTTAGCCATCTTTTTCATCCAACATACAGATTCGCCATCCATCACTTCTGCACATTTAGTGATATTCATGCTAAAGCCAGTGGCAAACATTTCAGGAAAAACAACCAAGTCAGTTTCCTTCGGCAAATCTGCCAGAAAATTCTGCAAATGTCTGCGGTTATCTGTTGGTTTTTCCCAATATAAGTCGCATTGAATTAGAGAAATATGTAATTTTTCGTCGGACATAATTTGCATCGATTAGAAAACGAATTTAAGATATTTTCTATTCTTCGGCTGTGAAATGACCAGGATGTTTCCCAATCACTCCTTTTTTACGGTAATAGGCTTTCATTCGTTCAATGTCAGCTTGAGCATCATCGGTCAACTCTAAGGTCTCCAACCACCCAACTTCTTTTCGTCCGAAGTCAAAAAATCCCATATAAACGGTTGCTCCTGTTGCCTTAGCAATTGCATGAAAACCGGCTTTCCAGTGTTTATTAGCCTTGCGGGTTCCTTCTGGCGTAATAGCCAAATGCATCACTTCGCAGCTGTTCATTTCATTGATAACCTGCTTCACCACTGTTACTCCTTTGGAGCGGTCAATCGGGATGGCTCCCATTTTTCGAAGAAAATAGCCCAAAGGCCAAAAGAAAAATTCCTTTTTAATGACAACGTTGGCCACTCCTCCAGCGGATGTGTAATACAAATAGGAGATTATAAAATCCCAAGCACTCGTATGTGGAACACCAATGATAATGGCCTTTTTATGGGGCATTACACCGTTCACTGTTTTCCAGCCCCACAGCCTCAAGAGAAGCTTACAAATCCGTCTCATTTTGTCAGTTGATCAACTTTTGATGAATGTTTTTTGCTGACGCAAAAGTCTCCAAAAATTCAATAGCTAGCTGCGTGGCTTCTTTTAAAAGATGATTGCCATTGTACGATACGATAATCATTAAAAATTGCTTGGTTTGATCGGACACCCCAGTGCGAACCGAATCGGATGTTGAAGTTCCAAAAGCACCTTGCGCGTCGCGAAAAACAGGCATTCCTTCAATATTTAATTCTCCCCTCCCCAGTCCTTTGTATGGCTCATCGGCTTTTCCAATCCCCATTTGGATATTTCCATCAATCCGGTTATTGTCGTAGCCCCCAATTGAAAAACCGGTACTTATAGAAACCAAGTTCAGTAAATCGACAACATTATTAATTTGATAAAGTCCGTTTCCCTTTACCACCCGACGCAAGAGAGCTTCCGCAGAAAGTCGGTAACGTGCCGGATCTTTACCACAAGCTTTGTAAGCTTCGCGGGCAGCTGCAATAGCATGGTTATGGCGAATGTCTTCAACATTCAAATCAGTAGCAACTTCATCGCACGTTGCATTGATTTGCTCCCACAATTGAGTGTTTTGGTCATGAATTTTCACATCGCATAAAATACACGAGAGATGAATATCCGGGCAAGCTTGTCTCAATTCTTCTGCAATATCAATGTTAATCATGATACTCTATTTGTAATCGGATAAAAACAAAAATAAAAAATGAAGTGAAAATACCGGACCAATCAATACTAAAAAAATACTTCGGTGCGAATATTCTCCGGAGCGACGCCATAGTCTTCTAAAATAGAAGTGGCTTCTTCAATCATTTCAGAATTACCACATAGGTAACAAATGGTATTTTCGGCCACCTTATTCTCCCTCAAATAATAGGTTACCCGACCAAAATAGTTGCCTTTATCTTCGCGCGACGTGCACAAGCAAATACGGTTCGGACAAAAAGCGTCACTACCGTAAGCTTCATCAGCAAAATGAACACCGTGCAGTAGATGATAATTCAGATTGGTGTAGCTTGTTGCAAACGAATGAAATGGACTTATTCCGGTACCCGTAGCAATAAATAAAACCGGCGCATCTCCAAATGACTGGTCATCTAAAATAAAAAATCCTCGCGGACCTTCTACTTCAATCGAACTACCTACTTTCAGATACCTCAGATATCGTGAAAAATCACCATCCTTAATTTCACGAACTAAAAAGGATAAGCGATCTTCCTTTTCGGAACTGTAGATTGAATACTCCCGTCCCTCTCCTGTGTCTGGGTTACGGAGAACAGCATACTGGCCGGGTTTAAAACTAAAATTATTTCGATCGAGGTGAATGAGAAAGGTTTCAGGAGTTAAGGTCTCAATCTCCTGAACCGCGTGTAAATTCTTTTCCATAAGCTAAATTTTTCAGGCATTCACGTGCCTTTCCGCATGATAGGACGAGCGAACCAACGGGCTGCTCTCGACATAGCGGAATCCTCTTTTATAGGCTTCTTTTCTATAGGTTTCAAACTGTTCGGGGATGATGTACTCCACAACCTTCATGAGATTTGGTGCCGGCTGTAGGTATTGTCCTAAAGTAAGTACTTTGCATCCGGCTTCCTTCAGGTCGTCCATTGCTTCAAGCACTTCTTCGGGAGTTTCTCCAAGCCCCAGCATAATGCCTGATTTGGCAACTATTCCAGCCTCGGCGATGTACGATATTACTTTCAAGCTACGATCATAACGCGCTGTACTCCTGATTTTTGGGGTCATCCGTTTCACTGTTTCCAGGTTGTGTGAAATCACCTCAGGCCTGGCTTCAATAACTTGTTGCACCAACTCCTTTTTGGCATGAAAATCAGGAATAAGCGTTTCAATGGTTGTTTTCGGACTCAATTCTTTGATTGCTTTAATTGTTGTTGCCCAAAACCTGGCACCGCCATCAGGCAGGTCATCTCGGTCGACCGATGTAATTACGCAGTGTTTTAACTCCAAGGTTTTAATCGTTTCGGCCAGACGTTGTGGTTCTTCCCAATCAACTGGATCAGGTATCAAATTTTTCACATAACAGAAACGGCAATTGCGGGTACATTTATCACCCAAAATCATAAAGCTGGCTGTGCCGGCATTCCAGCACTCCCCTTTGTTTGGGCAATTACCGCTTGTACATATCGTGTTTAACTTGTGTTCGCCTATCAGTCGTTTAACTTTCGAGTAGTTCTCGCCACTGGGAAGCTGTGATTTCATCCATCGAGGTAACCGCTCCCCTTTCTCCTTAATCTCTGCCATCTGTAAATAAGTTTTTACCTATAAACGTTAAAGACAAAAGCTTGTTTAAAAAAAATTGCGATTTCTCTTTCTTTACAATTTGAAAAACTGCTGCCAATATTTTTCGAACGGCAAATTACAAGTATTGTTTTGCAATGCGAAGAGCTTGGCTACCGTATGATCCGCCAAATAAATAATAGTGATTTAGGACGTGATATATTTGATAAAGCTGCACTCGTTCTTCCCATCCTGAATTTAAAGGATACTCGTTTTGATAGGAAGCCCAGGTCGTGTGCGAAAAACCATCAAACATCGTCATTATCGAGAATTCCATTTCCCGGTCGGCATAGTACGAAGCCGGATCGATAAGAGCAGGGCCTTTTTCGGTATATAAATAATTGCCCGACCATAAGTCACCATGAATCAATGAAGCTTCTGAATCGGATGGAATTAATTCTGGTAAACGTTCAACTAATTTAATATAAGTATTTTTTTCTGTTGAAGAAAGCGAGCGGGTTCGTTCAATCTTATCAACCAAATACATCATTCGCTGTTGTCCGAAAAAATCAATCCAGCTTTTATTCCATCGATTATCTTGTTCGGTTGCGCCGCAATAATTATCGTGATAAAAACCAAAAGATTTGTTGGTTTTACGATGCAACTGAGCCAATCCGGTGCCCAGTTTTTCATCCTGAGATGAAGTATGCCCAGCGGGTAAAAAATCCATTAGCAAGTACCCGGGAAGTTGATCACTTTCTTTTGCCAGAATAGGCTTGGGAATAATTAGGCCTGACAACTCTGCGGTTCCTAATTCTTGCAGTGCTTCGGCTTCTCGAACAAATAAATTATCAGGAGTGCTGCTGTTCCATTTTAAGAAAAAATCTCCACGGTTTGTTTCCAACAACAAGGCGTTGCTAATGCAACCACCACTAACAGCTTGCCTATTTTTGATGATAAGTTCCTCTGCAAACTTGTTTTGAAATTCTGCAATAATTTGGCTGATTATTTTTTGCTCCATGCAAACAAATTTCAGCATAATAAAAAAAAGTAGCAAACCGGCTTTGTTAAAAAAGCATGATTTACTACTTCAATTTTTTTATAGCGAACGAAATTGGAAATTAAGCGTTCTTTTCCTCTTCGTTGATTTCAGATTCGCTTGTTTCTTCTTCTTCAAAGTTCAACAATTCCTTGCTTTGAAGCAGATTGTACCACTGAATGATTTTTTTCATATCAGACACATAAACACGATCCTTGTCGTATTCCGGAAGTATTTCTTCGAAGTAAGCTTTCAACTCATTTCCTGAGCCTATTTTGGCTACTGCTGCTCCATTTTCCTTTTCACTAATACTTTTCAGTACATCTTTTAGAGGAACTTCACTAGTTTCAGTAAAGATCGCAATATCCTCCAATGCACTGATTTTTGCAGTAGAGTAAGCCGGCATTCGTTTGCCAGTTACGAGTGATTCTACAATAATGCTGTTTTTTGCTTCAGCTACCAGTTTAAATAGGCCTGGCTGACCTGCTATCGACATAATTCCCTTTAACATACAATTTCAATTTTAAAACGTCGGCGAAGATAATATTTTCGAAGGATTAGTTCCAAATACACCCTCTATTTATGGTCACACAATAAACTACTTTAGATATTTCCTGTAATAGTCAGCTGTTTTTGAGTCTTCAAAACGAGTGTAAATATTAACCAAATAGGTAGCATATTTTGGATCTTGGTCAATTTCCCACAACGCTTTAAAGTATTTGGCTGCCTGTTGAAATTCTGCTGTCACTTTCTTTAACTCCTGAGTTAATTTCAGGTGTTGCATATGAGTTTTGTTTTTCTGATAAGCTTTCATTTCACGTTGATAGCGATGTTCTGCCTGATGGTAATATTTTGTTCCCAGCCACTTTAATGCTTCAACGTGCTTCGGATTAATTGCCACTAACGCTTGGGCTGCTGAATCAGCCTCTGACTCATTATCCAATTGTTTCTGCATCGAAAAATAGGCATTCAGATGATTTTCATCTTGCTTATTTTCAAGGCTCATTTCAGGCCAAAGTTCGATGGCCTTTTCGCGTTGATTAATGGAGGCGTAAATTCCAAACAACCGAGTATTTACACCAGCAATATCGGGCTGATCCTGATAGTGGGCACGATAATATTCCAAGGCCTCCAACTCCTTTGTAAGATTATTTTTTTGCTTGTAAATTTCAGCCATATCTAGATACATACCCGGCTCACTATAATTCAGGTTGGTAGCCTGGTCGAACCATTTTATAGCTAAGTCAGCTTGGTGTGCACGAAAGGCCATTTTCCCTGCTTCAGAATAATATGCCGGATTAATTTCATCTTCTTCCATTTGTTCTTTTTCAAAAAACAACCGCCAGTTTTCCGTAGCAGCCTCATAATTTCCTTCGGCAACAGCTTGTTCTGCTATTGTGCGATACGAAGTGATGACTTTAGGAGTACCGCATCCTGCAAATGCAATAAGAAGTATGATGAGAATTTTTCCTTTTTTTAAATTCATTGTTCAATTTTTTAGTTAAACCCAATCTAAGTAGCGCAACTATTGTACCAGCAGACTTCAGTAGACTAGTTCAATTGTCAGCTGGTGCGTATTTCAGTTTTGAATAGCAAAGGCAAAAGTGCGCAAATTAGTATAAAACAAAAGGCATTCCAGCAATTTGGAATGCCTTAAAACGAATTGTTTTTTTATTTTTTATCAGACTCGATCAAAATTAAAATTGCTTGAAAAAGTCGTTGCCTTTGTCATCAACGATGATGAATGCGGGAAAGTTCTCTACACGTATTTTACGAATAGCTTCCATTCCTAATTCCTCAAAATCCACTACTTCAACAGACTTGATACTGCTTTTTGCCAAAATTGCTGCTGGCCCACCAATTGAACCTAGATAAAAACCACCATATTTTTGACAGGCATCAGTAACTTGTTGTGAGCGATTTCCTTTTGCCAACATAATCATCGAGCCACCTAAACTTTGGAAAAGGTCAACATACGGATCCATGCGTCCGGCAGTGGTTGGTCCAAAACTCCCGGAAGCCATGCCTTGCGGTGTCTTCGCAGGGCCTGCATAGTAAACGGGATGCTTTTTGAGATACTCAGGCATTTCTTTGCCCTCATCAATCATTTGCTTTAAGCGGGCGTGTGCCATGTCGCGAGCTACAATCAAAGTACCTCTCAAGTTTAGGCGGGTTTTAATGGGGTATTTACTTAACTCAGCCAATACTTCTTCCATTGGACGATCCAAATCAATATCAACTGCAGCAGCTAATTCTGGTGCTTGTTCCGGCAAGTATTTTGACGGTTCTTTCTCCAGCTGCTCTACAAAAATACCTTCCTCTGTAATTTTAGCTTTTATGTTACGGTCGGCGCTACAGCTTACTCCCAAGCCAACGGGGCAAGAAGCGGCATGCCTCGGAAGGCGAACTACACGCACATCATGGACAAAATACTTTCCACCAAATTGAGCTCCAATTTCACTATCCTGGCAAATTTTCTGCACTTTTTCTTCCCACTCCAAATCCCGGAAAGCCTGACCTCCTTCGTTTCCTTCAGTTGGCAAATGATCGTAATATCCAGCCGAAGCTTTTTTTACGGTTGCCAAAGTAGCCTCAGCCGAAGTTCCTCCAATAACCAGTGCCAAATGGTAAGGTGGGCATGCTGAAGTTCCCAGATCTTTAATTTTCTCTTTCACAAACTT
Source organism: uncultured Sunxiuqinia sp. (assembly GCF_963678245.1). Classification (NCBI taxonomy): domain Bacteria; kingdom Pseudomonadati; phylum Bacteroidota; class Bacteroidia; order Marinilabiliales; family Prolixibacteraceae; genus Sunxiuqinia; species uncultured Sunxiuqinia sp. Next base: position 1,008,035 of record NZ_OY782767.1, read on the forward strand.
GGTCAGATTTTCTTCGTTCAGCAACGACTTGGTTTGCTGATAAAGGAATGTTTTGTTACCCGAGCCGCCACCTTTGGTGACAAACAAGAACTCGTATGCATTTCCTTTCTCTGCATAAATATCGATTTGAGCCGGCAAGTTCGTTCCTGTATTTTTTTCTTCAAACATTGAAAAAGGAACCACTTGCGAATAACGTAAATTGCGATTCAGATAAGTATCGTAAATACCTTTTGAAAGGTGTTCGGCATCGGTAGCGCCGGTATAAACATCTTCACCTTTTTTAGCCACAACAATAGCTGTTCCCGTATCCTGACAAGTTGGTAGTTCTCCTTCTGATGAAACCACCTGATTCATTAACATGGTGTGTGCAACAAAACGATCGTTGTCCGAAGCTTCTTCGTCACTCAAAATATGTTTCAATTTTTCCAGGTGCGTTGGACGCAAATAAAAAGAAACGTCAGCAAATGCTTCCTTAGCAAGAATTTCTAGTCCTTTCGGGTCAACTTTTAAAATTTTACGGCCATCAAGCTCAATTGTTGAGACGTACTCGTTGGTTAACAAACGATAAGGTGTTGTATCATTTAAGATAGGAAATGGTTTTTGATACTTAAATTCGGACATAGTATTGTGTAATTCAAAAAGGTTATTAATTAAATGGTCTATTTAAACGTTTTAGCCTATTTTTTCGAAAGGCTAGCAAATATAGTGATAATCAAAAAACATGCAGATTGATTTACCACATTTTTAGTTAAGGCCTGTCAATTCTTCATACAACCTTTACATTTTCTTGGCTTGTTCTTTTGCTAAATAAGAATCAACCAACTTATTGTATGCCTCAGCAAGCTTCCGCATGGGTTCATGATTGACATTATACTTCTGACTACCAATGGCATAAATGGGCAAAACCTTGGGAGAAGTTCCGGTTAAGAAAGCGGCATCGTAATCAGAAATAGATAAATAGGAAATAGGCTTTTCAATACAGTTGTATTTGAGTTCTGCCAGACATTCCAATGTTCTCTGCCGAGTGATGCCAGAAAGAATATGTTCTGATGGCGCGGTATAAAACTCATCCTCTTTCACAAAAAAGATATTTGTACGGCTACCCTCTGTTACATAGCCTTCTGAATCGACCAAAATTACATCATAAATCTTCTCTTGCTGAATAAAACGGCTCGTTTCTTCCCGCAGCTTTTGCTGAACGGTTTTAGCTTTCGGCATTGAGCGCTCAAGCTCCAGCAAACCGGCCTTAACTCCATTTTTATAATCTTCGGTTGTCGGATAGTTATGAGGAATTAAATAATAAAAAGCAGCCTGTTTACCACGACCGACCTGAACCAATACTTTTATATTTCCCTCACAAATGCTGTTCGACTGAATCAATTGCGTAATATTATTTTCAAACTGCCGAAAGGTAACATCCAAGTGAACTCCGGTTAATTGAGCTGATATTTTCAAGCGGTTATAATGTGATTCAGCAAACAAACAGACGGAACCAATTATTCTCAATACTTCATAAATTAGTATCGCATCAGACGCTAAAACTTCAACCTGATCAGTCCGAAATTTATGATTGTCTTTAATAAAATATTCTCCTTTACTATCTATCATATTCTGATTTTCAACTAAATATTGCAACAATGATATCTACCCAAATTTACGAAGCTTAGGTATAGATTACAATAACGCTCAATACATACTAATACTTTTTATACGGGAGAATAAGGACGATGTTTAAGCCGAAGAAGGAGATCCGGTTTCAAACGAAAATTACGAATACTTCAGCGAGAGTTATGAAAGAATATATTGAAAAAAAAGACAACAAAAAAAAGAAGCCATGTGTTGGCTTCTTTTCTGATTATCTTCGGTACGAGCGGGATGAACCGTTTCGTTTTGGGGATTTATTTCGAGAAGCAAAATACTCCTGCTTGCGCTGGCGTTTTTCCTTTTCAAAAGCTTTCTTTTCCTTTTCGGTCATTGGCTTTTCTGTTTGCGGAAAGGGATTATTTTGTACCCGTTCAATTTTTTGATTAATTAGGCGTTCAATGTCGCGAATATACGCATTTTCCTCCGGCTCACACATAGATATCGAAATACCTTCTTCGCCTGCCCTGCCCGACCGTCCGATGCGGTGCACGTAGGTTTCAGCCACATTCGGTATGTCGTAATTGATCACGTATTTCAATTTGTCGATATCGATACCACGGGCAGCAATATCAGTCGCTACCAGCACCCTTATTTCACGATCCTTAAATTTGGCCAGCGCCTTTTGCCTTTGGTTCTGCGCTTTATCTCCATGAATAGCAGCTGCAGCAATGTTCTGCTTTTTGAGGTTTCGCACAATCTTATCTGCACCATGCTTGGTTCGCGAAAACAGAAGTACTTGGTCCAAATTCTGATCTTTCAAAATATGAATTATCAGGTCTTTTTTGTCGGCTTTATTGGTAAAATACAAATATTGCTGAATCGTATCGGCGGTAGACGACACCGGGCTCACCTCCACTTTTTTAGGATCCTTTAATATCTTATTTGAAAGCTCCACAATATTAGCTGGCATAGTGGCCGAAAAGAACAACGACTGCCTTTTGGATGGCAGTTTAGCAATAACTTTTTTGATTTCGTGAACAAACCCCATGTCCAACATACGATCAGCTTCATCCAATACAAAGTATTCGATGTGGTCAAGCGAAATAAACCGCTGATCCATTAAATCGAGTAATCGCCCGGGGGTGGCTACTAAAATATCGACACCTTGACGTAAAACATTGGTTTGTGCTCCTTGTTTAACACCACCAAAAATAACCGTATTCTTTAGTCCGGTATACTTTCCATAAGTTGAAAAGCTTTCACCAATCTGTATGGCCAATTCGCGCGTGGGCGTAATGATCAGTGATCTCAACTGGCGTGGCCGTTTGCCTTCTCTTCGATCCAAAAAAAGATGCTGAAGAATGGGAATCGCAAATGCTGCTGTTTTTCCGGTTCCGGTTTGTGCACTGCCCAATACATCATGTCTATTCAGTATTAGAGGGATCGCTTTTTCTTGTATGGTGGTGGGGTTTACGTAATTTTCATCTTTGAGAGCCTTTAAGATCGGCTCAATCAGTTCTAATTCTTTAAATTGCATGTAATAAAATTTGTTCCCATCTGGAAATTGGCGAGAAACTTCGAGGGAGGTCAATAAAGGACACAAAGGTAGTATTTAATTTGAATGTGGGTAATAATCTAAGCAAACGTATTTGAAAAAGGGAACAATTAAGTATCTGAATATCAAAAATGAATCTTACACCAATTACATGAGACGACATATCTACCAGATAATCAACCAAAAATTAACTCGATAAAATAATTTCTCGTCGTGTATTTCCGAAATAGTTGATCCTTTTATCGCGAGAACTAAACGTTATTGCTTCCAACGATATCGTTTTTGCTGCTATTAGCTACTTACTTAGTAAGATGAAGCTGGATTGATACGAACAAATATGGGGGAAAACCGACTGGAATAACTTGACTGACAAAACAAATTCGAGGTTAACTTATAAATACATTTGCAAAGGAGTGAAGATCAGGGAGACCAAACTTCACTGAAAATGACTATTTTTATTCCCATTAATGAATCAAAAAAAATGAATTATATTATGAATAATGATCGTGTTTACTCTGCGAAGGAGTCTGAAAATAAAGAAAAAAAGCAATCGGTAAAACATCAAATAGAGTCTAACTTCCTAAAAAAAAGACAAATCTTCCTTTGGGGACCTGTTGATGACGAATCGGCCGAAGATATTGTCAGCAAATTGTTGTATCTCGAATCGGTTGACGCCGGCAAATCCATTACATTTTTTATCAATAGTCCAGGAGGTATGGTTACGTCAGGATTTTCAATTATGGACACCATGAATTTAATTTCATCACCGGTTTCAACGGTCTGTATGGGATTAGCTGCGTCAATGGGATCGATCCTGCTTTCGGCAGGCGAAAAAGGCAAACGATTTATTTTCCCTTATGGAGAAGTGATGATTCACCAACCCAGCATAGGTGCACTGAGAGGACAAGCCAGCGATTTGGAAATTCATGCCAAGCAAATTATCAAAACGAAAAACCTATCGGCCGAAATTTTAGCAAAAAATACAGGTCGGTCGTTCGACCACGTCTTAGCTGATTTTGATCGTGATTATTGGATGAATGCTGAAGAATCGATAAAATACGGGATTGTTGATGAAGTTTATTCGATTGATTAATAGTCCAAACATCCCAAGTAGAAAGAAAAAAGCCCGTCATTTAGAAAAATGACGGGCTAATAATTTTATGCTGTCCGTTTATTCGGCAATCGAAATCGCGTCAACCGGGCAAACTTCGGCACAAGAGCCACAATCGGTACAAAGATCTGCGTCAATTGTATAAATATCACCTTCAGCAATAGCGTCAACTGGACATTCATCAATACATGTTCCGCATGCAATGCACTCATCTGAAATTACATAAGCCATAACACTTCTTTTTTTAAGTTAGAGATTAGCAGCAAAAGTACAAAGTTTGGTATAAAATAAAAGAAATTGAGAAATAAATTTAACGTCTATAAAATAACTGTTAAATCACAATTAAAATAGGTGTAAATATGTCTCATTTTTCGTATTAATAAATCCTTCAGTTGTTTACCAGAATAAGTCCGGTCAAATACTATTTTGAACGTTCTACTTTTTGCTGCTTTTCAAAGTATTTGCAAACTTCAGTTAATCCACAATTGTTGCACTTGGGAGTTCGTGCCAAGCAAGTATAGCGTCCGTGCAAAATAAGCCAGTGGTGCGCTAAAGGAACAATCTCACCCGGGAAATACTTCATCAATTCTTGCTCAGTAGCCAATGGTGTTTTCGAATTTGTCGTCAGCCCTATTCGGTTGGCCACGCGAAAAACATGTGTATCGACTGCAAAAGCCGGCTTCTCATAAACAACCGACGCAATCACGTTGGCAGTCTTTCGTCCAACCCCCGGGAGCTTTTGTAGTTCTGCTACATCGTCAGGCACTACCCCATCAAAATCGCCAACCAGCATTCTAGCCATGCCCACTAAGTGCTTGGCTTTGTTGTTCGGATAGGAACATGAACGAATATAATCAAACACTTCAGCAGGCTCAACTTCGGCCAGTTGCTCGGGCTTAGGAAATCGCTTAAACAACTCTGGAGTTATCTGATTGACCCGCTTGTCGGTACACTGAGCCGATAAAATAACAGCAACTAATAGTTCATAGGGATTGCCATATTCCAACTCGGTTTCCGCAATTGGCATAGCTTTTTGAAAATACTCAATTACTCGCTGGTAACGCTCTTTCTTTTGCATGCTTATCTTCATTTAGGATTGTAGAAAACAAAAATAGAATTTCCTGAGGGAACAAACAGGCTGGTATCTGGTTTATTTGATAGAATCAAAAAATGATACTCTCATATTGCCAATATTAATTTCTATTTTTGCGCAAAACAAATAGATATGATCCCTTATTTACAAGCTGAGGCTATTTCTAAACGCTATGGAGAACAAATGTTGTTCGAGGCTATTTCATTTACCATTTTTAAAGACCAGAAAGTAGCTTTAATTGCAAAGAATGGTGCTGGAAAAACCACGCTTATGGAGATCATAGCCGGATTGGATACGCCTGATGAAGGTCAGATTACGGTGACCAACGATATTAAGATTGGCTACTTGAAACAAGACCCCGATTTAAACGAAAACCTAACGGTATTGCAGGAAGCCCTCCGGTCAGACAATCCGGCACTGGATGTAATTGCCCAATTTGAGGCCGCTGTAACGCACAACAATCAAAAGGAAATTGAACAGCTAACCACAAAAATGGAAGAGCTGAATGCCTGGGACTTTGAAGTCCGTGTTAAGCAGGTTTTGAGTCAGCTGAAGATTAATGATTTCGATCAGCCTATCCAGGAACTTTCGGGTGGTCAGAGAAAACGATTGGCATTAGCCAACGTATTGGTAAACGAACCCGACTTGCTCTTGCTGGATGAGCCTACCAACCACTTGGATTTAGATATGATTGAATGGTTGGAAGCCTATCTGGAGAAAACCAATTGTACCTTGTTTATGGTAACACACGACCGTTATTTTCTCGACCGCGTTTGTAACGAAATCATTGAAATTGACCAGAACCAAACATACGACTATCAAGGCAATTACAGCTATTACCTGGAAAAGAGACAGGAGCGGATTGAACAACAGCAAGCATCGACAGAAAAAGCAAAAAACCTGTTGCGCACCGAGCAGGAATGGATGCGAAGAATGCCCAAAGCACGCAGCCATAAAGCCAAATACCGGGTTGATGCATTTCATGATTTAAAAGAAAAAGCCAGTCAAGCCCGGCAAGAAGACAACCTGGAGTTGAATGTTGCATCAGCTCGCCTGGGAAATAAAATACTTGAGTTGGAAAACGTTTCAAAGGGATATGGCGATTTAAAATTAATAACCGATTTCAGCTATAAATTTTCGCGGTTTGAGAAAGTTGGAATCGTCGGAAAAAACGGAACCGGAAAATCAACTTTTCTCAATGTGATCACCGGTGGTGTGGCTCCCGATTCCGGCTCCATTGATTGGGGACAGACTATTAAAATTGGGTACTATCGTCAGGCAGGTATTGAGTTTAAACCGAATGAAAAAGTCATCGACGTTATTAAAAACATTGCCGAAGTTGTCGAGTTTGAAGGCGGCCAGAAAATGACGGCCAGTCAATTGCTGACGCGTTTCCTGTTTCCACCTGAGGTTCAATATAACTTTGTGGAGAAACTGAGCGGCGGCGAACGTCGTCGGCTTTACCTGTGTACCATTTTGATGGGAAACCCTAACTTCCTGATTCTGGATGAGCCGACCAACGATTTAGACATCATGACTCTGAATGTGCTGGAAGATTATCTGTCCGCTTTTGGTGGTTGTGTGGTTATTGTTTCGCACGATCGTTATTTCATGGATAAAATTGTTGATCACCTTTTTGTATTTGATGGAGAAGGATCAATTCGCGATTTTCCGGGTAATTATACCATTTACCGAAATCAGCTTGAAGCAGAGGAAGAATTTCGTAAAAAAGCTGAAGCCGCATCGAAACCAAAGCCAATTCAAGAAAAGCCAAAAGCAAAATCTTCTCAAAAGATGAGCTTTAGCGAGAAGCGCGAGTTTGAACAACTAGAGCAAACCATCAAAGAATTGGAAACCGAAAAGAATGAATTGGAACTAGCCATGAACTCTGGAGAACTTTCAAACGACGATTTAATCGAAAAATCAAACCGCTTCTCTCAAATAACCAATAAATTGGACGAGAAAGAAATGCGCTGGTTGGAATTGAGCGAAAAGAATTAACACCTAGTCCTCTTCATACAACCCCTTACATCATCGTTCATCCAAAACACCAGGCAGCCCCCCATTTTGTAGTTCCCTGCTCAACCAGATGATATACAAATATGCAGAAAGTTCATCCGTATATTACTAGCTCATATTTAAACTCTTACTGATCAATTTTAACAGCAAATCTCGTTTTATGGGTTTCGCGATGTAATCAAGGCACCCGGCATCAAGTGCTTTTTGTCGTTCGTCTTGCGCTGCATAGGCAGTCTGAGCAATTATTCTCATGCCTGGCTTGTTACGCAAAATAGCATGTGTTGCTTCATAGCCGCTTAAGTCTGGTAAGCGAATATCCATTAATATCAGATCAACCATTTGAGTTGACGCAATTTCAATAGCTTCTTCTGCATATTCAGTTGAAATAATATTAAACCCGGTGTCTGCAAGAATCTCGTTTAGATACAGCGCATTATAAGCATCATCTTCAACAATTAGTAAAGTTTTGTTTGCAAAATAAGACTCATCGAAAACATTCGTAATCTGCGGAGCAAGCTTCTCTGGAACAGCCTTTACATATTTAATTGTAAAATGAAAAGTTGTTGCAACCTCTTTCCCACTTATAGGAACCTTGGAAGGAGATTCTATCCACATCCTGCCACCCAACAACCCGGATAAACCCCTTGCTATTGATAAACCGAGGCCGGCACCTCCAATGTTTTTTAATGACCGATGGTGTAATTGAGAAAAACGTTCAAAGATAATATCTTGCTTGTCTGATGGAATTCCGACACCGGTATCTGAAACATAAAAGTGAAGTTGATTTTTCTCGAACCAGCATCCGAATTCAATAAAACCACTTGTAATGAACTTGAATGCATTATCGATCAGGTTAATTAGAATTTGTTTGAGTTTTACTTTATCCGTTTTTATGAGCGCATAAGAAGGCTCACTTTGAAAATTATACGTTAACGCAATGTACTCCTTCTTTAGTCTAACCTGTTGTTCTGCAAAAAAGATCTGCAACTCGGCAAACAATTCAACAACATTGCATTCTTCTTCATTTACGGCTAATTGTCCCGATTCTATTTTTGAAATATCGAGTATGTCGTTAATAATTTCAAGCAGGTCGCTGCAGCTGTTATTTATTATTTTAGAATATCTTTCAACAACTTGCCTATTCCTGTAGTTTTCAACCAATAAGTTGGAGAAACCCATGATCGAATTCATCGGCGTTCGAATTTCGTGGCTCATATTCTGAAGAAAAGCTGACTTTAGGCGGTCGCTTTCTTCCGCCTTCTCCTTTGCTTTAAGAAGTTCCAATTCGGAATGCTTACGAAAGGTAATATCACTACCAAAACAAGAACCTCCAACAACTTGTCCTTTTTTTATTATTGGATTAAATTTCACCTGAATATAAAGCATGCCATTATTGGTAGGAACAGCATCTTCGACTAGAAACTGTTCATTGGCAAGTACCCGATCATATCGTGGCTTCCAAAATGGCTTCAATTCGTTGGGAAGTGCATCAACCAAGTTTATTCCAGGTTCCAGAAGGATTCCGAATGATTGTAAAAAATCACGCTGAAAAACAGGATTGATATACAAGATTTCGTAGCTCTTGTTAAAAGCCCAAATGCTATCATTAGTTCCTTCGAGAATCGCCGTTATGCTTGCATTGTTTTCCTCTGCCGCTTCCTTCGCTTTGAGAAGCTCAGCTTCTGCCTTCTTTCGATTGGTTATATCTCGAAAAATTCCCATCAAACATCTTTTACCTTGATGCGTAACCTCTGAGGCCAGCACTTCAACCGCAACTTTGGAGCCATCTGATCGAGCAACTACGCTTTCAACTAACCCGACAGGCTTTGACCCGATAGCACCTTCGTAATATTTCTTAAATCTATCCTTATAATACTGTTCTTGACCTTCTGGATGCAATTTAGATTGATGAATACCGACAATTTCGGTGTGTGACAATTGAAGTAATTTCTCAGCTGCAAGATTGGCATCTAAAATAAGACCACTTTCAATCTCAGCTATAAAAATGGCGTCGGCAGCATTTTCAAAAAGGTTTCTGAATTGCACTTCGCTTTCTTCAGCTTTCTGCTTGACTATCTCTAATTCACAAATCGCGTCACTAGTCTCTTTACGTTCCGTTTCTACATTTACACTTTTACCTGTCGATGCAAATGCTGAATTGTGTTTTTCAATTGCCTGTTTTAATGAACTATTAGTTCGCTTCAACTCTTGGATTTCTGCAATTAGTTCCTCTTTTTTCTTTTTACTATAGTTCATAACCCGTATTCAGCTATTTTTATTGAAATATAGCATTTTTTTTTATTCGCATGAAATTTAATTTGTACTAGCAGAACCTCTTAGACTTTATTGATCAAAGTTTTCAAGGTCTTGGGAAAGACCACAAAATGGACTTATAGCTGATACTCTTTTAAACAAATTGCACGCTTATTTAAAAAGACCGAAAAGGACCGGTTGCATTTTCGATCTGGTAGTCGCACTTAGCCAAAAAAATGCAAGGAATGAACTACCTCGGGGCAAGTCCTCGAGGTAGCAAAAGAGCTCACGCACGAGGCGAAAGCAGAACCGCTCAAAGAGCTGGGAATTAAACCAGAAAAAGATTAAATTCAAAAAGCCAGAAATAGGAAATTAATTATTTGAGAAGTTAAACTTACTTCACAGCAACGGTTTCAATCTCAACCAGCACACCTAATGGTAATTCTTTAACTGCAAACGCAGCACGGGCTGGCGGATTCTCACTGTAGTAATTCCCGTAAACATCGTTCATGGCTTTAAAATTTCCCATGTCACTGAGCAAACAAGTTGACTTCACAACATCGGCAAATACATAGCCGGCTTCTTTCAATATCGCGCCAATATTTTTCATCACCTGCTCGGTTTGCTCTGTGATTCCGCCTTCAACAACTTTTGAAGTTGATGGATCGATTGGAACTTGTCCGGAAATATAAAGTGTGTTGTTCACCTCAATAGCCTGACTATATGGGCCTATCGCCGCTGGTGCATTGGGAGTAGAAATTATTTTTTTCATTTGATCAATTTTTAATTTATCAGAATCGTATTTTCAGAAATACCCGAGACCAATGATCTCCATACAATTTTACAAATAAACTAATTTTCATCCGTTCTCAAATAAACTTTTTTGATCATCCGAGGTTGTGAATTTTTGATTAAAAAAGTTCACGTTCGTTTCATACGGACTTGTTTTCGTATTTTTAGAGCAAATTTGAAATTATGACTTTCGGAACCATTAAAGAGCAAATTGAAAAGCTTCGTAAAGAGCTCGAAGAACACAACTATAATTATTATGTACTGTCGGCACCAATTATTAGTGATTTTGATTTTGACATGAAGCTCAAAGAGCTGGAGAAATTAGAACATGAACATCCAGAATTTCAGGATCCAAATTCTCCTACCCATCGAGTAGGAAGCGACATTAATCAGGAATTTACTCAGGTGAAACATAAATATCCCATGCTCTCGTTAAGTAACTCCTATTCAAAAGATGAATTACAGGATTTTGACACCCGGGTTCGTAAGTTAATTGGAGATGAATTTGATTATACCTGTGAACTAAAATTCGATGGTGCATCGTTGAGCTTATGGTACGAAAATGGGGAGTTAGTGAAAGCCGTCACCCGGGGCGATGGAGAAAAGGGAGACGACGTAACTGCCAATGCGCGGACCATTCGCAGCGTTCCTCTAAAATTAAAAGGAGATTCCTACCCTGATTCTTTTGAAATTAGAGGCGAAGTTTTGCTACCCTTTCAGGTGTTTGCGGAGTTGAATAAAGCCCGTGAAGAAGCTGGCGAACCGTTGTATGCCAATCCAAGAAATACCGCATCCGGTTCGTTAAAAATGCAAAACTCGGCAGAAGTTGCCAAACGCAAGCTCGATGCCTATTTCTACTATGTATTGGGTGATAATCTGACCAAAGATGGGCACTTTGAGACGATTCAAGAAGCAGGAAAATGGGGTTTCAAAATTTCAGAATACACGACTAAGTGCAAAAGTATTGATGAAGTTTTCGACTATATTAATCACTGGGACAGCGCACGATTCGACCTACCGATAGCAACGGATGGAATTGTTATTAAAGTCAATTCGCGACGCTTGCAGAACAACCTGGGATTTACCGCAAAATCACCCCGCTGGGCTATTGCCTATAAGTTTACAGCAGAACAAGTCAGCACCATGCTAGAGTCGGTCAGTTACCAAGTAGGCCGAACCGGAGCAGTAACACCCGTAGCCAATTTAACCCCTGTATTATTGGCAGGAACCACTGTTAAGCGAGCTTCTTTGCACAATGCCGACATTATTGAAAAGCTAAACTTGCATATTCAGGATGTTGTTTTTGTTGAAAAAGGCGGCGAGATCATTCCTAAAATTGTAAATGTTGATGAGTCAGCGCGAAAACCTGAAGCTGAGAAAGTTGAATTTATCAAGTATTGTCCTGAATGTGGAACCAAGTTGATTCGGAAGGAAGGCGAAGCAGCGCATTATTGCCCCAATGAAACGGGCTGTGCGCCGCAAATAAAAGGAAAGATTGAGCATTTCATTAGTCGCAAAGCCATGGATATTGATGGTTTAGGACAAGAAACTGTTGAATTGCTTTTCAACGAAGGATTGATTAATAATAGTGCCGATTTATACAATCTCAAAGCCGAACAACTGACGACTCTGGAGCGAATGGGAGAAAAATCTGCCAATCGAATTTTAAAAAGCCTGGAAGAATCTAAATCAATACCTTTTGAGCGAGTTTTATATGCACTGGGTATTCGTTATGTTGGTGAAACGGTTGCTAAAAAGCTAGCCAACAAACTGGTTGACATAGACACAATAATCAATTCGAGCTATGACGAATTAGTTGACATTGATGAAATTGGTGGTAGGATTGCAGAAAGTATCCGATCTTTTTTCGATAATGAAGACAACCAGCGCATAGTTCAAAGACTTGAAAATCAAGGACTAAAACTTAAATTAAGCGAAAGTAATTTAGAAGGCCGAAGCAATAAACTGGAAGGACTGAGCATTGTCATTTCGGGAACATTCGAAAAGCACTCCAGAGATGAATTGAAAAAGTTGATAGAAAAGCATGGTGGCAAAAATACAGGTTCGATCTCAAAAAAGACTTCGTATTTATTAGGCGGCAGCAATGTTGGTCCTTCCAAATTGGAGAAAGTTGAAAAATTAGGTGTTCAGGTTATTTCCGAAGATGATTTTTTAACGATGATTCAATAAACGAGGTGCTATTGTCCAGAGTTGGTTCTATTCGGTGTGTTCTGTAAAACTTATTTATACTTCAAAATAAGGTTCTCAACGAAACGATTACTTTTAATTTAATCGTACTCGGCTTATCACAAACAATTTCTTATTTTTGTCACGTCTATGAGTTTCAAAAATCAATTCATCAGCAAGCTGCTCAAACGCAAATATCGTGAGTCCGAAAGATCGGTTCAGGTTATCAACCTCAATCATGCAAAAACAGCAGGAGTTCTTTGGAAAGTAGATGATCTGGAAGCTTTCAATATGCTGACTGAAGAACTTAAGAGCCGCGGAGTGGAAGTAAACAGCTTGTGTTTTTCGGAACAACGTGGGTCGGTGCAAGGTGAAGCGGTTCTCACCAAAGATGATTTTTCAATCTTTGGCAAGGTGAAAAATGAAGAAATTGTCCGCTTTGTCGATCAGAAATTTGACATTCTGCTTGACATTAGTTTAAGTTCAAGGATTGAATTGCTGTATTTGCGTTGTTTGTCGAAAGCTAAATTTAAAGTTGGCTGGTCTGCTAAAGCACCTGACTATTTTGATTTGAGTATCGACATCAGCAAGCGAAAGGAAGCCAGTTTTTTGGTAAAGCAAATGCTCTATTATTTAAGTGAAATAAACAAGATAGAAATAAATAATTAATTATTTTAATATGACACACCCGTTTAAAGGAGCCGGAGTTGCTTTAGTAACTCCATTTAAGGAAGATAATTCAATTGATTTTAATGCCCTGGAAAACATTGTTGAAGATCAAATCAGCAACGGTATGGATTACTTGGTTGCTCTCGGAACAACTGCCGAAACACCAACTTTGTCTTTGAAAGAGCAGAAGGAAGTGGTTGCATGCATTAAAGCCAAAAACGACAAACGGGTTCCACTTGTTTTAGGTTTGGGGGGTAACGACCCATACAAAATAATGCTTAACATTCAAGCGACTGATTTTTCAGATATTGACGGCATTTTAAGTGTTACGCCATATTACAACAAACCTTCGCAGGAAGGCTTAATTGAACACTACAAATTAGTTTGCAAAACCAGCCCAGTACCCGTTATACTGTACAACGTACCTTCACGTACAGGTGTTAATATGAAGGCGAAAACCTCCATCCAGGTTGCCAAAGAATGTCCAAATGCGATTGCCATAAAAGAAGCATCAGGTATTTCCTCTCAGGTTGCACGAATGGTGAAACACGGTCCGGAAGGATTCGCGGTTATCTCCGGAGACGACGTGCTGGCATTACCGATCATTTCTGTTGGTGGTATTGGTGTGATTTCGGTTACAGCCAATGTTTTACCAAGCAAATTAAGCCAATTGATTCATTTTGCAAATGAAGGTAAATTTACCGAGGCCCGGGAGCTTCATCTGCAGATGATCGACTTTTTCAAGCTGTTGTTCCGTGAAGGAAATCCCGGAGGAATAAAAGCAGCGATGGAAATAGCAGGCAAAGCTAAAAACATTGTTCGCCTGCCAAGTTATCCAATCAGCCAAAAATTATATACTGAAATTGAAGCTGAACTGAAAACATTGCTTTAAGACAAGCGACACACTTTATATCAAGGAGATGCATTGCAATGTATCTCCTTTTTTTACTTTAAAGAATCATTTCTCCATCGAAAAATCTACAAATCGAAGGTCTCAAGCCTTTATATTTTCTTAATTTGTAACCTTAAACCTTTAAAATAATCTGCAACAATGATTGATTTAAACGCGATACCTTCACCCTGCTTTGTATTGGAAGAAAAATTACTTCGTAAAAACCTTGAATTAATTCGTTCAGTTGCTGAAGATTCTGAAGTAGAGATCATTGTGGCATTCAAAGGATTTGCCATGTGGAGTGCTTTCCCAATCGTTCGGGAATATTTTAAAGGAGCCACGGCCAGCTCGTTGAGCGAAGCAAAACTCTGCCACGAAGAAATGAAAAGCTTAGCCCACACCTATGCCCCAGCATACGAATCCAGCGAGTTTACTGAGATCATGGAGCATTCAAGTCATATTACCTTCAACTCACTTAGCCAATTTGAGCGATTTGCACCGCAAGTAAAACGATCAGAACGCCGAATATCAGTGGGGCTCCGAATTAATCCGGAGTATTCCGAAGTTGAAACCGAATTATACAACCCATGTGCTCCGGGTTCTCGCTTAGGTGTAGTTGCCGAACAACTTCCAATTCAACTACCCAAGGAGATTGAGGGATTACACTTTCATACGCTTTGTGAGTCGGACTCCGAAGATTTAGCTAAAACACTGGCAGCTGTCGAAGAAAAATTTCATCGCTATTTGCCTCATTTAAAATGGCTCAACATGGGAGGTGGTCATTTGATGACTAGAAAGGGTTACGACGTTAAACGCTTGATTAAGCTATTGAAAAATTTCAAAGTAAAATACCCTCAATTGCACATCATCATGGAGCCGGGCAGTGCTTTTGCCTGGGAAACCGGTTTTTTAAGAGCCAAAGTATTGGACCTGGTTGAAAATAAAGGAATTAAGACAGCGATGCTCAATGTATCGTTTGCTGCACACATGCCCGACTGCCTTGAAATGCCATACCAACCACGAATCCGGAATGCAAGTTTAACACCAATTGCCGGAAAGCCAACCTATCGGATGGGAGGAAACAGCTGCCTGAGCGGCGATTATATTGGCTATTGGTCGTTTGACGAAGAACTCAAAATTGGCGACTCCATCATTTTTGAAGACATGATTCACTACACAATGGTGAAAACAACCTTCTTTAATGGTGTAAAACACCCATCAATTGGGATTATCCGGGCAGATGGAGAGTTTGAATATATTCGCCAGTTTGGGTACGAAGATTATAAAAATAAATTGAGCTAAAAAAAGCCTCGCAAATGTGAGGCTTTTTTTAGCTCAATTTATTTTTTATACATTCGATTACGTTGTTCGCGAATTTCATCACTACTGATGTAATCGTCATATTCCATTTGTTTATCGATCGTTCCATTCGGAGTCAATTCAATAATCCGGTTACAAACCGTATGAATAAACTCATGGTCATGCGATGACATCAAGATATTACCTTTAAACTGCGTCAGGCGGTTATTAAAGGCCTGGATTGATTCCAAATCCAAGTGGTTGGTTGGTGTGTCCAGCATCATCAGGTTAGCGTTAGCCAGCATCATTCGGGCAATCATACAACGCATCTTCTCTCCTCCCGATAATACCTTTGTATTTTTAAAGATCTCTTCGCCTGAGAATAACATTTTTCCCAGGTAGCCACGCAGAAACTGCTCACTGGTGTCTGAACTATATTGAGCAAGCCAATCAACCAGCGACAAATCTCTATCAAAAAATTTGGCATTATCCAGGGGCAGGTAAGCTTTGGTTATTGTAACTCCCCAGTCAATAGTGCCGCTATCTGGCTGATCATTACCATTCAAAACTTCGAACAAAGCAGTCATGGCACGAGGATCACGTGATAGAAAAACAATTTTGTCATCTTTCTCTATAGTAAAACTAACATCTTTGAAAAGCAGGTCACCGGCAACCGTTTTCCTCAGATTATGTACTTCTAACACTGAATTCCCTGGTTCCCGCTCAGGAGTAAAAATAATTCCAGGGTATTTTCTCGTTGATGGTTTAATCTCATCAACATTCAGCTTTTCTAACATCTTCTTTCGGCTGGTCGTTTGTTTTGACTTCGCCACATTGGCAGAAAAACGTGCAATAAATTCCTGTAATTCCTTTTTCTTTTCCTCAGCTTTTTTATTCTGAGCAGCTTGTTGTCTCAATGCCAGCTGGCTCGATTCGTACCAAAAGCTATAGTTACCGGCAAACAACTGTACTTTACCAAAATCAATATCTACTGTATGTGTGCAAATAGCATCTAAAAAGTGCCTGTCGTGAGAAACAACCAAAACCGTTTGATCAATGTTCGACAAGTAGTTTTCCAACCAGCTCACGGTATCTAAATCCAAATCATTGGTTGGCTCATCCAGTAACAGATTGTCAGGTTTGCCAAATAAAGCTTGTGCCAGTAACACCTTTACTTTCTCCTTTCCACTCAGGTCTTTCATTGTTTTGTAATGAAGATCTTCAACGATTCCCAATCCACTAAGCAAACTGGCAGCATCACTTTCTGAATTCCAGCCATCCATTTCGGCAAACTGGTCTTCAAGCTCCGAAGCTTTAATTCCATCAGCCTCCGAAAAATCTTCTTTCATATACAGTTGATCCTTTTCAACCTTAATCTTCCAGAGTTGCTCATGCCCCATCATCACGGTATCTAGAACAGGAATTTCATCAAACTTCTGGTGATCCTGACTCAACACGGAAAGCCGCTCTCCAGCCCCAATGCTTACATTTCCAAAAGTTGGATCTTGCTCGCCATACAACATTTTTAAAAATGTAGATTTTCCGGCTCCGTTAGCTCCAATAATTCCGTAGCAGTTACCTCCTGTAAATTTCAGGTTAACATCCTGAAACAATACTCTTTTCCCAAACTGTATTCCTAAATTCGATACTGTAATCATCTATTCGTTTCTTAATATTTTGTGATAGAGCAACGCTCTGTGTTGACAGCGTGCAAAAATACACGAAAATTAAAGAGCCCAATACTTAAATGATTTAACTTGATGGTAATTTAATCTTTAAAGTGTATTCGAAAGTTCATTGCAAGATAATATTGCCTCCATCAATTGAGATGGATAATCAAATCTATTCTCTAAACAGAAAAGCGAAATTTCAATTTACGCTGAGAGTGAAGTACAAAAAAACTTCTGTTACATCAGCAACAGAAGTTTGTATTATAGCTATAGAATGCAATTACTTCTTCAAGCTCATAATTGGGCAACCTCATCGTTAATAAACTTCAACTCTTCGCTGGTCAGATCAAATGTTGCAGCCAGTGCATTTTGTACTGCTTGGTCTTCATATCGCGCTCCAGCCAAAGCAATTGTTATTCCATCTCGCTCAAGGGTCCAACGAAGGACTAATTGAGCCAAGGTCACTCCACGTTCATTCGCAATGGGCCTGATGGTCTCCAAAAAATCGTTGGTCTTTTTAATACTTTCATCAGTAAAAGACGGATTTTCTGCCCGATGATCACCCTTTGAAAACTGTTGTCCCGGCTTCATCTTTCCGGTTAATAAGCCACGCTCCAATGGACTGTAGGCTAACACCGACTTTCCATGATTTTTGCAATAAGGAACTGTTTCCTCTTCAATATCACGGTTAACCATGCTAAATGGAATTTGATTTGAGACCAGTTTCGTTATTTTTTCGGCTTCAGCCATCAAACCGACATCATAATTACACACGCCAACATGACGCACTTTACCTTGCTCCACCAACTTGTTAACCGCTTCAAAGGTCTCCTCCATAGGTGTGGTCGAATCAGGCCAATGAATTTGGTACAGATCGATATAATCCGTATTCAGACGCGTCAGACTTTCTTCGCACTCTTTAATAATACTTTCCTTTCCAGCGTATTTATATATATCAATCGGATTCCCGTTATTGTCTTTACTCTTGAAATAAAAGTCTCCTTTATCCCAATCCCAGCGCAATCCAAATTTGGTTAAAATCTGAACTTTATCCCGGGGAATTTTCTGAATCGCTTCACCAACAATCTCCTCACTGGTTCCTTGTCCGTAAATTGGTGCAGTATCAATGGAGGTAACACCGGCATCATAAGCTGCTTTAATGGCTTTTACAGCCTCGTTTCGATCGGTTCGCCCCCACATCCATCCACCGGCAGCCCATGCTCCAAAAGTAATGGCTGATAGTTTTAAATCTGAATCTGCAAGTTGTCTGTATATCATATTCTCTTCTTAATTGATTGGTTCTTTTTATTCTTACTATAAAAAGAAGTCACAGACCATATTGATTGTTCATTTTTTAACATTTAGATTGAAGACTGAGATCGCCGCTTAACACTTCAAAAAAAGCAAAAAGCCCCCCAAATGGAGTCTTTTCAACCAATGCAATCATCGATTTTAACTTATTTTATTCAGTATAGGCTATCCTTCGAGATGCTTTTCTTAACAAGATGTTAATCAAATCCTCAGTGCTGCTTCCAATTGTCCCATTTAGGGCTTTATTATAATTGATTAAAACTTCTCCATCAGCAGCATTATGGATATACATATTCATGACAGCTTTGTTTGTGCTACCCCAGAAACCTATTAATGCACCCAATACGATAGATGCTCCTTCAGACATCGGCTTATTTGTTTCAAAAGTGCCGGAAACCAATGCATCGACTTCTAATAATTTTGCAATTTCTTCGGGTGTGTAATCTTTCATATTTTCATAAGTAATACCATTCCTTTTTAATAAAGCATTGGTTTTATTAGGATCCTGTACTTTAACTGTAAGCTGTCCTCTTTTCTCTCGTTTCAGAAACCAGGAGTAAAACCCCATTTGCACACTCTCCCCTTCTGACTTTTCCATTTTATCAAGTTGTTCCGTTGAAATATTTTTCATCTGTTTTGGACGCAAGGTCACAGAAGATTCAAACGGTATTATCGCTATTATTTTATGATCCTTCGCGATTTTCTCGAAATTCGGATTTTCATAAAGATGAGTTTGCGCAAACACAGATAGACTAAACAGACTGGCGATCAGAGAAAACATTAATTTGTTCATAATAAAAAATGATAAGTGAATTTTGAATTAGCTAAAAAGTTCTTTTAAGAAAAAAACGAGTAAATATAAATCTATTTATCTAAAAATAAACAGATGGGTATTATTTAAATTCATTCCAGTCAAAGTGTATTTTATTCCTAACAAAAGTCCATCATAAAGAAGAAGAACACAACCTAAACCCTACAACGATTCACATAACAGTAGGCCCGCGAGGTATATCGGAATAGTGAGGAAGACGGGCCTGTTTCTCCTTCACCTTAATAAAAACAGGCGAAGCAATTGTTTTATCTAAAAAAATGGCACCCTCAAAACTGAGGATGCCATTTTAATTTCGTATTGACCTATAACCTTATGAACTTTTGATCATTTCTTGCTTTTTACAAATTAAGTAGCAATTCTTCCGGATTAGAGCCATCGTTTAATAAACGCTCCGGATTTTCAATCAATTCTTTTAACTTAACTAAGAAACCAACGGAGTCTTTGCCGTCAATGATGCGATGATCGTACGATAGCGCAACGTACATCATTGGACGAATCTCCACTTTTCCGTTAATGGCCACCGGACGTTCCACAATGTTGTGCATACCAAGAATAGCCGACTGTGGCGGATTGATAATTGGCGTTGACAGCAACGAACCAAACGTTCCGCCATTGGTAATGGTAAATGTTCCGCCCGTTAACTCTTCAACCGAGATTTTCTTGTTACGGGCTTTTTCTGCCAAGTCTTTGAGGTCTTTTTCGATCTCCGGAACAGATTTACTTTCGGTATTACGAATAATGGGAACCATCAGCCCTTTTGGAGTTTGAACAGCAATACCTACATCAACAAACTGTGGACTTACAATTTCATTCCCATCAATCATTGAATTGATAGCCGGATGAAAATTCATAGCAGCAGCGGCTGCTTTGGTGAAAAATCCCATAAAGCCAAGCTTGAAACCATGCTTTTCAATAAAGCGATTCTGATATTTCTTGCGCAACTGCATAACACGGCTCATATCAACTTCGTTAAACGTTGTGAGCATGGCAGTGTCGTTTTTTACCGCCACCAGTCGTTCGCTCAGTTTCCGGCGTAAAGAGCTCATTTTACTTCGTTCCTCTTCACGCGAGAATCTCTTTTTGGGTGAAGCATCGTCTCCTCCGGCAGGAAGCTCCATTACTGCTTCAATCTCTTTTTTAGAAATACGCTTTAAGCCATTTAGCACATCGTCGAGTGAGAGGTTATTCTCTTCCATCATCTTTTTAGCGACAGAAGTTGTTTTTACATGCGATTGATCTTCGCTACTCTGCTTCGTTTCAGACTTCGACTCTTTTGACTTAGTCTCATCTTTTTTATCCTCTTGTTTCTCTTTTTTAGAGCTTTCGTCCTTTTCTGTTTTATCCAAATCAGGTTCTTCTTTTGAACTTTCTTCGGGCTTTTCCGAAGTATCGATGGTGCAGGCAACTGCCCCCACTTCAATTGTATCTCCTTCTTCAGCTTTAAAGCTAACTTTTCCGGCTTCCTCTGCAACGAGGGTCAATGTTGCTTTGTCTGATTCAATCTCGGCGATCTCATCATCTTTATCAACAACAGAACCATCTTCGACTAACCATTTCCCTAACTCAACTTCTGTAATTGATTCTCCGGGTGTAGGTACTTTTACTTCAATGATCATGATTTTTTTATGCTTTTGCTAGTTCTTCTTCACTAAATATTTTTGTCAGGAGCTTATTTAATCTCAGGTTGTGCTGCTTCATCAAACCGCCTGCGGGGCTGGCACTTTCTGAACGAGCAACAACTTCGAATGGAATGTGGCTTAGTTTTCTGGAAAGAAATGGCCATGCACCCATATTGGCCGGTTCGTCCTGCGCCCAAATAATACGTTCCGCTTTGTTGTATTTAGCCAGCATGTCGTCAATCTGATTAACCGGCAATGGGAATATCTGCTCCAATCGCACAATCACGGTTGTGCTGTCTCCCGTATCCACTCGTTTTTTAATCAAGTCGTAATATAACCGTCCCGAGGTAAATACCAATTGCTTGACCTCTCCTGCGCTGACGAGTTTATCGTCGATTATTTCCTGAAAATGACCGCTACTCAACTCTTCCATGGTGGAATTAACCATTGGATGACGTAACAGACTTTTGGGTGTAAACACAATTAATGGCACGCGTATATTCCATTTAAGATGTCGGCGGATCAGGTGAAACATGTTGGCCGGATTTGTAGGCACCACCACTTGCATGTTGTTATTGGCAGCCTGCGCCAAAAAGCGCTCAATCCGTCCACTGGAGTGCTCGGGTCCCTGTCCTTCGTAGCCATGTGGCAGGTAAAGAACCAGATTATTATGCAATCCCCACTTTTCAATAGCCGATGTGATGTACTGATCAACAATGACCTGAGCAACATTATGAAAGTCTCCAAATTGTGCTTCCCATACTGTCAATGCATCAGGCTGAGCCATAGCGTAACCATATTCAAAGCCCATCACACCATATTCTGATAGCAACGAATTGTAAATATGAAAAGGAGCTTGATCCTTGGCAAGATGTTTCAAAGGGAAATATTTTCCATCACCATCCTCATAAACAAAAACGGCATGCCTATGAGCAAATGTCCCCCGCTCACAATCCTGTCCGCTAATACGCACCGGATGACCTTCGGAAACCAAAGTACCATAGGCCAGTAGTTCGGCCATTCCCCAATCAATCCGGTCGTCCAAGATCATCTGACGGCGATCAGATAAGATTCGGTTTATTTTACTGAAGAACTTTCGTCCTTTAGGGATTGAATTAATTTTTTCGGCAAGTTCAAGCAATTTTTCTTTATCGACACCGGTTTTCACCACCTGACAAAAATTGGCTTCTGTAATTTTTTCGAATGGCTCATATTCGTCTACCAGAAACTGCTTAATCTTCAGTTTCTCAATCTCTTCTGAATCTTTGTATTTTGAATTCATCAAATCATCGAAAGCTTTAATTTCGCTCTTCACTTCCTTTGATGAGTAAATGCCTTGTTGAATTAACTGCTCTGCATAAATATCTCTTGGATTTTTATGGTTCGAAATTTCCTTATAAAGTAAGGGTTGGGTAAAACGAGGCTCATCACCTTCGTTGTGTCCATATTTTCGGTAGCACAAAATATCGATAAAGACATCCGAATTAAACTCCTGCCTGAACTCCATAGCCAATTTAATGGTGTAAATTAACGATTCAACATCATCGCCATTGACATGAAAAACCGGCGAACGGGTAACTTTTGCAATATCGGTACAGTAAGTACTCGATCTGGCATCCAGGTAATTGGTGGTAAAACCAACCTGGTTATTAATGACCAGGTGAATGGTACCTCCGGTTTTATATCCTTTCAGGTTAGCCATTTGAACAACTTCATAAACAACTCCCTGAGCGGCAATCGCAGCATCGCCATGGATGACAATTGGAGCAACTGAATCCACATCTCCATCATACAATGAATCGATTCGTGAGCGAGTCAGCCCTTGAACCAGTGGCGCCACCGCTTCCAGGTGTGAAGGATTAGGCATCAGGCTCAACTTCACCTTTTTGCCATAATCTGACGTCACCTCATTTTCGAATCCTAAGTGATATTTCACATCGCCAAGCGAGATGTCTTCTTCATATTCGGTACCATAAAATTCCTTAAAAATGTACTCGTAAGGCTTATTCATGATGTTGGCCAGAATATTCAATCGGCCACGGTGTGCCATGCCAATCACAAATTCACGAATTCCCAGTTCTGCGCCTTGTTCAATAACGGCATCCAATGCCGGAATTAATGATTCAGCCCCTTCGAGTGAAAAACGTTTTTGTCCTACGAATTTTTTATGAATATAACTTTCAAAGCCAACCGCCAACTTTAAATGATAAAAGATATGCTTTTTCATCTCAGCGGTAAACTCCTGCGAATTTTTAGAGGCTTCCATTTTCTTTTGAAGCCAGGAAACCACTTCCGGATGGCGCATAAAAACATATTCAACACCAATTGAATTACAATAAGTAGCCTCCAAATGGGCAATAATATCTTTCAATTTTGCCAGGCCAATACCGATGTTATTTCCTGCTTGAAATTCCTTTTCCAAATCACTCTCTTCGAGTCCGAAGTTTTCAATGGCGAGTGTTGGGAAGTACTCTCTACGAGCACGAACGGGGTTTGTCTTGGTAAATAGATGGCCTCGTTGGCGATACCCATGAATAAGGTTAAGGATTGCAAATTCCTTATCAATGTGCTGGCTTCCCTGGAATTTACTTGATTTATAATTTGTTCGGGCTAATTCGTAGCCTTTAAAAAAATGTCTCCAGCTTTCTTCTACGCTTTCAGGATCATTTATATAATCCTGGTAGAGTTCTTCAACAGCGGCAACCTCTTGATTACCTACTTGCGAAAATTTATCCATATTTGGTAGTTCGATTGAAATGGTCTTGTAAAAATAATGTTTGTAGATTAACAAACCATCTCTTTCTAATGTTTATAAGGTTTTCAAGTTTTAATGAATGATTTAAAGCTGTTCTTTTTATTTTTGAATTCAATCCTTTCGTTGCCCAATCTCATGAAACAATAGAATAGCGATTATGAAATCTCAAGTTTATCTGTAAAATACAACCAATTGCTGATTAGGAATGATCAGGGAATTAAATGAATCAAACAAACAACGTTGAGAGGTTTGACAAAAGCCATAATAACGATTAATTCATCAAAACAATTAATTTTACAACGAATAAAAAATTCAATTATGGGAAAGCTTTTTCGCATCGTTATCGCATTTATTCTGTTCGCCGTGTTCATCTACTGGGCAGGCCCAAAACCAGATGCACCAACGTATAACAATAATATGAAGGAGCTTAACCTTTCAATTGATGGAGTTGAAGCCTTTTTGCGTGAAAAAGAACATAAACTTCCGGTGAAGCCCAATAATGAATCACGTGTTGTTTGGGCAAACGATAGTTTAAAGAATAAAACAAACTACTGTTTACTTTATCTTCATGGTTTTTCGGCATCAGGCTATGAAGGCCAACCAACTCACATCAATTTTGCTGATCATTTTGATGCTAATGCTTACATTCCCCGGCTTGCATCTCATGGGCTCGATGTTCCGGAGCCCCTACTAGATATGACACCTGACCGGCTGTACGAATCGGCAAAAGAAGCCCTTCTGATTGCGAATCTCCTGGGTGAAAAGGTTGTTATCATGAGTACCTCTACCGGAGGAACATTGTCATTGAAATTAGCGGCAGAATTCCCTGAAATGATGGAAGCGTTAGTTCTTCTGTCGCCCAATATTCAGATTAATAATTCTGCTGCATTCCTTTTGTCAAAGCCATGGGGCTTACAAATTGGTCGGAAAGTTAATGATGGAAAATATCGCTATGTGAACGAAAACTTGGAAGACGAAGAATGCAAATACTGGAATTGCTTTTACCGCATGGAAGCGACTGTTTACCTACAACAGTTAGTTGAAACAACTATGAATGAAAAGCTATTTAGCCGCGTAAAAAAGCCTGTTTTTTTAGCTTATTATTATCAAGATCAAGAATACCAGGATGAAACGGTGCGGGTTGATGCAATGCTAGACATGTTTGAACAGCTCGGCACACCGGAGAAGCTAAAACAAAAGCATGCGTTTAATGCTGAAACCCATGTTATTGGCTGTAAAATGTTTTCCAAGACTCAACCGGAAGTGGAACAGGCCTGCATTCGTTTTGGTGAAGAGGTACTCGAAATGCATTCTGACGATTAACTATTTTCTAAAAGTCTGATATTTCTCTGCAGTTATACAGAAGGTATTTAATGTGCCTATACCTAAACTAAATTCTCGATTTTCGAAAGCATAAAACTGGTATCCGAACGGTTTTAAAAACTGCATAATTTCTTCGGTGATACTTTCAATTAGCAAGACGGGGTGATGGCTCTTCAATGTCTCGATGCCTCCTTTTAATACTTCCAGCTCATGACCTTGCACATCAATCTTAACAAAGTAAGGATTAAATTGAAAATCATCCAACTTCCGAACCTGACAAGTCATTTTTTTTATTAAAAGGTCTTTGTCGCGGAACTTCCAAAGCCTGTCCCTTAGCCAATCTCTGGCTTCCTCATAGTGAAAAGACGAGAGCCCATCAAACATCCAACGTCGATAAAAAGGCACAAACAAGGTGAGGTCTTCATTTTTACTTCCCAGTCCAACATTATGTAATTTCAAACGTTCCTTCGAAATGATTGGATTACCCTCAATCTTTTTGAAAACCCAAGGATTGGGTTCAAAAGCGATGATTTTATTGGACAATCGCTTTTCAATCAGCATCGATAAGATAGCTTCTCCACGATTTGCACCGACATCAAGAAAAACCTGATCAGCCCTGGGATTAAACAACTTCAACGCATTGAAATCTTTTTCGGAAGGAGATTTAAATCCTTTAATCCAAATAAACTTGAGATTAAAACGGAGATCGTGCAAAAAAGGAAAAAACGTTTGAACAGACCTTAAAAATCTTTTCATTCAATAAAAAATTTAAGCCTGAATTCAATGAATCCAAGCTCAGTAAGTAACCTTCATTTAGAACTGAAAGATAAAAATTTTCAGGCTGATTATTATTCCCGTCATAAAATAATTCAAGCTATGGCGCCAGAAATTGGCTTCATACCGCTTTCATTTTTAGCCACAGCAGGTTTTTACACTAAAAAAATCAAGCTGACTTATGCTCAGGCTAGGTTCCCGATCAAGTCAAATTCAGTAGAATCCGTAATACTCACTTGATAAAAATTGCCAATTTTAATGCTGTCATTTTTTTCAACCAATACTTCACCATCGACTTCCGGAGAATCATATTCACTGCGGCCAACAAAGTAGTCAGCTTCCTCCCGGTCAACCAAAACATTTAAAACCTGTCCAATCTTCTTTGTATTCAATTCCTCCGATATTCCCTGCTGAATCTCCATGAGTTCAGCGGCACGTGCTTGTTTTACATCTTCAGGAACATCATCCGTGTACATTTTAAACGCATAAGTATCGTCTTCATTAGAATATGCAAAAACACCCATGCGGTCGAATTTCTGCTCTTTTACAAAGGCTTTCAATTCCTCAAAATCCTCATCAGTCTCACCCGGATGCCCAACCAGAAATGTTGTTCGCAAGGCTATTCCCGGTACTTCTTCCCTTATTTTTTCAATCAGGTCAATGGTTTCCTGTTTGGTTATTTTTCGGCGCATACGTCCCAACATGGGGTCGCTAATGTGCTGAAGTGGCAAATCTAAATAGCTTGCAACATTTTTCCGTTCGCGGATAACCTTTAGCAAGTCCATCGGGAATTTTGACGGGTAAGCGTAATGCAAACGAATCCATTCTAATCCATGAACATCTGCCAGTTGGTCTATCAGTTCGGCCAGCTTACTTTCGCCATACATATCGATTCCGTAGTACGATAAATCCTGAGCAATAACCAGCAATTCCTTGGTACCGCCTTCAACCAGATTTTTAGTTTCTTCAACCAAACTATCGATGCTACGGGATTTGTGAATGCCTGTAAATTGCGGAATGGCACAAAAAGAACAGTGGCGATTACAGCCTTCACTAATTTTCAGGTATGAAAAATGAGTTGGTGTAGTTCGCACTCGGTGATACATCTTTTGCTCAAAAAAGTCTGCATTCAGGTCTTTGATAATTTCTTTATAGTCGAATTTACCGTAATATTTATCTACTTCGGGAATTTCCTTTTGTAGGTCTTCTTTATAACGAGCCGACAAGCATCCCATAACCAAAAGCTTATTCAGCTTGCCTTTCTTACGAGCTTCCACGTGGCTTAAAATCGAGTTGATCGATTCCTCTTTGGCATCCATAATGAAACCACAAGTATTTAAAATAACAATATTGGCATCATCATCTTCACTATCATGAACAACCTTAAAACCATTCAAGTCCAGTTGACTCAATAACATTTCGGAGTCAACCAGGTTTTTCGAACATCCTAAGGTGGTAATATTTACTTTTCCTCTTTTCATTTTTATATCTCTGTTTTTTCCTACCCTACAACAAACAATATCCACAGTGGTTTTGTATATTTCCACGCGAAATCAATTTCTCCAAAACTTATTTCGGGATCTCTTTTAACAACAGATGCTGAAACAACTTCAACATAACCTTTTTAAGGGGTATGACGTTGTTATGAAAACAATGAATCTACGAACTCTTTTCCACGGAAAATTTGAAGGTCTTCCATTTTTTCGCCAATACCAATGTATTTAACAGGAATTTTAAATTGGTCAGAAATACCAATTACCACGCCCCCTTTAGCTGTTCCATCAAGCTTTGTCAGTGCCAAGGCAGAAACTTCTGTAGCTTTGGTAAATTGTTTGGCTTGTTCAAAAGCGTTTTGTCCGGTAGAACCATCTAAAATCAGTAAAACTTCATGCGGAGCATCAGGCACAATTTTCTGCATTACTTTTTTGATTTTAGACAACTCATTCATCAGATTTATTTTGTTGTGCAAGCGACCAGCAGTATCAATAATGGCCACATCAGCACCTTGAGCTTTAGCTGACGCCACTGTATCATAAGCCACCGATGCCGGATCAGAGCCCATACTCTGTTTTACCAAGGGAACATCGACCCGTTGAGCCCAAATTTCAAGCTGATCGATAGCAGCAGCACGAAAAGTATCCGCAGCACCTAAAACAACCTTTTTACCAGCTTTTTTAAAATTATAAGCCAATTTACCAATGGTCGTTGTTTTTCCAACCCCATTCACCCCAACAACCATAATCACATGAGGAGTATGGGTCGCTGGAAGGTTAAAATCCGCTTCGTCTACCGTGTTATTTTCTTCCAACAAGGCAGCAATTTCTTCTTTCAATAGGGTATTGAGTTCATCAACACCAAAATACTTATCTTTTGAAACCCGTTCTTCAATGCGCCTAATAATCTTTAGGGTTGTATCAACGCCAACATCCGAAGTAATTAACACTTCTTCCAGATTATCAAGGACTTCGTCATCAACTTTAGATTTGCCTGCAATGGCTCGACCCAATTTTTTGAAAACATTTTCCTTAGTTTTTGACAATCCCTGATCCAGGCTTTCCTTTTTTGATTTAGTAAATGATCCGAATAGACCCATAGTGTTCTGATTTTGAGTGGCGCAATTTACAAAATTTGAATGACATAATTTAATTAAAATTGTCAGGCCTAAGAAAGAGTTAACACGGGCGAAACTCAGGATTTACTCAGCTTCCTGATTTCTTGCTTCATTTCATCCAGCACCGCAGAGATGTGCTTAGTACCATAAGCTTCCAGTTTCGGTAATTCAAAGCTTAAAACACCTTTTGCCCGCCAAAGCTCAAGTACGGAATTCGAGTCGATAAAATAAGCTTCATATTCTGGATTGTCTGATTTTAATAAAAGTT